>JBFHKL010000059.1:0-17301 GCA_041595375.1 Saccharicrinis sp.
GCTTATATTTGGGCTGGCATTCTGGATTCTGATGCTTTTGACTCTTTTGAAGAAAATGGATTATTTGACAAAGAAACAGCCACTAAGTTCCGAAAAAACATCCTGGAAAAAGGAGGTACCGAAGACCCAATGCTCATGTACAAGAAATTTAAAGGTGCCGATCCTGATGAAAATGCACTATTAAGAGATAGAGGATTGATTTAAAACTGGCAATAAGATCAATAGTTCTTGATCTGAACTTATTTAAGAGCGACGCAACTAATTGAATTAACAATTACGGTGCGTCGCTTTTCTATTTTATTTCTTCCAAAAAAAATGTTACTATAAACGATAAACATCCATTAGTAAACAATAATCCTCAATACCTAACAAACACAAAACATACTACAATACTAACACTTATATCATTATCTTTTAACTCAAACTCTACTAATCATTCGAATTGCACTTTCAAAAATAAGATGCTCTCCACAATTTGGCACTATCTGTAAACCTTACCAAATACCATATTTATGCCAAGCCTTGCATCCATAAAACTTGCTTTTGAAGGCGTTAGCATAGAGGATAACGATTCGGTAGTAGCATAAAACTGAAGCATCCCTAATTTCAGCGAAGCTCCCAGCCCCAAACCCGTATAGCCATCCCGACACTGAACATTAATGACTCCATTAAATAAATGCCCCCGATGATAATTGTAATAAACACCAAAAGATGTTTTTGCATCATCTTCATTTAAATACATATTTACAGTAGCACCTATATCATGCCCTGGCGCTATTTCAAAATTGCCTCCAACATAAGCATTTGCTGCCAACTCAGTTTTATACGAAACATCATTCAACTCATCCGCCGTAAACAATAGACTCAATGAGTCAAGCTCACTCTCAAAGGTATCATCCGAATCATCATCTTCAATCACACTCTCTATCTCAAAACCCGTAAAATTATAATCCACAGGATTAAAATGATATTGTTTAGTACCCTTTTCCCAATTAATATAACCTACATCGCTTATGGCAGCCGAAAAACTTAATTGATCATTCACCTGATAATTAAAACCAAAATCCAAAGACCAACCAGTATTTTTATCTTCCATAAAGTCCAACACATTGCCATCTTCTTCAAAATAATTTTCACCTGCCGTATAAACATCAAAACCATTATGAACCAAGCGAATACTATCTAAACCCACCATGGCATAGGCATCAACATCCTTCAACTACACATTCGCAAAGCCCAACAGATATTTAAACTTTAATCCAACCGTTAATTTATCATTTATATCACGGGCATAGCCCAAACCAAATTCGAAATAGGCATTCTCATTCAGGGTTGTTTGATTAAAGGATATCTTTTCGCCTATTAAATCCTCATGCCCATTTCCATAAATGACCAGATTAGCCACATCTTCATCAAAAGAAAAAGAAGAAATAACTTTTTGCCGCACTCCCAATGAAAAATGATTTCTGTTCAAATTCATTCCAAGATAGAACAAACTGACATCACCATTTAAACTCATTGTATTTCTGGAATTAAGCTTATCAGATATCTTATCATAATCAATATTATAAGTATCATCCATATTTTTGGTGAACATATTATCAAAGGAAAAAGGACCTCCATCGTACTGCATATGAATAGACGAAACAGCTGGCAAACCAACTACAACAAGCTGTTCCGAATAAAAAGCAGGATTTAATTCATTTGCCTGAGGCAAACTTCTATTCATATTATACAGGCTTAACTCTCCCTGTGCCAACAAATCCGCTCCTGCACCAGCAGCCATCAAAAAAAGCAATAATATAAAGTTGCGCATTATTTTTAAATCAAAGAGTAAAAAGAATAGCTTGAGCCTACAAATCCATTGTTGTTTGACCCGAAATTTGAATGCTTAACCTATCGTTGCTGGTAAAGTGAACCGATTGCTCAGGACTATTGGATGAATTTAACAACATCCTTAACTCCACCGTTTCTGCCAATGATATTTTCTCCAGACGTTCTTCTCCCACCATTAGCTCTACCGATGATGATGATGAACTACTTACAAAACCCTCCTCATCGACCAAAGCAGCCACAAAAACATGGTTAGTTTCATAAAATAAACTATCCATGAGATTATTATCCCCATCCAGAAAATAAGCCTGAATTTTAGCATCCAGAGGCAAGCCGTTTTCTGCAGATATATATATTAATGCGTTATCCAAATCATTAAAAATATCTCCATCGAAATCGTAAGATTCATAAACAATTAGGTTTTCAACATATCCAAACATTGGAATCTCCATAAACATACTTGCCCCAACCATGGAAGTATCTGCTACAAAATGAATATCTGTGTTATTATCCGGATTTACATGACCAACAAAAGCATATTCTATTGAATTTGGTAGACTACATAATATTTCGTTGATATTTGAATTTGTTTCATCAATAAGCACCTCTGTTGTTTCCATACCACCTACCTCATCAGGATATTGAATTAACAAGGGAGTATCTAAAAATGAACCACTTAAATAAATATCCTCACCCGACGAACTGATTCCTTTTAAGCTACCAAAATCTACGGCTATAGGAGCACCGATAGAATTTGTTATACTAAAATTCATATCCGTCTCTTCCAGAAAAAAAGCTCCGTTAAATATTTCATCAATAAAGTTAAGATCAAAAGAACCAGGAGTTGTCGGTATTTCGCGGCTTCCAAAAGTAGCCTTCAACAAATCAAATTCAAGATCAACCAAATGAATATCGACCAACAAACCATCGGAAGAAGAAATACCATTTCCATCATAGTAAAATACCAAATTTGAATTAAAAGGAAATTCATTAAATCCATTTGATCCGGAGCTCAGATCAACTAGCATACCTGTCAGATCTATATTTTGGGCATAACTCTGATGATCGGCAGAATCCCACGAATAACTTACCGAAACTGTTTCGTTATCTTTCTCAACAGATGGAAATTCAATAATAACTTCTCCTGAAGAAGGGATGTTCCCCGACATAGAAAGTTGCAAGGTACCGCTCTTTAAACTAATCTGATAAATCTTATCTTCTTCGGTACTTTCAAATTGCTTAACAAATTCTTTAGTCACCCGAATAGTTCGATCATCTCCTCCGGGAGGAATATCATAGCCTGCACGCAGCTCCATCATATAATTTTGATTATCGATAGAAAAATACTCCCCGGCCTTATGCGACAAAACAGACGGCTGTGTATAAATAAAGGTTGATGTTCCATCATCGGCAGTCCCTATTTCAAAATTTTCTCCCGACAAATCCTCAGCCAACTCTGCAATATTATAATCTCCGTTCACCAAAGGAATTGCAAGAGTAGGCTGATAAGTTATATCCTCAACCATTTCCATTTTATCAACAAGTTCATCTACACATGATGTAAAAACAAAAGATAGCAAGACACTCAAATACAGTAATTTGTTCATATAGAAAACAGTTAATATTTCAACTACTTTTATCTACGAACCGTTATCCATACTGTTTCAATTATTTAGTTCACATCCAATAAATCAACTTTTTAAACTCTACGGTCAAACCAAGATAACCGATACAAGCTGCATTGCCATTTTTCTCGTAATGCATCACACTACAAAGGCATATTTCCATGTTTTTTGGGCGGATTAACTTCACTTTTATTCTGTGTCATATCCAAAGCTTGTATAACCTTTTTTCTTGTTTCACGGGGCATAATCACCTCATCCACATAACCCAATTCTGCAGCACCATATGGATTTGCAAAGTTTTCGCGATAATCCTCCACACGTTTGGCTCTGGCCTCTTGATCTATCTCATCTCTAAAAATTATATTCACAGCTCCTTCAGGGCCCATCACGGCAATTTCAGCAGTAGGATAAGCAAAATTAACATCAGCCTTAACATGCTTACTCGACATCACATCATAAGCTCCACCATAAGCCTTACGGGTAATAATGGTAATCTTAGGCACTGTGGCCTCGGCATAAGCATACAATAATTTAGCTCCATGTTTAATAATTCCTCCATATTCCTGCGTGGTGCCTGGTAAAAATCCGGGCACATCAACAAAAGTAACCAGTGGAATATTAAAAGAATCGCAGAAACGAACAAAACGGGCTGCTTTAATGCTTGAATTAATATCCAACACCCCGGCTAAAAATGCCGGCTGGTTGGCAACTATACCTACAGAGCGACCATTAAACCTGGCAAAACCTGTTATAATATTTTGGGCATATTGAGGCATCACCTCCATAAAGTGCTTACCATCAACTACGGTATTGATAATCTCAAGCATATCATATGGCTTATTAGGATCGGCTGGAACGAGATTCTGCAGCCCTTCATCTTCCCTATCTATTTTATCCCCTGAAGGAACAATTGGCGTTTCCTCCATATTATTAGATGGTAAAAAGCTAAGTAGCTCACGGATCATCATTAAAACATGCTCATCATTATCGGCTAAAAAATGCGCCACTCCACTTTTACTATTATGGGTAAATGCGCCACCCAATTCTTCTTTGCTAACTTCCTCGTGCGTAACCGTTTTAATCACTTCAGGTCCGGTGACAAACATATAGCTGGTATTTTTAACCATAAAAATAAAATCAGTAAGCGCAGGTGAATAAACAGCTCCACCGGCACAAGGCCCCATAATGGCTGATATCTGAGGTATAACACCGGATGCTTTCACATTGAGATAAAAAATATCACCATAGCCAGCTAGGCTCTTGACGCCTTCCTGAATTCGGGCACCTCCAGAATCGTTTAGTCCTATCACAGGAGCACCCATTTTCAATGCCAACTGATGAACTTTTATAATTTTATCGGCATTTGAACGCCCCAGAGAACCTCCAAATACAGT
This sequence comes from Saccharicrinis sp., assembly GCA_041595375.1. Taxonomy (GTDB): domain Bacteria; phylum Bacteroidota; class Bacteroidia; order Bacteroidales; family Marinilabiliaceae; genus Saccharicrinis. Next base: position 4,853 of record JBFHKL010000059.1, read on the forward strand.
AAAGTCCTGAGCAAAAACATACACCAGTCGACCATCTACTTTTCCATAGCCTGTAATCACTCCATCACCGGGAATGACATGCTGGTCCATATTAAAGTTTTTACAAGAATGGACAATGAGCTTATCTAACTCAACAAAAGTTCCGACATCTAAAAACAAATTTATTCTTTCACGGGCAGTAAGCTTTCCGGCATTATGCTGCTTATCAATTCTTTTTTGTCCGCCCCCCATCTCCGAATCTGCATTTTTAGCTATGAATTGCCGATATTTATCTCCTAAGGTTTGCATATAATAAGTGATTTAATGATTACTCTTTTAAGGGACTTAATTCTATTAATATCATACCACCATCAACAGTATCTCCTTCTTTAACAAATACCTTTTTAACTATTCCTGCAACAGCTGCTTTATATTCACTCTCCATTTTCATGGCAGAAACGATTACAGCAGTTTCTCCAGCCTCTATCCGATCTCCTTCTTCTACTAAAATTCTAACTATACGGCCGGGCATAGGAACCTCTATAATTAAATCATTGTCCTTACTTTGAGATACTGCAGAACTTTTATAGCGCGTTATCGGATCAATAACTTCTACCTGAAAATGATCTCTGCGGGTATTCACCTCATAAAAATTGGGCGAAGATCCTTCAACCATCTCCAGATTAATGGATTTACCCTTGTACAATACAGAATAAACCGCTTCTTCAACCTGAAGAACATCTAAGCTATACTCCTTACCGTCAATCAATACCCGATAAGTACCCTGATCATGACTAAGCACTTGAATTTTAGCGATTCGATCTTTAATTTTTAATTCCAGAGGCATAACTATAGCTATTAAAGGCGTAACAAATTTCTTTTCTTACCAAACTCTTTCCATGGCGAAGGCTTATTACTGACATTATCCTGCATCTTTACTTCCTGTTTTTTCATAAAATCAAGATAGGTAACAAACATGGCAATATCCTGACAATCCATTTCACATGACTCATCCATATTCAAGTGCTCTGTATTATTTTCAATAAAATGAGTATTGTAAACTCCATTTACAAAGTCAGGCGTTTCCATAATCTTCTCCAGAAAAGGGATAGAGGTCTTCACGCCTGTTATTTTATATTCATACAAAGCTCTTTTCATTCGATCAATGGCTTCTCCCCTTGATTTTGCCCAGATAATGAGCTTTGATATCATGGGGTCGTAATAAATAGGAATTTCATACCCTTCATACACATATCCATCAGTACGCACCCCCAGCCCCAGCGGTTCACTTATATGACGTACCAGTCCGGGATTAGGTCGAAAGTTATTTTTAGGATCTTCAGCATATATCCTGCATTCAATAGCATGCCCATGCATACTTACTTCATTTTGCTCATAACTTAACTTTTCTCCGTCAGCCACACGAATCTGCTCTTTCACTAGGTCAATCCCAGTAACCCTCTCCGTTATAGGATGCTCCACCTGCAAGCGTGTATTCATCTCCAGGAAATAAAAATTATGCGCATCGTCTACCAAAAACTCAATAGTCCCTGCTCCTACATAATTTACCGACCGTGCGGCCTTTATAGCATAATGTCCCATTTTTTCTCTCAACGAGGGAGTCATATGCGGCGATGGAGTTTCTTCAACCACTTTTTGATGACGTCGTTGAACCGAACACTCCCGCTCAAAAAGATGTATCGTATGACCATACTGATCAGCCAACACCTGAAATTCAATATGATGAGGCGACTCAATATATTTCTCTATATAGATAGTATCATCCCCAAAGGCCGACTTTGCTTCTGATTTAGCCATTTGGTAAGCCGTTTCCAATTCTTCTTTTTTCTTTACCAGCCGCATTCCTTTTCCACCACCCCCGGCAGAAGCTTTCACCATTAACGGATAACCTATTTCGTGAGCCACTCTATGTAATTCCTCCTTTGAGTTTAAGCGTTTATTTGTTCCAGGAACTACAGGCACACCTGAATCTTCCATCAGTCTCCGTGCCGTCACTTTATCACCCATAGAAGAAATCGCTTCTGACGAAGGACCAATAAAAATGATCCCGTTACTTTTCACCTTATCGGCAAAAGCTGCATTTTCTGATAAAAAGCCATAACCCGGATGAATGGCGTCGGCTCCAGAAAGAAGGGCTACCTCAATCATTTTATCCATATTTAGGTAACTTTCATTCGAAGGGGAAGGTCCAATAAAATAGGCCTCGTCGGCATAGCGTACATGCATCGATGATCGATCAGCATCCGAAAAAACAGCCACGGAAACTATTCCCATCTCTCTACAGGAACGCATTATACGCACGGCTATTTCACCTCTGTTCGCAATTAAAATTTTTTTTATCATAGAGAATCTGTTAACCACTCTATAATATATGAACTTATTTTTAATTTCAATTCCTAAATATTACAATTAATACATTTACATAAAACCATTCTAAATAATAAACTCAGCCCAATAAGCCCTATTTTTTTGCTTTAAATACTTTAAATTTGAGTTTTAAAGTAAACAACTAAAACATATAATAGCCATGATGAAAAAAGAAGTAGAAAAAATATTAGTACGGCAAATTGAAAGAGAAGCTTATTCAGCCAACTTATATCTGGCAATGGCTTCTTGGTCCGAGACAAATGGTTTAGGTGGTGTTGCTGAATGGATGTACGCACAAGCTGATGAGGAAAAAACACATCTGCTGAAATTTATTAAATTTATTAACGAGAGAGGTGGTAAAGCGGTCATTCCTGCTATTGCAGAGCCTCCTGCTGAATTTGCCAATATTCAGGAAGTTTTTGAACAAACACTTGAGCACGAACAATTTATCACCGAGAGCATTAATGATATCGTAGGCGTTTGTTTAGATCAAAAGGACTTTTCCACTCACAATTGGATACAATGGTTTGTGACTGAACAAATTGAAGAAGAAGCCTCTGTTTGTGCCATTATTGACAAACTTAAGTTATTAGACGGAAAAAATCTTTACATGTTCGACAGAGACATAATGGGTATGCGTGGAGAAGTACCTGCAAGTCAACAGTAAATCAGTAATTTTTTAGTCGTTTAATTAAAAGCAATTTGGCTACCATATTATTTAGCTATCATTAGTTGGTAGTAGGTAATTAAAGCCAAGCGAAGAGTTTTAAACACTAAACACGACAGTTGCATTCTATAATTACATTATTTTAAAAGCTCATAGAATAAGCAAACTATCATTGTGTTGGACAACAATAGACTATTAAATATTATTACTGACATATTTAAAATGTCATCAATATCAAATTAACAACCTGAACAGATAAAATAAGCTGATGTAATCTAAATGAAATTACACCAGCTTATTTTTTTTATATTAAAAGAATTATTTTTGCCCATCTTACTCAAGCTCCAGAGCAAGTAATCATACTTCCCTGAAACTATTTAACAAACTGCATATTCATGAAAAAGATTATTAACCCTTTTGTACACAGCGAAAAACACAACAACAAGTGTTTTGGCTGTTCCCCCATAAACGATACTGGTTTAAAACTTGAGTTTTGGGATGCCGGCGACCAAATCATATGCAAGTGGATTCCTCAAAAACGTCTGGAAGGATATTCAAATATACTGCATGGAGGTATCCAGGCTTTAATTCTGGACGAGATAGCCAGCTGGACAGTATACACCAAGTGCAAAACAGCAGGAGTAACCTCAAACATTGACATCAGATACAGAAATCCACTGGAGATTACCGACAATGAGATCATTGTAAAAGCACATATTGAGAATACTAATAAACGCCTGGCATATATACATGCATCAATAGAAAACCATAAGGGTAAAATATGTTCAGAAGGAACCATTACCTACTTCATTTTTCCTCAACAAATTGCCAAGGAAAAATATCATTATCCAGGAGTAGAAGCCTTTTACGAGTCATAACATGAATTTAAAGAAAGAATTAAAACAAAATATTCCAGAAGGAGTTCTTCCTTCACTTTTATATCTGCTTAAATGGATTGCTCTTTGCGGGGTGGTTGGTTTGCTTGCCGGGTCAGCATCTGCTGTTTTTTTAATACTATTGGAATGGGCAACAAATCTGCGCGAAGCAAACCTATGGATTATTGCTCTTCTTCCTATCGGAGGATTAGTAATTGGTTTAACCTATCATTATTTTGGTCAGTCAGTAGTCAAAGGAAATAACCAAATACTCGAGGAGTTTCATAGCCCCAAAAAAATCATTCCCTTAAAAATGGCTCCATTGGTACTTCTGAGTACGGTAGTAACCCACTTGTTTGGTGGTTCTGCAGGAAGGGAGGGAACCGCCATACAGATGGGTGGGGCCATTGCAGATCAGTTCACTAAAATATTTAATTTAAAAACCGAAGATCGAAAAATACTCTTGATTACAGGTGTTAGCGCTGGGTTTGCTTCCATTTTTGGAACTCCATTGGCAGGTGCTATTTTTGCTCTTGAAGTTTTTGTGGTTGGTCGTATGCGTTACGACGCTATTGTACCGAGCTTTTTGGCTGCTATTTTCGCCAACGAGGCTGCACAACTTTGGCCAATCCATCACACCCACTATCTCATACCCACCGTTCCTGACCTGTGGGCTCCTGAATTAATGTGGGCAATATTGGCAGGTATCTTTTTTGGCTTGGCAGGCATGTTATTTTCGAATGCCACTCATTTTTGGGGTAACTTTTTTAAGAAAATAATCAAATACCCACCCCTTCGCCCATTGATTGGCGGTATAATTATTGCCGGTACGGTATGGCTGATAGGAAACACTCGTTGGATTGGTCTGGGTGTCCCTGTCATCTCCCAATCATTTGAACAACAACTCCCTTTTTCTGATTTCCTGTTAAAAATACTCTTTACATCATTCACTCTGGGCGCAGGTTTCAAGGGAGGAGAAGTAACCCCTTTATTTTTTACCGGAGCAACCTTAGGTAGTGCCTTATCTCTATTTATACCCTTACCCGTAGCTTTATTGGCAGGTATGGGATTTGTTGCAGTTTTTTCAGGGGCAACCAATACCCCTATTGCCTGCACACTTATGGGCATTGAACTCTTTGGTGCTGATGGAGGTGTTTTTATAGGTATTGCTTGCGTTACCGCTTACTTGTTTTCTGGTCATACCGGAATATATGGTGAACAGATAATAGGAAGCCCAAAAAACCTTTTATTTGGTTCCGACAAAGGAAAAAAATTAAATCAATTATAAACAAAAAGCAGTAAATGAACACATATCATTTACTGCTTCTTGTCTATCTCCAGACTCTCTATATTGTTATTTTAACTTGTTGAAGTCTCAATGGTCATAACTTACAATTTCATTCCACAGTCTTATTTCTCTATTACCAAATTTTCGCTTTCTTCAATAAACGATTTTACATCCCACATCCAGTCCTGCACAACCAACTCGTCTTCTTGATCTTCCGAAAAAAATGTATCAACATCAAACATCCATTCTTCCAACTCTAATTCAGGCTCATTTGTCTCTTCTAAAAATGTATCAGAGTTTAACATCCAATCTTCAATATCCATATTTTCCTCATAAACCGATTCGGCATTATAATTAATCATAAAATCAAGATTAGAAGGAACCAATAAGGTAACGGATTTAGATTCCATTTTATCAAGTCCCGAAGCAAAAGAATAACTTGTTATTAATAATAAAGCTAATACTAATATTGAAAATAAATTTACTTTTAAAGTTTTCATGGCGTTTAATTTTTTATAGTTTTTTTATAATTTTCACTACAATAATCTTCTGTCCACAATCTATTACAATAGGCATACCAAGAATCGTATTTATTTATATATGTGTGATTTAGAAACAAAACAGCTTCTTACATACATAAAATCATGTCCTATATCAAACAATCAGCGTACGCATTCGTACATATTAAATACCCATAGGTATTTTTTATCATTTGCTGATAATATAAGCATAGCGATAACATCAAACTATATTTAATGCTATCTTAGTCACAAATACAAAAAATCAGCTCAATGAAAAATTTACTTTGGGGTATATTCTTATCTTTTAGTTTACTCTCTTGCTCTAATAATAATGAGCAGTTCATCATGTACATTGGAAATATAGATGCCGATCAAGAAGAAGGAATAGCCTATTGTTATTTCAATTCAGAAACCGGAGAATTATCCAAACCTATACTAACAGAAAACATCAGCAATCCAATATTTTTGGATATTGACAATAAAAACAAGATGCTTTATTGTGTTTCTAAGATAATAAATCCCAATGATTCTTCTGTTACACCGTCGGTTATAAATTATAGCATCGATACTAAAACAGCACAACTTAAATATATTTCGCAAGCCCCAACATACGGAAAGGATCCTTGTTTTATTGAATATAACCAAACCACAAACAAATTATTAGTAGCAAACTATAGTTCAGGTAATACTTCGTCGTATCACATAAACAGTAAAAACATTCAATACGAAGAAACTTACCTTCATTTCGGTGATGGTCCGGATAAAGGAAGGCAACAAGGCCCTCATGCCCATTCAATCCGTTTCGCTCCAGATAACTACTATGCTTATGCAGCTGACCTGGGTTCCGATAAAATAATAATATATCATATCCGTACAAATAACATTCAAAAAGTTGATTCTATAATTGCTCACCCCGGAGCAGGCCCAAGACATATTGACTTTTCTCCCGATGCTCAAATAATGGCTGTTATTAATGAATTAGACTGTACGATAAGTACCTACGAAAAAGATTCTATGAACATGTATAAAAAGTTCATAGAAACCGTTACCATGCTTCCCGACACCTTTAATGGTTATTCCAAGGCTGCAGACATTCATTTCTCACCCGACGGAAAGTTTTTATATGCCTCAAACAGAGGCTTTAACAGCATCGCTATTTACAAGGTAGAGGGTAGAAAACTTACATCTGTGGACATAGAAACAGAAGGCATTAACTGGCCAAGAAATTTTGCCATTGATCCAACAGGTAAATTTATTTTAGTAGCTAACCGAGACTCTGATAACATTACTGTTTATAGGAGAAATATACAAGATGGAACGCTTGAAAAACTAAACTTTGTAGCCGAAATAAAAAATCCGCTTTGTCTTAAGTTTTTTAATCATTAAGTTTATTTTTTGATCCAATAATATCTTCATATTTCAATGAAACAGCTTTTAAAATTTCTAGGATACCTTATTTTAGGTTTGCTTATAGTTATTGGGGCTTTGGTAATTTATTTTAGTTCCGGAAGCAATAAAGCACGCATCCCTTTATCTATTGTTCCTGATGATGCAATGATCATATTTGAAACAAATAACTTGTCTGAAACATTGCTTAAAGTTACCCATACTCAATACTGGCGCTCGGTAATTGAAAGTGATGCATTGGCAAACCTGAAAGAAGGAATGGTTTCTTACGAAACAGCAGTTAACAACAACAAATGGTTAAAAACCATTCTAAAAAAACAAAAAGCAAGTTTATCATTACATCATAATAATCAATTTGATTACGACTATTTAATAGTTGCAGACATTAAAAAATATGGTAATCTTAACTTAATACCCAAACTAGCTAATATTTTTAAAATATCTACCAAAGAAAACATCATTGACTCCATCGTTCTGCACACTATGTACATTAAAGAGATGGACCAAACATTACACCTGGCTACAATTGACAATTTATTACTTTGCAGTTCTTCGTTCAAATTATTAGAGAATACGGTAAATCAAAAAATCAAACTTTCTGAAAACGAAAAGAAAAAACAAGAAGAATCTCTTACTGCATTCAAATCTGACCTATTTAATGTTTATATACATATCAATAAGCTTCAAAAATATCTCCTTAGCAAGGAAGCTCCTCCCTTTTTTAAAGGGTTAGCATACAGCTCTTTAAGCGGCAAATTCTCCAACACCAGCTTTTCCTTATCGGGATACACAAGCTCCTATGACTCAGTATCTTCACCTTTTCTAGCTTTAAAAGATTCCAAAGCTAACAAAAGAACTACTGAAAGTGTAATACCTTCCGATTTGGTTTTTTACCTCAACTTTAACATAGATGATTTTGACCAGTTTTACGATAATTTTTTAAACCAATATGCACAGCTCGATCACATTGGTTTTGCCACCTATACTGGTGGTATAAAAATAACTGAATCATATCTGGGCATAGATTTTAAAAAGGATTTTCTTTCCTTACTATCTGGAGAAATTGCCGTAGCTAAAGTCAAACCAACAAGCAATTTACATGAAAAGGATTTTCTGACAGTTATTAAGGTAAATGACCTAGATAAGGCCAAAGAAAATTTAAATGGCCTCACCCGAAAAATTAAAAACAGAACCTCGTTTAAATTCAACAAGATCACCTATAAAAACCACGAAATAAACTACTTAAACATTAGAGGTTTCTTTAAATTATTTATGGGAGGATTTTTATACAATAGAGAAAAGCCTTATTATACTTTTATCGATAATTTTATATTATTTAGTAACTCCTCTGATTTGCTTGAATATTCCATTGATAATTATTTGATTGGAAATACCTTAGAACGCAATAAAGATTTTCAGAAATTTATGGGGAATTTTGAAGATGAATGTCAGCTTACCTGCTACACCAATATGCCCACCTTATACGAATATCTTTATATTTTTGGCAATAGTCATGAACGTGAAGAACTACGTTCCTATCGAAAAATTATACAAAACACAGGCAATGTAGCTTTTCAGCTTTCACCCAAAGGCAAGCTGTTAAAAACAGCCCTGTATGCCCAAACTGTTGAAAGTCCCGATAAGGATTATGAAATTGACCTTAGCTGGAACACGGCAGAAAATTTAATCATTGATGAATTTGAACAGCTAACTTTCAAAGTTAAACTGAATAAAGAATACCTCACTCATACGGGTAAAATTAATTATTATTTACCCGACCCCGAAAATACACAAGACAGCATACTGGTTTACGAGGGGGTATTAGAAGATGGTGATTTGGAAGGAATATGGAGAAGTTATTATTACTCCAATCATATTAAATCAGTAGTTACCTATAAAAACAATAAGGCTAATGGAACAGGATTATTCTATTACGCCAATGCAGACCATATTATCAGAGCAGAAGTTGACTTTGCTGATGACATCATTGATGGTGCCTATAAAGAATTTTATCCCAACGGTAATATTAAAGCAAAAATAGATTTCCAAAATGGTGTTCGCTGGGGCGAAGCGATTTATTATTTCAGAAATGGACAAGTAAAAATTGAAGGTGCTTTTAAAAAAGGAAAACAGTCGGGGAAATGGCGCTATTACTCCAAAAATGGAGAACTGTTAAAAAAGGAAAATTGGTAATCCCACTCATCGCCATTCGGCCTTTGAAAAATTAAAACTTCCAATTTTAAACTGCATCCAAATCACTAATAGCAGACGACTAACGACTTTTTAAGTACTTTTGGCCATTAACTTTTCTTTAAAGACATAAAACAATGGAACAAAATATTTTCTTAAGCTGGCTTTTGTTGCTTTTTGGTATCTTAATTTTAGCAGCATCTCTATTTAACTGGAACTACTTTTTTAAACTCAGAAAAGCACAAATATTAATTAAAAAGCTTGGACTAAACACCACACGAATTATCTATGCTATTCTGGGATTATTGTTTGCTCTTTTTGGAGCAAATCATTTGTTCAACTTTGGATGGCTTTTATTTTGAGTCCCCATCGGCAAATGAATCTTTATTTAACCAGTCGTAATAAAAATTGGGTTGCCCAAAAAGTTTAATCATAAATTCTTCTATAGTCAGCTCCTCCATTTTACGACCTTTACCCTTTAAAAAGCTTACAAATCCCTCATTCATATACTTACCTGCTTTTAATATAAAATCGAAGAGAGCAGGCACAATACCCTCATTACCATGTGATTTAAACTTCTGTTTACATAAATTCCTATCTGACGATAAATAAATGCGGCATGCCATAGGTCGTACCGAATAAATAGAACAACTTCCATCGTTTAAAAATGGACATGCTACTTTGATCTTCTGTTTCTCCTGTTCAGTCAGATGCTTTGTTTGCTTGTATTTTGCTCTGGCTTTTAATAAAATTTCATTGTTTTGTTGCTTGTCAAAAACCTGTTGAATGAATTCATAAATCAGAACAGCCTCCTGAGTTGTCATATACACCGGTTGGTAACAACACCATTCACATCCTTTCTCACACTGTATAGGCTTGCCTTCCCGGTGAGTCCTAAGCGCAAATGATTGAGTAAGCTGACTAATTGCCTCATATTGCATTTGTATGCCTTTAAATAAAGGAGTTAAGCTATCAAAATCTGTAATTTCTCTCGAAGCAATTGTATAACCATCCTTAAAAAAAGCCAAGTTAGCCTCCTTACTAACCTTTTTATCACCAGTATTATCGCTATCCATAACTTTATAAATACAGTGAAAGTACTCCTTTTTGTCATATAAAACCAATTCACTCACTTCTAAATAACTAAGTCCTTCAAATTCATCTGATAATTTAAAGTAATGTAACTTGATAAATAACATAAATTTCCTATTTTTGAGACTCCAAAAAGATTATTCTATTCCATATATCTAATGAGATACCATTCCTTTTTATCAAAAGAAGACTCAGCCTGGGGCGAACAGGAAGTAATACGTTTTAGATGGATATTAATTACAGCGATCCTTATATTAATTGGTTATATATTTTTATCCGGAAATATCGAAAGAGGATTTATCTCTCTGGCACTGGCCATTGTATATATATTTTACAATTCAGTACTTAATCTCTTATTAAAAAGATTTGACAATGCCAGCTGGATCAGATATGTATCATCAACAATTGATGTAACTATTTTATCGGCTCATGTGTTTAATTACTCATATTTTTTTACACCCATAGCAGTAGCTACAGCGCCATCTCTTTTTCTTTTCGCCATATTAATCATGCTCTCAGTATTGCGATACGACGGAGCACTTGTAATCTTTACTACCGCCTATGTTGTACTATGCACAAATATCATATACTTTATCCGTTATCCAGAAATAGACCCTGCATTAATCTCCCAGATAGCCTCTGGTGGACCTGAAGGAGCCTTCTATAGAAGCGTTTATTTTATATTGATGGGGTATTTTATGTTCAGCATACCTAAAATGATTAACCGGCTTGTTGAGAAACAAAACAAAGTAAATAAGGAACGCAGGGAAATAGAAATTAAACTTGCATTGGAAAAGCAACGCAGAGAGTTAACGATGCATAATTTATTGATGGAGAAAAAAATGAGTGCAGAACTCCAGGAAAGAAAAACAATTATACAAAATCAAAATAACAAACTCAAACAACTCGTATCTACCAAAGACAAACTATTTTCTATTATTGGTCATGATCTTCGCTCTCCTCTATGCATTCAAAGCTCCTTATCGGAATATATGATTGATAATATTGACAATATAGATAAGGAGACAATATCACAATACCTCAATTCTATTCACAAAACAGCAAGTGATGGTCTAAATATGTTGTCTAATCTGATTGATTGGAGTTGTTCTCAAAACAGATTAATCAAGCCTTTACCGCAAAAGATTAATGTAAAGACAAAAATTCAGGATATTGTTAATCAACAATCTGAAGCATGGAAAGCAAAAAATATTGATATAAATATTGATATTCAAAATAGTGTGAATACCTATGCTGATGATCAGATGTTCGAAAGCATTGTAAGGAACTTACTCTCCAACGCTATTAAATTTACTCCCAACAAAGGGAAGGTCAATTTTTGTGCTAATCAGGATAAAGAAAGTTGTGTAGTCAAAATTACGGACTCAGGCGTTGGTATGAATGAACAACAAATCAATAGCCTGTTCTCCTATGAGAAAACCATATCATCATTAGGTACTAATAATGAAAAAGGCACAGGCTTAGGACTTATTCTATGTAAAGAAATGATCGACAAAAACAACGGACAGATTAATGTGGTAAGTTCACCGGGGCAAGGAACACAATTTGTGCTTACCCTTCCGCTTACACCAATAAGTTAAAATTGATTTGCACACCAATCCTGACTCTCTGCTGTAGGTTTTTTCTCATTTATAATACTATCTAAAAATTTACCAAACATTTTTTGATCTCTTTTAACCAAAGCCTTATTATAATCATCCATGGCTTTTTTCAATTGTGAAAACAACACTTTGGCTTCAGTAGTCTTCAAATCATTCATCGAAAGATGTTTTATACTCAAATATGTATAATAATTCCCGGTTACCTCATTCAATTGCTTCAACAAAGTATCTCTCTTATTTATAATGAGTTGAAAATTTCTTACCCACTTTTCCATCACATATTATTTAAAATTACAAAGTTAATTTACGAATAACTTCAATCAAAGAAAAGAACTAAAGAGAAAAAAAACAATTCTTTCATTTTTTATGCTTTTTTCTCAAGGATTGTACCACAATTTATGGTAACATAGTTTTATGCCC
>JBFHKL010000060.1:0-17264 GCA_041595375.1 Saccharicrinis sp.
AAATGAAAACACTAAAAAATTTAGAATTATGATGAAAAAACTTTTAAGTCTGTTTGTGCTTGTGTTTTTTGCTTCTGTAGCTATGGTTGCACAACATCAAGTTACAGGAAAGGTAGTAGATGAAACAGGACAATCTGTTCCAGGAGTAAATGTTATTGAGAAAGAAAATAGTTTGAATGGTACTATTACTAACGTTGATGGTATTTATACTTTAAGTGTAGAAAGTGATCAGTCGACATTAACATTTTCTTTTATTGGGTATAAGCCTCAGGAGGCTGCCATTAACGGACAAGCTGAGATAAATGTAACGTTAGCAGCTGATGTAACCGGACTGGACGAAGTTGTAGTGACAGCTTTGGGTATTAAAAGAGAGAAAAAGGCCCTGGGTTATGCTGCGCAGGATGTGAAATCGGAAGATTTACTTACTACTGGAGATCCTAATATTACTTCTGCTTTGAATGGTAAAATCGCAGGAGTGCAAATCTCTGAAACCTCAGGTGGTGCCGGATCAAATAGTCGTATTGAAATTCGCGGAACAAGTTCACTTACAGGTGGTGATGGTCCTCTTTGGGTGGTAGATGGCGTTCCTTTTGATAATGGGAATAGTTCTGATGCTGGTATTTGGAGTGGAACTTCTCGTGCAGGTGGTTCATTTGATTTGAATCCGGAAGATATAGAATCGATTAGTGTGCTGAAAGGTCCTAACGCTGCAGCCCTTTATGGTGAGCGAGGCGGAAATGGCGTAGTGATGGTTACTACCAAAAAAGGTACGCGTAATAAAGGTTTAGGCATTTCTTATAGTGGCAATGTAACGCTTTCAAAGGCTGCTTACATGTTAGATATGCAAAATAAATATGGGCAAGGAAGCGAAAATGTTTATAGTAGCTCTGCAACCGATTCCTGGGGGCCTCTAATGGAAGGTCAACTGCTGGAAGCGTGGACAGGAGAAACAATTGCTTATGAAGCACAAGAGGATAGAATTGAAGATTTTGCCCGTACCGGAGTCAGTCAGAATCATAATATTTCTCTTTACGGTGGTAATGATGATGGCTCGTTTAGGGCTTCTATTGGTAAAAATATTACCCAGGGAATTTATGAAGAAAATAAAGTTGAAAAATTAACTTTCGATTTAAAGGCCGACTATGATATTAATAAGTGGTTAACTGTAGACACAAAGATTTCGTATCTGCGTACAGATGGTAACGAAAGACCACAGTTAGGGCAGTATAGTGTCTTGTATTACTATTATAATATGCCAAGGAATATTAGAAATAAGGATTTGTCTCCTGGGTATGAGATTGTTGATGGCGAACATGAAGAAATACTCTATACTACAGCCAATGCTAATTATCGAAACCCCTATTTTTTACAGGGACAAAGAACTAATGAAGATGAAAAAGACAGATTGTTTGGTTATGTGTCAGCTAATATCCAATTAACAGATCATCTGACTGCTAAATTAAAATATGGTGTAGATACCTATCGTTTTGGTAATACAAGCGGTTATTTATGGGCCGATAATGTAAGTAGTTCTAATCCAAGCTATAATACAAGTGAAAAGTATTTTATAGAGGAAAATTACGAGTATTTAATTTCCTATAATAGGCAAATAAATACTGATTGGAGCCTGGGTGCTAATTTTGGAGGTAGTAAAATGAATAATTACTGGGAAAAACTTTCTGCTTCGTCTGGCGAATTAGCATCTGAAGATGGTTATTTCTTGGGTTATGGTACAGATATTAGTGCGACAGAGGATATGGAAGAGTATGAGATACGATCTCTTTACGGGTTTGCAAATGTGGCCTATAAAAATATGTTATTCTTCGATATTACCGGACGTAATGACTGGTCTTCAACTTTAACCTCATCATCAGGTGATTATGATAATAGCTATTTCTACCCATCTGTTGGCTTAAGTGGTATTGTAAGTGAAATGGTAGACCTACCTAATTGGATTGCCTTTGCTAAAGTACGTGCTTCTATTGCAAAGCTTGGTAAGTCGGCAGATCCATACGAAACAAGTACAGACTATACTGTGTCAAGTGGTAATTATGATTTGTTGGTTTCCGAAGTTCCAGATGCTTTAGTGCTTGAAGATTTGAAGCCTGAGATGTCAACATCTTATGAGGTGGGTATGGATGTTAGGTTATTTAACGGTCGTCTTGGTTTGGATGCCACCTATTATTACGAGGAAACTAAAAACCAGATCCTGGAAGTTGATGTAGCAGAGAGTTCTGGATATACATCTAAATATGTAAATGCAGGTTTAATAACTAATCAGGGTATTGAAGTGTTGTTGACCACTATTCCGGTACAAACTACAAATTTCCAGTTGGGTGTTGATTTTAATATTGCCGCTAATAAGGGGGTAATGGAAGAATTAACCGATGATATGACCGAATATGAATTTGGAAATTTCAATGGAGGCACAGAGGTGGTTAGTATTGTGGGCCAAAAAATGGGAATTATTCGTGGTTCAAAATATGTGCGCGATGATGATGGAAATATTGTTATTGGATCCGATGGTTTGCCCACTTATCAGGAATCTCAAGAGCTGGGTAATGTTCAGGCAGATCTTACCGGATCGATTGGATTGAATGCTAAATATAAAGGTTTGTATGTGTCAGCCTTGTTTTCAGGACAAATAGGTGGTGATATTGTCTCTATTAATGAGGAGTTTGCTACAAGTTCAGGTAATGCAGAACGTACTGCAACAATGGGACGTGATGACCTGACTGTTGAAGGAGTGACCTCAGATGGTGGTACAAATAGTACATCGGTTTCTGCGCAAGAATATTGGGGAACAGTTTCTAATGTTGACGAAGAATTTGTTTATGATGCATCATTTCTGAAATTGAAGGAATTAGCGTTTGGTTATACTGTTCCTAAGCAGTTGCTTAATAAGATACCCGGAGATGCGGTTTCTTCGGTGAAAATTTCATTGGTTGGTCGTAACTTGGCTTATTTGTATAAAAATACACCGGGCACTGCCCCTGATGCAGGAGCTTATAGTTCAGGTTATTTAGCTAAAGCGTTCGACTTTTCGTCCATGCCTTCTACAAGGACTTTTGGATTCTCGTTAAATGTTAAATTTTAACTTAAAATTTAGACAATTATGAAAAACATAAATATTTTATTGCTTGCGATCGGTTTTCTGTTTACTAGCTATAGCTGTTCGGATGACTTTGGAGATATGAACACACCGTCAGATGCGGTTGATGAGGTAGATGCAGCGTATTTTTTTAACAATATGGTGCGAGGGGTGTATCAGAATTACCAACGTAATGTGAATTTATATCCTGATTTTTATAGTCAATACTGGGCTAATACCGTTTCGAGTTTCGAATCACCTCGTTATGAATATGTAGATGGATGGATTGGTAATCAATGGACTGAGTTTTATACCGACCATTTAACTGAAGCTTTGGCTATTGTTGATCAAAATTCGGATGATGAATATGCGACTAACGAAGTTTATTGTGCCGAAATATGGATTTGTTATATGTGGTCCAGAATGACAGATACCTATGGTGATATTCCATATTTTGGTGCTGGTTACGGAGAGTCGGTAGAATACAATTCACAGGAAGAAATTTATTATGATCTTTTTGAAAGATTAGAGACTGCCGTGGATGCCTTGTCTGATGATGATTCGCAATATGACTACGGAGAGTATGATTTGGTATATACGGGAGATATTGCCAAATGGCGTAAGTTTGGTAATTCTTTGCGCTTGCGTTTAGCTATGCGCTTGTCGAATATTGATCCTACCAAAGCAGCAACAGAAGCTGCGGCAGCTATAAGTGGAACTGGAGGAATAATGACTAGTAACGACGATGTGGCAAAGGTTGGCTTTGATGCAGATTCATGGTATGATTACCTTGATAAAATGGCCTGGAACTGGGATAATATACGTACTTCTCAAACCTTTACTAACTATTGCTATAGTGAGTCTTCTGTAGGTGAAGATCCACGTACACCCATTTGGTTTGCTTATAAGGTGGATGGGGAAAGTTTGACCAAGGAAGAGGCTGGTTTTGATGAATATACAGGCGTGCTGAATGGGTATAATACGGTTCCTTCTGATGCAAATACCAATGGTTGTACTATTAATTTAGAAAGCGATTATGAAGACTTTGTAGGTGATGGTGAAGATAATGGCATGTACTGTCCTGTTATGTTTTATTCTGAAGTATTGTTTTTGCAGGCAGAAGCTGCTATGCGCGGTTATATAAGTGGTGATGCTGATGCACTTTATAAGGCGGGTATTCAGGCATCAATGGATTATGTAGGGGTGGATACTGATGATGCTGCTGATTACATTGCAGGGGTTTCTTCTATTACAGGAGCTGACGAAAGTAGCTTGAAATCATTAATCACACAGAAGTGGTTAGCTAACTTCCCCAATGGCGTTGAATCATGGGCTGATTTCCGTAGAACAGACTATCCTGATATTACACTTCCTGTTGATGGTGTGAGTGGTAATGCATCGGTTGCCTCAGATACTTGGGTAAAACGTATTATGTATTCAGATAATGCGCATGAAACCGAAGAGGCTTATATGCCAGATGATATGAATACTACCGAAACAGACCGAATGGATATTAAAGTGTGGTGGGATACTGCCAATACACAAGATAAATCATCTGATGGTTTTATGAGTAGTAACTTTTAGTACTATATAACAGGAACTAGTCCCGGATTGCCGGGACTAGTTTTTTATAAAGTGAACTTGTTCAATCTTGATAATGGTTTACAAAAAAAGAATAGAAATAATCAGCAAGAAAGGTGTTATTAAAAAACCTTATGATTAATTTCTCTGAATTTGTTTGGTGTCATACCATTGTGTTTTTTAAAAATTTTATAAAAGTGTCCAATGGCATTAAAACCGCAGTTGTAGCATATGGTTTTTATGGGAACATTGGTCATGGTAAGCCGCTGGGCGGCATAATTCATCTTAATTTTGGTAACAGTTTCTGTAAGTGTTTGGTTAAGATGTAGTTTAATGGTTTTGTTTACATGGTCGGTAGATCGGTTGGTTAGATCAACAAAACCAGATACCCCTTCCCTGAAGAGCTGAGGAGTATTATACTGCTTTAAGGCTAGCGAAAGCCAGTGAGGCATATCGTTTTTATTCTCTTCCAGCGTGTCCGTTAATAATCTGAAAATATGTAGTGCAACTATATCCAGGCGTATGTAATCTCTGGGTTTGGATAAAATGTAATCTGTTATGGCAGATACTTCATTGAGCTGATCAGTATTCAGATTCACCGTGTAAGGTAATGGATCTTCTGTCCAGAATAATGTTTGTGAGTTTGGAAAGTATCTCTCTTTAAATAGGTTAAGGCTTTCGAGGTAGAAAGCAATATTAGTTACTACGAGACCTGTGTTATTGCCTGTAGATATAAATGTATGCGTATCGTGAGGGCGAATCAGACATAAAGTGCCTTTTGAAATAGGCAATTTTTCTCCGTTAATGATGTGTATACCAGACCCTTCTTTAATCCATAGGATTTCAGCATAATCATGGTCGTGATAATCTAGGTTCTCATCAGCTGTAATGGTTCTCCTTACGATATGAAAAACATCATTCGGCTCAATTAAAAAGGAGGGTAGGCTGATTCTGGTTTTATCTTCAGTTTTCATCTTATACCATTTTGAAATTGAAATAAGCCTTTTAAAATATTGGTATAATGCCGATTTAATAATGATTGAGCTTTTCCAATGAAACGCAGATAAGACTCATTTTAAATCGGTATTAACAGGTGTTTTTTTAGAGTATGAAGAAGACCTAAATATCTTCAATTAATTCAAAAGTATTAAAAAAAAACCAATGAAATACAAAAATGATGAGCCGTTGCTGTGGTTTTGTAGTGTGTATTTCTTTGTTATGCTGTATAAGTAGTTGTAGTGTAAATACATATATCTAAAAAATAACTTTTTAAAATAATTTAATAACTTGACTAATTATCTCGTTATAGCGCAATAAATGGCAACTATGCAACAATATATCTTTTTGCAGAGCTTAGACTTTAATTTTAACTTTAAATATTAGAATTCATTGGAGGGTTGGTTTGTAAAGTGCAGAATGTTAAATGAATATATCAGGGCTGTTGCCAAATGATTGAAGTGTTATTTTTTTTGATTGAATATGTTGATGCTGATAAATAAATAATAAAATATGTTTATTAAAATAAAATATATATTAATAGTATGCCTGTTTTTATTTACAGCTTGCACACCGCACTCTAAACCCTCACAAAAAGAGGAAGCAAAAAATTTCACTTCCTATGTCAATCCTTTGATGGGAACAGATTCTGATTTTTCCTTATCTAATGGAAATACGTATCCAGCCATTGCTCGTCCATGGGGAATGAATTTTTGGACGCCCATGACAGCTAATTTTGGAGATGGATGGACTTACAAATATGACGACTACAAAATAAAAGGGTTTAAACAAACACATCAACCAAGTCCATGGATCAATGATTATGCTGCTTTTTCCTTAATGGCCGTAACAGGTGATTTAGAATTTCAGGAAGAGAAAAGAGCTTCGTGGTTTTCTCATAAGGCTGAGGTTGTAAAGCCTCATTATTACAGTGTGTATTTAGCTGATTATGATACAAAGGTGGAGATTGCTCCAACCGAAAGGGCTGCGGCGTTTAAATTTACTTTCCCAAAAAATGATCAGTCGTATATTTTGTTGGATGCTTTTAAGGGTGGTTCCATGGTAAAGGTGATACCAGAGGAAAGAAAAATTATAGGCTACTGTAGAAATAATCATGGAGGTGTACCAGATAATTTTCATAATTACTTTGTTGCCGAGTTTGATAAGGATTTTGAAATTATACATACCTGGAATGATACTATCTTAAGTAAAAGTTCAAAAACGGCAGAGGCTGACCAAGTGGGGGCAGTCATTGGTTTTAAAACAACAACAGGTGAAGAAGTGAATGTTAAAGTGGCTTCTTCATTTATTAGTCTTGAACAAGCCGAGCTGAATCTAAAGAGAGAAATAGGAGATAAAACATTTGCTCAGGTTAAACAAGAAGGGCGTAATGAATGGAACAAAGAACTGGGACGAATTAATGTGGAAGGGAAGAATATCGATCAGTTACGCACCTTTTATTCAACCTTATATCGCGTGTTACTCTTTCCGCGTAAGTTTTACGAGTTAAATGCTGAAAATAAAATAGTTCACTATAGTCCTTATAGTGGGGAGGTGCTGCCGGGTTATATGTTTACCGATAATGGTTTTTGGGATACCTTCAGAGCTGTTTTCCCATTCTTCACTTTGATGTATCCTGAGCTGAACGGACAAATTATGGAAGGCCTGGTAAATACTTATCAAGAAAGTGGATGGCTGCCGGAATGGGCTAGTCCGGGGCATCGTGGCTGCATGATAGGCTCTAATTCGACTTCCATCATTGCCGATGCTTATTTAAAAGGCATTAAAGGGTATGATATAGAAAAACTATATGAGGCTATTCTTAAAAATAGTGAGCATGTGCATAGCGAAATCTCTTCGGTTGGTAGATATGGTCATGAGTACTACAATCAATTAGGGTATATTCCTTATGATGTAAATATCAACGAAAATACCGCTCGTACATTGGAATATGCCTATGCAGATTTTTGTATATGGAAACTGGCTATTGCCTTAAAGCGTCCTCAGGAAGAAATTGACTTATTTAAGAGCCGTGCTCAGAATTATAAAAATGTATTTGATAAAGAATCAGGATGGATGAGGGGCCGGAATAAAGATGGTTCTTTTCAATCTCCTTTCAACCCGTTTAAGTGGGGTGATGCTTTTACTGAAGGGAATAGTGTGCATTATACCTGGAGTGTTTTTCAGGATATTGAAGGATTGATTGATTTAATGGGTGGTGATGAGCAGTTTGCTAGCAAACTGGATACGGTTTTTAATTTGCCTCCTATATTCGATAATTCTTATTATGGTTTTACTATTCACGAAATTAGAGAAATGCAGCTTGTGAATATGGGTAATTATGCACATGGTAATCAGCCTATTCAGCATATGTTGTATCTGTATAATTATGCCGGAAAGCCATGGAAAACGCAGGCAAAGGTTCGTGAGATCATGAATAAATTGTATACCCCTAACCCTGATGGATACTGTGGGGATGAGGATAATGGACAAACCTCGGCATGGTATGTTTTTAGCAGCTTAGGCTTTTATCCCGTTTGCCCCGGAACAAACCAGTATGTAATTGGTGCTCCATTGTTCGATAAGGCAACCATTACAATGGAAAATGGTAAGGAGTTAGTGATTGAAGCGCTTAATAATATTGACGCCAATTGCTATGTGAATAGTATCAACTTTAATGGTCAGTCCATTGATCGAAACTATTATACCCATGAGGAATTACAAAATGGAGGTAAGATTGTTGTCGAAATGAATGATGTTCCAAATTTTGAAAGGGGAAGTTCTAAACAGGCTCTTCCATACTCAATGAGTAATGAATGAAAATATATAATTTGTGAATAAGCTAGGTTAGGTTGGTAAGGAATGGCCTTTTAATGTTCTCAGGAACATAGGCCATTCCTATTTTAAGTAAAATAGATGAATTATATAAACAGATATAGGATTAAAATGAGTTTTGCATGCATAGTAGCTATGATCGCTATACTATCGTGTACTAAAGAGCTGAAACAAGCCATCAATTATGTCGATCCAATGATTGGTACAGATGGGGCAGGACATACTTTTCCTGGAGCTACCCTTCCTTTTGGTATGGTTCAGCTAAGTCCATCCAATGATTTTAAGGCCTGGGATTGGTGTTCGGGGTATCATTACTCAGATAGTATTTTAAAAGGTTTTGCACATACGCATATTAGCGGAGCAGGACTGGCTGCTTTGGGCGATATATTGCTTATGCCTACTACAGGAAAGGTGCAGCTGAATGCTGGGACTGATGAAAATCCGGATTTGGGTTATCGATCCAGATTCACCCATAACCACGAAGAGGCTTCGCCGGGGTATTATTCTGTGTTACTTCATGACTATGATGTAAATGTTGAATTAACCACTACTAAAAGAGTGGGAGCTCATCGCTATACATCTGCCAAAGGGGGGCTTTTAAATGTAATCATCGACCCTACTCATCATATTATGGAAAAGGTGATGGAAACGGAAGTAGAGTATTTATCCGAAACGGAGATGCAGGGCTATAAAAAGAGTGAAGGAGAGGGAGGAGAACGTACCGTATATTTTTATG
Source organism: Saccharicrinis sp. (assembly GCA_041595375.1). Lineage (GTDB taxonomy): Bacteria > Bacteroidota > Bacteroidia > Bacteroidales > Marinilabiliaceae > Saccharicrinis. The sequence continues at coordinate 9,240 of JBFHKL010000060.1, forward strand.
CCAAATTTTCTAAACCCTTTACAAATTATGGAATAGCGAAGAATGAAGAGCTAATGACGGAAGCTAAAAGGTGGAGAGGAGAGAATACAAAGGCTTATGTACAAGTAAGTCTTTTGCCTGAGGAAGCCCTGGAGGTAAAAGTGTCTCTGTCGTTTGTGAGTTACCAAGGTGCAAAAGCCAACTATGACGCTGAAGCAGCTCATGAATCATTCGATGATATATATGCCAGAGCCGTTCAGGAGTGGAATTCTCAACTTGATAAAATTCAGGTTAAAGGAAAATCAATTGCGGATAAGAGAGTTTTTTATACCGGTATTTACCATTCTTCTATCTCACCAAATTTAATTTCCGATGTGGATGGAAAATATTGGTTAGAAGGAAAAGTATATGAATCTGAAATTCCTCAATATTCTAATTTTTCTACCTGGGATACTTATCGTGCTTTAAATCCATTATTAAGCATCGTAGATCAGGAAAAAACAGCAGAGTTTGTTAATTCTCTGGCAAGCCGCCATGCTGATGCCGGAGTTGGCTTGCCCGTTTGGGAATGTATGGGGCACGATAATGTTTGTATGATAGGGTATAATGCAGTTTCTCCCATGGTGGATGCCGTTTTAAAAGATATTAAAGGTATCGACAATGAAAAGGTCTATCAGGCTGTTCGTGCAGCAGCCATGTCCCTTAAGAAGCACTCTCCCAACTACGATAAAAACGGGATGGAGGAATATATTCAGCTGGGCTATGTTCCTGCAGAATTAAATTGTGCAGTATCAAAAACTACCGAACAAAATTATTACGACTGGTGTATTTCACAGTTGGCCTCAAAAATGAATAAAACCGATGACGCTGCTTTATTTGCTCAAAGAAGTGTGGGGTATAGAAACCTCTATCGTGCTGATAAGAAATTTTTATATTCTAAATATTTGACTGGTGAATGGCGCGAAATGGATCTTTCCGTTTGGGACGACTTGATAGGTAATTATGTTTCGGGTAATATGTGGGGTTATTCGGCCTATGTGCCTCACGACGTTAATGGATTAATGAGCCTGATGGGAGGTAAGAAGGAATTTGCAGAGTGGCTGGATGTTATTTTTACAGACACAACACATATTGCAGGTGATACCCATGTGGATATCTCTGGTTTTATAGGTAAATATGGTCATGGTGATGAGCCTTCTCAGCATATGCCTTATCTATATAATTATGCAGGTCAGCCCTGGAAAACGCAGCAGTATGTTCGTCAGGTAATGAGTGAATTTTATCAGGATACACCGGATGGCTTGATTAATAATGATGATTTGGGTCAGATGTCGGCCTGGTTTGTCTTTAGTGCGATGGGCTTTTATCCTGTTTGTCCTGGCGATTTAAAATATATCATTGGTTCTCCCTTGTTCGATGAGGCTGTTATCACGTTGGAAAATGGAAAACAGTTCATTATTAAAGCCAATAATCATCCTCAAGAAAATAAATATATCCAGTCTGTCACCCTCAATGGTAAACCTTTTACTAAAACCTTTATTACTCATGAGCAGATAATGCAGGGTGGAGAGATCGTTTTTGAGATGGGGAGTAAGCCCAATAAAAGCTATGGAGCCAGCGAACAGGATATGCCCGTTTCGAAGGTGCGGATAAATGAGGGGGTAAATGTTTTACCTGAAATTACATTTAAACCCTTCGACAGGGATGACAGTGAAGTTTTTGAAGGAAGCCGTCAGATAGAACTAGTTTGTAATACACCAAATGCCGAAATATTTTATACATTAAATGGTCATACGCCAAACAAACAGAGTAATCTTTATAGAGATAAGATCAGTATAGCTCAGGCCTCAACATTGAAAGCTATAGCTTATGCAGATGGATTAAAGCCTAGCTTTGTTTATCAGCGCGATTATTATGCAGGAAGAGCTTTTAATGAACTGGGAGAGGGGTATCCTAAACTCATGCTGGAAAATAGACCGGAAAAATTTGGTAATCCTGATGGAAGTATGTTATTCGATCAGAAAATAGGAACGGCCAGATTTAACGATAGCCGATGGACTGGTTTTAATGGCAATGATATGGTGGCTACCATAGATTTTGGGAAGGACATTACCATAAATAATGTGAGCTTGGGATTTCTCTCAAATACCGGGGTGTGGATATTCCCTCCGTCAGCCATTTCAATTTATGTGTCGGATGACAATGTGAATTTTAAAAAGGTAGCTGCTGCTTCTCTACAATATGCTCAAAGTAAATTAGAGAAGCCATTTCTGCAAAGACCAGAATTTAGTATGAAAAACAATAGTACACGTTATCTAAAAGTAATTGCCGAAAATTATGGGATAATTCCATCCTGGCATGCTGCTTCGGGGCACAGAGGCTTTATGTTTATCGATGAGATATTGATTAATTAGTGCTAAAGAAGAAAGTGGCATAGTTTAAAGTAAAAATAAGCATGATGATAAAGTTGAATCATATTTTTTTATGGATAATGTTGGTGTTTTGTGGTGCTGTGCATGCTCAGAAGCTGACTAAATACGTAAATCCGTTTATAGGAACAAGCAATTTTGGAACAACCAACCCAGGTGCTGTTGTTCCGCAGGGAATGGTTTCGGTAGTGCCTTTTAATGTAACAGGCTCCGATAAAAATACATGGGACAAAGATGCGCGTTGGTGGTCAACACCTTACTCTTGGGATAATACATTTTTAACAGGTTTTTCACATGTTAACCTGAGTGGAGTAGGATGTCCCGATTTAGGTGTGATTATGGTGATGCCAACAACAGGTAATGTGAAGGCTAATCTAAAAGAGTATGGTTCTGTCATGTCTGAACAAAAAGCTGAGCCGGGTTACTTTAGTTGCATGTTGGATAAGTATCAGGTGAAAGCAGAAGTAACCGCAACACCACGAACAGGTCTCAGTAAGTTTACCTTTCCTGAGGGACAATCCAATATTCTTATTGATCTAGGAAACAGCCTTACCAATGAATCCGGAGCTTATCTGAAAGTGGTAAATAACCACGAAGTGGAGGGATGGCGTATGACAGGTAACTTCTGTTATCATGGTCATTCTGAGCGTCCGGTGTATTTTGTGGCTCGTTTTAGTCAATCTGCAAAATCCTTTGGAGCCTTTAAAAAAATGCCCGCAATGAAAGCAGAAGGTGATTGGTCAGCCACAAATAACCAGTTTAAGTATTACGAGGAATTTTTGTATCCCATAGCAGGAGATAGTATTGGAGCTTATTTTTCGTTTGCTACCAAAGAAAAGGAGTCCATTATGGTACAGGTTGGGGTTTCTTATGTGAGTATAGAGAATGCACGTCAAAACCTCGAGTTTGAATCCAATGAGTATGCTTTTGATACAACACGAATGAATGCCGCACAAGAATGGGAGTCTGTTCTTTCAAAAATAAAAGTAGAGGGAGGTAGTGATGACCAAAAAACGGTTTTCTATACAGCCCTTTATCATATGAATATCCATCCTAATATTATTAATGATGTGAATGGCCAATACCCTATGATGGAGAATTATGGTGTAGGTGAAGTCATGGATAGGAATCGCTATACTGTGTTTTCACTATGGGATACATACCGCAATTTTCATCCTCTAATGAGTTTGGTGTACCCCGAAAAGCAGTTGGATATGGTTCGCTCTATGGTAGATATGTACAAAGAAGGGGGGTGGTTACCTAAATGGGAGCTAAATAGTAAAGAAACATATACAATGAGCGGAGATCCTTCCTTTCCTGTAATCGCAGATACTTATCTGCGAGGATTGACTGATTTTGACGTGGAAACGGCTTACGAAGCGATGATGAAATCAGCTACAACACCTGAAAAGAATAATAAGATAAGGACTGTCAATGATTTTTACCTAAAGAATGCATATGTGCCTTTTACTGAGGATTATGATAACTCAACTTCTATTGCACTGGAGTATTATGTAGCCGATTGGAGTTTGGGTATGCTGGCTAAGGAACTAGGGAAACAAGATGACTATAAGAGGTTTGTGAAGCAGTCAAAAGGTTATGTGAACTATTTTGATAAGAAGGAATTTAAGATGCTCCGCCCTAAAAAAGCAGATGGGACATTTATTGAAGATTTTGATCCCCTGCAAGGAAAAGACTTTGCCCCTGTTCATGGTTTTCATGAAGGAACGGCCTGGCAGTATGCTTTTGGCGTACCTCATGATATAAAAGGGTTAATTAAGTTAAACGGTGGTGGCAAAAAGTTTACCCAAAAGCTACAGACAGTATTTGATGATGACTTATTCGATATGGCCAATGAACCCGATATGCATTATCCTTTTTTATTTAATTATGTAAAAGGGCAGGAATGGAGAGCTCAAAAAGAAACCAGTCGATTAATAGCCACTTATTTTAAAAATACACCCGATGGAATTCCAGGAAATGATGATTGCGGAACTATGAGTGCCTGGGTAGTTTATAGTATGATGGGAATATATCCAGTTTGTCCGGGTGATATGAATTATACCCTTACTACTCCGGTGTTTGATAAGGTAACTATTGAACTGGATCAACGTTTCTATGCGGGTTCAGTAATTGAAATAGTTAAAAATAATCATGCCGGGAACAACAAAATCAGCGATATCAAATGGAATGGTCTGCCACTTAAATCCTTTTTTATTAACCATAATGAGGTGGTGAAGGGTGGAAAGATGGAGATTGTTATGGAGGTTAATGACTAGGTTTGATGGAGAGGAATAGTTTTGAATTAGAGATTTGTGCAAGTAATATTCAATCGGTTATAGCTGCCCATCAAGGGGGTGCCGATAGGGTTGAGCTATGTAATAATATGATTGAAGGAGGCACAACTCCATCGTCAGGAATGATTGCGGTGGCCAAAGATTTGTCAGCAGTCGATGTCTTTGTACTTATTCGTCCGCGAGGGGGTAATTTTGTGTATGATGAAATTGAAGAGGAACTGATGATTCGAGATATTAAACAAGCTATTGCTTTGGGTGCCGATGGAGTAGTTATTGGCGCTTTAAAATCTGATGGGTTAATAAACTATGAACAGTGTTGCCGCTTGATTGAAGCGGCCAAAGGCTTGCCCATCACTTTTCATAGGGCCTTTGATCATTGTCAAAATCCTTTTATAGCCCTGGAATCCATTCTTTCTATGGGAGTAAGCAGGTTGTTAACATCAGGACAAAAAAATAAGGCTATCTATGGTGTTGACCTAATCGCTCAATTGCAAAAGAGTGCAGGTGATAGCTTGCATATTATGCCCGGAGGTGGGGTGGATGAAATAAATATTGAGGAAATTGCCTCCAAGACAGGAGTAAGGTCTTTTCATGCTTCCTTGTCCGAGGTCTATGTTCAAGAACCAGTTTTTGGCTGGAATGAAGTGTGTTTTAATGGCTTCAAGGATTTGCCTGAAAATCAGATAAAAGTATCCGATGTCAATAAGATAAAAAAGGTCATTAGAAAGTTAGAAAAATTATAACGAATGAAAGAACTAGGAAAGAAAATGCGGAATCCAGCCCTATGGGTTCCTACGGTCTATTTTGCCATGGGATTGCCTTTTGTGGCTATTGCCCAGGCATCTGCGCTGATGTATAAGAATATGGAGATTAGCGATTCGCAAATTGCTTTGTGGACTTCGTTAATAATGCTACCCTGGACATTAAAACCTCTATGGAGCCCTTTGCTTGAGATGTTTAAAACAAAAAAGCATTTTGTAGTGGCTACTCAATTGGTAACCGGTGCAACTTTCGCTTTGGTGGCTTTGTCCTTGCCATTGGATGATTTCTTTACCTATTCTATTGCCTTGCTGGCAGTAATTGCTTTTAGTGGTTCTACGCATGATATAGCTACCGATGGGGTTTATCTTAGTGTGTTAACACCAAAGCTTCAGGCTAAATATATTGGTTGGCAGGGAGCAGCATATAACATCGCAAAAATTGTATCAGCAGGAGGTTTTGTGTATTTAGCCGGTGAGTTGGAAAAGACAATGGGTGTAAAATATGCCTGGATGGTTGTGATGGGTACATATGGAACGGTCATGTTTTTATTAGGCTTATATCATATACGAATGCTGCCCGGGGGTGGTGAGGCTACAGAGGTAAAATCATTTAAAGAAGGAATGAATACCCTCTTGGATGTGATTAAAACATTTTTTCAAAAGAAAAATATTATTTGGAGTATAATCTTTATTATCCTGTACCGTTTTGCCGAAGGTTTTGCCATTAAAATTGCCCCTCTTTTCTTTAAGGCTGCCCAAGCCGATGGAGGGCTGGGGATGAGTACCTCGGAAATAGGATTGGTATATGGTACTTTTGGAGCAGCGGCCTTTGTTATCGGATCTCTGTTGGGAGGCTATTTTATCTCCACCAAAGGGTTAAAAAATACCTTGTTTAAATTAGCTCTGGTGTTTAATATACCATTTGCTGTTTATACTTATCTGGCCATGAATCAGCCAGATAGTATCTATGTTATTTCTGTTGCTGTAATACTGGAATATTTTGGCTATGGTTTTGGTTTTGTGGGATTAATGCTTTTTATGATGCAGCAGATTGCTCCCGGAAAATACAAAACAGCACATTATGCTTTTGCTACCGGAATTATGAATCTTGGCTTTATGATTCCATCTATGTTAAGTGGTTATTTAAGTGATTGGTTAGGATATGAAATATTTTTTATCTGGGTGCTTATCGCAACTATACCTGCCTTGCTGGCTGCTTATTTTGTGCCTTTTACCTATAGCGATCCTGAAAAAGAAATTAATTAAATTATAAACAAACTAAAGTTTTGAGATATGATCAGTAAGAATACAATTCCATGGGAAGAGAGACCCGAAGGTTGTAAAGATGTAATGTGGAGATATTCACAAAATCCAATTATTGGACGATACGAAACACCTACATCAAATAGTATTTTTAATAGTGCCGTAGTGCCATTTGAAGATGGTTTTGCTGGCGTGTTTCGTTGCGATAATAAAGCCGTGCAAATGAATATTCATGCCGGTTTTAGTAAGGATGGAATCAATTGGGATATCAATCCTGAGCCTATTGTTATGCAAGCCGGTAATACCGAAATGATCCATTCTGATTATAAGTATGATCCGCGAGTTACTTTTATCGAAGACCGCTATTGGGTGACCTGGTGTAACGGTTATCACGGACCAACTATTGGTATTGCCTATACCTTCGATTTTAAAGAGTTTTTTCAGTGTGAGAATGCCTTTTTACCTTTTAACCGTAATGGGGTTCTTTTTCCTGAAAATATAAACGGTAAATATTGTATGTTGAGTCGCCCAAGTGATAACGGACATACGCCTTTTGGTGATATTTACCTAAGCTATAGTCCCGATATGAAATTCTGGGGCGAACATCGTTCAGTATTAAAGGTTACTCCTTTCGAAGACAGTGCATGGCAGTGTTTAAAGGTTGGTGCAGGTGGTGTGCCTATTAAAACAAACGATGGTTGGCTAATGTTTTATCATGGCGTAATTAAAACATGTAGTGGATTTCGTTACTCTATGGGTGCTGCTTTATTAGATTTAGAAGATCCTAGTAAAGTGTTGTATCGTACGCAGCCCTATTTATTAGCACCTGCTACTGATTATGAGATGAATGGAGATGTGCCTAATGTCTTATTCCCTTGCGCTTCACTTCACGATGAAGAAGGAAAAGTGGTAGTGTATTACGGTGCAGCTGATACCGTAGTTGGAATTGCTTTCGGTCGTATCCCTGAAATTATTGAATTCGTTAAGAATAATTCAATATAATTCAATACTATTAAAGTGTAATTTATACCACTAAGGCACTAAGTACACTGAGAGACACAAGGTTATTCTAAGTGTTCTAAGTGACTAAGTGGTTTTTGTAATCTTCACGATGAAGAAGGAAAAGAGGTAGTGTATTAGGGTGCAGCAGATGCCGTAGAAGGAATTGCTATACGGTCGTATCCCTGAAATTATTGAATTCGTTAAGAATAATTCAATATAATTTTATACTGCTAAAGTGTAATTTATGCCACTAAGGCACTAAGTACACTGAGAGACACAAGGTTATTCTAAGTG
>JBFHKL010000061.1:0-17236 GCA_041595375.1 Saccharicrinis sp.
ACTAACAAACATATATATGAATAATGTAACAGAAAAAGTTATTCATCAAAAAAAATTGGTTATCTGCCTGCTTTTATTGAATAATGAAACTTCAAAAAATCACGTAATCACGTGTTTTTTTTAAAAGCATCATTTGCTTTATTGCAAACAACTTAAACATTGAAAAAAACATGAAAACTGGCATCACCAGAGCAAATAACTAAACAAATAAGCTGTCCCGCCTAAGCGGGCGCATCTTGATTGAAATTTGTACTGGCTAGTGAAGTTTCGCTAATTTTTAAACCTATGAAAAAACTAATCTTAGCATTTACTTTTATTACCATTGCACTGCAAGGCTCAAATGCACAAACACTGGCAGACCTACTTAAAAATTTTAACATCAAAAAAAACAGCACTGTACAAACTAACATTTTCTTTTTCGACACACAAAATGGGGTAAATAAGGTATACGATTTAGCTCCTGATGGTAAACTTGGAACTAAGACATTCGATAAGCCTGGTTTAAGTAAAGAATGGGATATTGTTTTAGCCTATAACGTTGGCGAAGTAAATTATTCATTTTTCTACGACAATGACAATGGGACCATTAAAATCTATAATATCTCGAATGGAGAATTGGGACAAAAAACTTACGACAAAACAGGTTTAAATAAAAACTGGGACATCATTACCCCCATTAAAGATCAAGAGAGTACTTATATGGCCTTTTACGATGCAAGTAATGGCATAATGAAAATATATAAGCTAACTAAAGAAGGTACACTTGGTGAAAAAACCTGCGAAAAAACCTCATTAAGTAAAGACTGGAATTCTATAGTTTCGTTTGAATCGGGAATGGGTTCATACCTGATGTTTTATAACAAAACAGATGGCGCTATAAAAACTTACCAAATAAATGATGGCATTTTAAACCATAAAGTTGACGACAGGACTCAAATAAGTAAAAAATGGAGCCATATTCACACTTATCTTCTAAACGGAATTAACTTAATCTCATTTTTTGACAATACAACAGGGATGTTTAAAACATATGTACTTAGCCCTGAAGGAAAATTAGGAGAAAAGGCTTTTGAAAAAAATATTAATCCATCCTGGAATATAGTAACTGCATATACCCTTAAACAAAAAACATTTATGTTGTTCTATGATAAAGCAAGAGGGATTTCAAAAACTTATGCAATTAATGAAGACGGTTCATTAGGTGAAAAAATAAGTGAAAATACAGACCTAAGAAAAACCTGGGATTGTATTAGTGTTTTTTAGGTACCCCTTACCAACATATAATTTTTAAATCAATCAATTATATGTTTTTTTTTAAAAACTTATTAAATGTCGGTATTCTCATAAAACAAGATGCCGACAAATGCCAATATTATCATGATTAAGCATTTTATCTGCTTATACTTTCTTTATAAGGTCAGATGAATCCCTCATGAAAACTTATTTTTCTTTGTAAAAAATGAATAATAAAATTTCACATACGCAATTCAACAGAAGAACAGATAATTCCTCTTTTACTATGATATCAGCACTTGGCAAATACAGACCAAAAAGCGATAAGAACTAAAGCTGAATAACGACGAATAAATTATTTACTTAATATAAATTTCATTAATTATGAAAATTTTAAAGACTGTTTTAATGACTGCGATTGCATTATTGATGTTTTCATCGACAAATGCACAACCCTCAATGGGTGCAGTGTTACCTACTGGGAAAAAAGTACTCATCCAATCAGCAGTGAGTTTTGGACGCAACAATGAAGGATTTTGGGAAAAACCAGGTGGAGGGGCATTGGCTTCCAAAGGAGATAATATAAGAATATGGAGCTTAGACGGAGCTGAAACAAAACGATTTACCCTCCTTAACTCTTCACGTAAAGGATGGTATGAAATAACTATTGGAGAAAATCCCAATGCCCGGATAGATGTTTCCGGAGGAAAATTTAGCAATGGATCTAATATACAAATTTGGGAAAAAAATGGAACTGAAAGCCAGATGTTCTTATTTAAACACCTAGGCGATGGTAGATATAAAATTTACACTAAAGACGGAAAGATTGTAAACCTTCAAACCCCTAATTCATCAAAAAACGGAAATAATGTTCAGTTGTGGAGCGACAACAAAGACCTACATTCGGAATGGTATATTTTAGATGCTGCAACAAAAAAACCAATTCTTCCGGTAAAAAATACAGTAACTGCCCCTGCTAAATTACATGGAACAGCAGTACCTAATGGAACATATTATGTGCAATCAGCCATGAGCTATAAGCGATCTAACAAAGGATTTATGGAATTACCTGGCAAAGAATCAGAGTATTATAGAAAAGGTAATCAATTAGGAATTTATACCAAAGATACAAACTCTAATAAGTTATTCTACATCAAAAAAAATAGAGAAACAGGATATTATAAATTGTTTTGTGGCGGCAAAAGATTAGGTGCCGATTTAGCTGTTGATTTAAAAGCTGGAAAAGCCGTTAAGGGCACACCTGCGCATTCCTGGACTATAAATACTGGCCAAGGACAAGATTTCTTTTTTAAACATCTTGGTGGAGGAAGGTTTAAGATTTGCCCACGAACTGGCGGAGTTTTATGTTTAGAGGAGAATAAAAACGACAATAACGGCAATAAAATACATGTATGGGACGATCATAATGCTATTTCCACAGAATGGTATTTAATCAATAAAGAAACTGGGAAAATATTCATTCCTTAATGATCATTTTGTTATATTTTCCTACCTTAAACCTTAAACTAAAAATCAAATCATGAGCCGGATATAAAGCCGGCTCATTTAATACATATTTAATCATTTTTTCGAATACATTCTTTCACTGCAACCAATAAAAAAAACAATCACTTAAAAAAGTGATCATCGATGATTTGCAAAATAAAATAATTCTCAACACTTTTGGACAACTTAAATCCAATTGATCTACATGTCTATTGTAAAAGAATTATTAAAAACAGATAAACAATTAAATTTAATTTCAGATGAACAACTACTTTTATTGGCTGATAAAGTTGTATCAAATTATACATATGCAGGTTCAATTCCTTTAAAAGAGAAGGATGACATAAAAATGGCCATGATTGAAAAGTTTCTGGTTAAGCGTAAGGCTATTGCAAAAGCTTATAAAGGAACTGCTAAAATAACCACTTACTGCATTGCTATTTTAAACAGGATGTGTTGCGAAGAAATCCGTAAAGAAAGTAAAAAATGGCATTGTCAACACGACACTGAATATAAGCAGGAAAGCACTAGACCTAGCGCTACAATTGACAAACTGGTGATTAATGATGAAACAAAACTTCTTCATCGCATTATTCAATTGTATGATGATGAAAGATTTAAAGTGCGCTTATTTATGGCTTTTTTTTATCAACTATCATTGATTGAAAAAGATTTAGAATCTTACGACAAAAAATATAAAACAAAAGAATTAGATACTTTATTCCAACAAATTAATTTAAAAAACAAGGGCGATATTTTCAAAACTCTAGCTTATGTGGTAAAAGAAGCAGAAGACAAGGACATAAAACCCGATGCTGTACGCATGTGGTTAAACAAAACAATTGAACAAATAATCACCAGGCTAAATGGCCCATTTAACAGGGCTCATTATAATAAAGAGAGTGCACAAATTTTATATGAATATTATCACAATCTACGCAGCATAAATAAACACATCCATAGCAATGAAAACAAAGGGGACAATTCACTTAACAGATGAGCAAACTGCTCTTTATGCAGAACATCTAACGAGTGGGACAACCAATGAACTGGCACATAAAATACGAGCACACGTAAAGAACTGCACCCTATGCTCTCAAAGAGTTTTAATGGTTGCCCATACGATTGATGACATAAATAACAATACCGACAAACCCATCATTCTATCTTCCTGGGATAAAAAAGCAAAAAAAATACACTGGTTTTCAATAGCTGCTTCTATAGCTCTTATTATATCTGCTTATTATTTTATCAATATTTTTTTTAATTCTGTTTCGCCAAAGCCAGTTGCCTGGAACGAAGTTATCGAATCGATAGAAACTCCTGATCATATCACTCAGATTGATTTAGAGAGTAACAAACAAGTATCTGCTATCACCAGCAATGATACGGCCAGGCAGTTGGAAAAAACAACTCATAAAAAAGCGCAGATAACAAAATATTCTCCTCAAATTAGGCAAGCACCAGAAACACTGCAAATAGCCTATACCACAAATCCAGAACTTGAAAAATTATGTCAACGCTACCAAAGCGGTTCGTTGCGGGGGGATGAAATAGAAATTCTATCTCCGACTCATATAAATGGGAAAAAAGGAGAAGTGCATTTACAATGGAATAATGAAGCAAACCAATTGCTAACCCTTGAATTTTTAAATAATAAAGGTGAGAAATTATTCGAAACAGAAACCAACGCATCTGACTATACTCCCGTCAAACTTCAAAAGAGCGGACTTTATTACTGGAAATTAATGAATGAAGATTTTGATTTACTTTTTTGTGGAAAGATTACTTTGAAATAAACATTTTACACAGCAGATAACCAATAAGCTTACTTTATGGCATCCGCTGTGTATCAAATAATCAAAATCACTCGTTAATTCCTTCGAGCATAAACATAAAACTATATTCTAATGCAGTCTCTTTATATTGCTTAAACCTGCCGGAAGCACCACCATGTCCGGCTTCCATATTAGTATGCATAATCAGTAGGTTTTTATCCGTTTTGGCAGCACGAAGTTTCGCCAGCCATTTAGCGGGTTCCCAATATTGCACCTGCGAGTCAAACAAGCCGGTTGTAATTAACATGTTAGGATAATCCTGTGCTTTCACATTATCATAAGGTGAATACTTCATCATATAATCGTATGATGCTTTGTTTTTAGGATTGCCCCACTCGTCAAATTCATTGGTAGTTAAAGGTATTGTTTCATCCAACATGGTAGATACAACATCAACAAACGGAACCTGAGCTATCACACCTCGATATAAATCTGGCCGCATATTTACTATGGCTCCCATGAGCAAACCTCCGGCACTGCCCCCCATGGCATATAAATGCTTTGACGATGTGTATTTATTATCAATCAGATATAGACTACAATCAATATAATCATTGAAGGTATTCATTTTATTCATCATTTTACCATTGTCGTACCACTGACGCCCCATAGCCTGACTCCCTCTGATATGGGCAATCACATAAACAAAACCTCTATCTAATAGGCTTAAACGAGTAGAACTAAACCAAGGATCAATGGTATTGCCATAGGAACCATAGCCATAAAGTACCAAAGGAGCTGTACCATCGAGCTTAGTGCCTTTTTTATATACGATGGACAAGGGAACTTCTACCCCATCTCGGGTCTTAGCCCACTGCCGTTCCGTAATATATTCTTCAGGACGATGCCCTCCAACCACTTCGCTCACTTTTTTCACTTCCTTCGTTTGTTCCTTCATATTGTAATCTATAGTAGAAACCGGTGTTGTTAATGAACTATAGGCATAACGCAAATTTTCTGTATCAAATTCAGGATTTCCATAGGTATAAGCCACATAAACCGGCTCTCCAAAGTCAAGATAATGTTCTTCTTTAGTTTGTTGATTGATTATTCTCAAACGGGTAAGAGCATCGGCACGTTCACTCACCACCAAAAAGTTTTTAAATACCTCAATACCCTCCAGCAATACATCATCACGATTCGGAATAACCTCTTTCCAGTTGCTAATATCTGTAGCTTCTTCAGGTGTTTCCATTAATTTAAAATTGGTAGCATTGTCATTGGTAACAATGTAAAATTTATCCTCAAAGTGATAGATACTATATTCAAGTTCAATCTCACGAGGTGTAAACTGCATAAATTTGCCCGTAGGGTTATCCGCCTTTAAAATATGATAATCACTCGACAGGGTACTTCCTTCGTAAATAACAATATACTCATCTGATTTTGATTTTGTTACCCCAATATAAAATGCTGGATCCTTTTCTTGATACACCATTACGTCCCTAGAATTCTCGGATCCTAATTGATGACGCCATATTTTTTCACTGAGTAGTGAAACCATATTCTTGGATGTATAAAAATAGGTTTGATTATCATTGGCCCAGGCTCCACTTGCCTCTGCATTAACTATTTCATCTTTTAAAAACTCACCTGTCTCCAGATTTTTAAAACGAATAGTGTAAATTCTTCGACTAACAGTGTCTTCTCCAAAAGCCAGATATTTATTATCTTTACTTACTGTTAACCCACTTGCCGCATAATAGGTATGCCCCTTAGCCAGTTCATTAACGTTTAACAGAATTTCTTCCTCACTTTCTAATGTCTCCTTTTTTCGGCAATGAATTGGATATTCACTATCTTTCTCATATCGGGTATAATACCAATAACCATTGGAAAAATAGGGTACCGACTCATCATCCTTTTTAATACGACCAACTATCTCATTAAATAATTTTTCCTGAAGTGCTGTAGTGTTTTTCATAACGGTATCAGCATATGCATTTTCTTCATTCAGGTAGTCCAGAACCTTTTGCGTCTGATCATCGGGTACTGCTGCATTTTTTTGTTCATCTGTCAAACGCATCCAAAAATAAGGATCTACCCGAGTATCTCCATGGATACTTAACAAAGAGTCTTTTTTTTCTGCAATTGGAGCCGCAGGCAGATTCTCCGGAATCATTTGCGTATTTTTTCCTTTTTCGGTGCAGGAAGCACAAAACAGGCACAAGGTTAACCATAGAAGAATTGATTTCATCATCTTAATAATTTAAGGCATGTGTATTTCATTGATGCTTAAAGATTATCTACAAACAATGCAGATAATCACAAGCATAAAGCTACTTATATTTCATAAAAAGACAATAAAATAAGATAGGAGCCTTATAATTTTGTTAGGCTTATCCTTTTTTACCCAATCTATAGCAAAGATGATTCCTGATACATTTAGAGAAGCAGAAAACTGATCTCCATCGACAAGCGGAGCCCTTTAGCCTGGCTTTTAGTAGCACTAATATCCCAAGGCTATAAATCCTCATTTTTGAATGGCAACATATTATACGACAGGCTGCCGCGATCGATTTTCAATATCTAATCCCAAACGCTATCATACTGTTATTAATATTTGCAAACTAACCTTTATGCCTTTAACCCTTGGTGAATTTATATGCATACCCACCAGCTAAATACGAACAAGAAACAGTGTCTAAAACACTTTTAATTTATACACTCAACACCATAAAAATTAATACGATACAAACTTTAAATTAAGACTTTCTTCTCTTTTATTTCCTTTCTAAATTCGATAACTAGTCAATATTTGTTAGCTTTGCCGCTCATTTAAAAACCATTAAAAATAAGAAAATGAAAAACAACATTACTTTGAAAATCCAGGTTCAAACGACCTTTAAAAAATGGCAAGGAACTACATATGCTATTTTCAGTTCATTGCATAAAAATATCCGCATTGGGATGTTAACGGCTATTTATCTTACTTTTTTAGGATATACACAAACCTTTGCTCAAACTGACACTTCTTCTATCAGCAAAAAAATCAATATCGAAGAAATTAAGGTGTCAGCCCGAAGAACACCCACGCCATACTCTGAGATAGGACGGGTTGTTACAGTCATTTCAAAAAAGGACATTGAAGCCCTGCCTGTACAAAGTGTTGATCAGTTATTGGAGTATGTAGCACATGTTGATGTTCGCCAACGTGGACCATTAGGCGTTCAGTCTGATGTAAGCGTAAGAGGTGGTTCTTTTGACCAGGTGATGATATTGCTTAATGGCATCAATATTACTGATCCACAAACAGGTCATCATAGTTTGAACCTACCTGTAGACATGCAAAGCATTGAACGTGTTGAGATTCTGGAGGGACCCGGAGCACGCATCTATGGATCAAACGCTTTTAGTGGAGCTATTAATTTTATCACGGGCATAGGTGATCAATCAGAGGTGAAAGGAACTATGACTGGCGGGGACTATGGATTATATAACCTAGGAGCTAACGGAACTGTGGTTAAAAATAATTTCAAAAGCTTTATTGCTGCAAATAAGAGCGCCAGCGACGGATATATTGACAATACCGACTTTGAAATTTATAATTTATACTACCAGGGACAGCTCGATCTAGATAAAGAACATATTGAGTTGCAGGTGGGTTATACCAATAAAGGTTTTGGAGCTAACTCCTTTTATACGGCCCAATATCCTAACCAATATGAGCAAACAAGAACTACCTTTGCCAGTTTAAGTCTCTCTTCAAAAACCAAAAACCCATTAAAATCTTCTGTTTACTGGCGTCGTCATCAGGACCGTTTTGAATTATACCGTAATTACGAAGATGCTGCTTCGTGGTATACCAATCACAATTACCATTTAACAGATGTAGTAGGTATAAATACCAATGCAATTATTAGTTCATCATTTGGAAAAACAGCTATCGGTGCTGATATCCGTTCAGAAAGTGTATGGAGTAACGTATTAGGTATAGATATGTCAGATACTATATCTGCCCCAGGTGAGGAAGACGGTTTTTTTACCAAGAAATACAGCCGCACAAATAGTTCCTTCTTTATAGAACATAGTATTACCTTCAATAAATTATCGTTCTCGGCAGGGCTGATGGCTAACTTAAATTCTGATTTAGGTTGGGGATTTGATATCTTTCCAGGAGCCGACATCAGCTACTGGCTAACCAATGGATTAAAGATATACGGAAGTGTAAATAAATCCCTTCGCATGCCCACCTTTACTGATTTATTTTATTCCAGTACTATATCAGAAGGAAATGAAGATCTGGAACCTGAAGAGGCAACGACTATTGAAGGAGGAATTAAATATAGAACCCATGATGGGATAAGTGTCGAGGCATCTACCTTTTACAGAATGGGAAAAAATATGATCGATTGGGGAAAAGCATCTGATGCTTCATCTGATGATAAATGGACCACCTCTAACATCAATGAGATTAATACAGTAGGCATTGAAACAGTTATCAAACTGGACTTTAAGAAGTTAATAAAAAGACAGGATATTTTACAACACATGAACCTGACCTATTCATGGTTGAATCAGAATAAATCAATACCCGAGGGATATAATTCTCTTTATGTGTTCGACTATTTAAAACACAAGTTTTCGGGAACATTGCAACACAAAATTGTTTCTTCGCTGAGTGCATCCTGGACAGCTCAATATCAGGATAGAGTAGGCGATTATGACGAGTACGATAGTACAACAGCAATAACAACAACAAAGGAATACACCCCCTTTTGGGTGGCTGATTTTAAATTAAGCTGGAATAAACCTTCTTATACTATTTATGCCGAAGCGACTAATCTTTTCGATAAAAAATATACAGATATAGGTCAGCTTTATCAACCGGGGAGATGGATTATGGCAGGATTAAAATTTAATATCAACCTGTAGCTTCTTAACTCATCGCAAAAGCTACCTACTTTTATCCTAAAAATAAGGACAAAAAAAACTGTCAAGTTCACACCTTGACAGTTTAATCAGAGACAAAAAAATTGTCTCTACCTACCTAACCTAACCCTAATTCTTTTCCTTAACGAAATATTGTTTTTTAATTCTTTGTACTTACTTCAACTTGTTATAATACCCAAAAATTCATATCTAAAAGTTTTAATGTTATTCCTTTTAAAGCAATAGGTATGCCAATGTATTAGCAGCATGGATTAAAAGTAAAAAACAAACTACAACTATCTTATTTATAGTATCTTAAATATTAATCACCATCTCTCTTTAAGGCATATACAAAGGGGAATAAATGTTCAATATGAACCACTATTGCCAAATGAAACGTTCAGTTTGGCACATGTGTTCAATTTGGCACACCTCTTCAACAAAAGCAAGATAGATTGATAATGAATATCTCATGGAAAAATATTAGATCTAAAAAAACATCATTATAGCCAGAAGAAAACGCATAAGCATTTTAAAAGGTATAGCTTACTATTAATGAATGTATCTAAGCTTATAATTTATTTAGGCGACTTCTTAATGCACTCCTTGATATTCCCAGATAATCAGCTACACGGGTTTTATTATTATCAAACTTCTTAAGAGCCTTGGCAACTATTTCCCTCTCCAGATCTTCAAGATACAAAAAGTCATCCGGTAGGTTAACATTTCCATTTTTTAAGCTATTTACAGGGGTCAACGTATCCATATGGCCTTTATCATTTAAAAGATAAGCAATATACTCCCCAGCTAAAATCTGGTTATTATACAACAAAACAACTCTTTCAATTGTATTTTGCAATTCACGTACATTACCCGGCCAGCTATATGATGTTAAAATATCGCGCGCTTCTTCTGAGATAAACATAAAAGCTTTTTTTCGTTTTTTAGCATATTTCTCGAGAAACATTTGGGCCAGAGGAACAATATCATCTTTGCGTTGACATAATGGAGGAATAGAAATTTGCCCCAGGTTGATTCGAAAATACAGGTCGCCTCGAAACATTTGTTTTTCAATCATAGCTTTTAAATCCCTGTTAGTAGCAAAAATAAACCGAACATCAAGTTTAATCAGCTTATCACCCCCAACCCTATAAATTTCTCTTTCTTGCAGTGCACGTAATAATTTAGGTTGAAATTCCATGGGAAGCTCCCCTATTTCATCCAGAAATATGGTACCCCCCTGAGCCAGTTCAAATTTTCCGGCCGAACCATTTTTTTTTGCTCCGGTAAAAGCACCTTCAGCATACCCAAACAATTCGCTTTCAAATAAATGCGGAGCAATAGCAGCACAATTCACAGGCACAAAGGGCGCATCACAATCATCACTTTTCCCTTTATGAATCAAATTGGCAATAACCTCCTTACCTGTGCCTGTTTCTCCCTGAATTAACACAGGCACATCTCTCTCTTCATGATAATTATAACACAAGGAAACGATATGCTGCATGGCCGTTGAGAAAACACCAAAAGCACCCACCTGATTGATTTGTTGCAAAGTAGAGCGCATAGCCCGTATTTGTTCATTTTTTTCTTTAGCTTCTGCTTCTTTATAACGAAGAGAATTTTTTAGTGCAGTATTTTCTTTTTGTAGTTTATGGTAGTTTTCTATTCTTTCAAGTGTCAGTGCTAATTCTTCAATATTTACAGGTTTCAATAAATAATCTGTAGCACCGTAGCGAAGTGCTTCTATCGAAGATTTCATATTACCAAAACCGGTCATAATAATCACTTCGGTTTGAGGCTTTATCTCTTTTATTTGCTTCAGTAAATCAATACCAGATAGGCCTGCCATTTTCATATCCGTAATAACAACAGGAGTGGGATCTTTCTCAAATAAACGTAATGCATCCTCACCATTTGAGGCAGTAACTATATCATAGTTCATTTGTTCCGATAAAAATTGCTCTACCGACTCCCGACTTAAATCATCGTCATCAACCACTAAAATTCTCACAATACACTAAATTATTAAGATTTGAATAAGGAAATAAAAAAAGAAACGCCACCTTCTTGATTATTCCTATAATAAATTTCACCATTTACCTTGTCAACAAAAGTCTTTACCAGAGCCAATCCAAATCCAGTTCCTTCTCCTTCTTTCTTAGTAGAATAAAACGGATCGTATATTTTATCGCCCACAGAAGGATCAATACCTGAAGCATTATCCTCTACTATGATGGTTGCACTATTTTGATTATTCTGAATAGCTATTTTAATCATTTTATTTGCTTCATCCTTGTTTTCAAAGGCCTGAAATGCATTGACGGCTAAATTAACAATAATTTGTTCAATCTGTATGAAATTTGCATGAACCCATACCACTTCTTCTGGGATGGATAATTCACATCCAATACCTTGATCTTTAATCTGCCTTTCAATAAGAGAATAGGCATTTATAACAGCCTTATTTAGATCAATTTGCTCCCTTACATCTGCTTCATAGGGAGCAACCCAGAAATTACGCATGTGCTTTATGATCTGGTCAATCCGATCAACTCCTCTGGAAAGCGTTTCGATTTTATTTTTAACAATACCCGGTAAATTTCCGGTATTTCTCCTATCCCAAAAACGAAGGCCATCAACCGTTATGCGCAAAGCATTTAAAGGTTGATTTATTTCGTGCGTTATACCCGATGCCATCACACCTATAGATGCAAGGCGCGATGCTTGGGCAATCATTTGCGTTGCTTTTACATTTTGTTGTTCCGCAACGAGGCGCTTATTCATTTGAACATTACGTTCCCAAGCATTTGATATCAGCCGCATAAGAGTTAATATTTCTTCAATCTTATTCTCATCCCAACTATAGTATTTATCGTTGGCCAACGCTACCATTCCAAACATATCTTTTTCAAATCTGATGGGAAATAAAGCGAATGTTTCAATTTGACAATTTTCAAAAAAAAGCCTTTCTTCATTCGTTAAATTTGCCAAATTAGTCGTTATAAATAAGTCCTCTCTTTCTATTATTCTAATAAAATTATCTAAATAATGAAACTCATTTTCTTGTAACGTTCGTATATGCTGTCCCTGTTCTGATGTTGCACAACCAATTACCTTTTTAACTGTTTTGTGACCCGAAAGACTAAACAATGTGACCTTTGCCAGGCTATAATTAACACTTATCTCCTGCAAAATTCCATTGATAACCAAAGAAATATCATTGGTAGAATTTAATAAGGAAACAATACGTGCATTCATTTTTTCAAACAGATATTTTTTTTGTAAAACCTCTTGTTTTTCAATTAATAATTTTTCAGCTCTTAAGGTTCGGATAATTGCGTTGGATAAGATGAAAATAATAAAAACCGATGCAAACAGAATAGCAATAACAAGAAAGATAATTTGTTTATTGATGGTATAAAAACTCTGAGGTTTGTTTAAAATAATGGACGAAGAAGGCAAATCACTTTCTTTTATTTGAAATTTTTTAAGCATGGGATAAGAAAAGGTATATTTACTAAGGCTACTTTGAACAATAGGAATCTGATCAGCTTCTTCTCCTCTTAAAATCCTTAAGGTGATCACTCCTGCCCGATACCCTTGATCTTCTCCACTTATTATTTTTCCACCAATAACAGCTCCTCCCATAAAAAAATCCCATGGGCAATAAACCGGAATTGAATAATCCTCAGGAATAAACTCCCTGTTTTGCTTGTATGAGATAAAATTACCCTGATCGTCTTTATTATATGTTGCCAGCAATACGGCACTATTATTCTTCAGCTGTCTGAGTTTGAAACGAATTTCTTGTGCACTATAATTTTCCCAGTAATGAAACGCCAATTTACCCTTAAATTCTTGTTCAATACTTACCAATAGCTTCTTATTTTCTTTGGCAGTAGTTGTTTTATCATCATTGATAATATAAAGCTCTGAAACCTGAGGATGGAACTTAGAAATCAAAGAAAGAGTAGCCTCAAAGTCTGGGTTTTCTTCTATCCCTGTAATATTTTCCTGCCCCTGAAGCATTTGCTCATTAAAGTTGTTTATTCCGCAAAAAACAATAGGAATATCTCTAAAATGATCGTTTCTGTGTTTGATTACAAAATTTAAGGCATCATTATCGCAAGCAACAATCACGTCATACTGAATATTTCGAATCTTGTTTTTATATAACTCTTCCAATTGAGCATAATAGTCCTCACCCAGATTTCGCTTCCTATCCAGATATTCAAAAAAAAGCTCTACACTGTCTTTGGTAGGGATAAATGCCCGATGAATTCCCTGATTAATGTTATCTGTCCACTCTAAACCTGAATGATAAGAATGAAATATTAACACCCCTTTTCTTTCTCCAAATACGGTTAAATGAATAAAAAGAATGATAAGAAGAATAAAATATTTCATGTGTTTATATATTTATTTGCCATATGTAACCCCAAATTACAATCATCGTTCTGTTTATAGGCCTTTTACAGAGCTGTCTGATGGGTCAAAATTATAGTCCGTCGCCTTATTCCTATCGCTAAACAAATAGCTCTCAAATAATTTTACTTCTAATCCTACCTGATATATTCCTCTATATCAATAATTTTTCAGGTTTATTTGAGCTATTGTATTTAATAATTCAATAAAGATATCTAAATTTTAACAACTGACTAAATAGCTATATCAAGCCAAAAACTAAAGGGCAATACAATTAATAAGCAATTTTGAACTTGAATATAGCTTATTTAATTATAATTGCACTCTTTAATATAAACCATTATTCATGCAGGTTTTAAAGAAGAAATACACCTATTCAAAACTGTTATTTAACTTATCTCAGTTACTTTTTGCTATATTTTATTGGAATATCACCATCCGGTTAGCTATTCTTTTACACTCACTGGGTTATAAGACTGATAATTTATCAGACGCTTTAACCAAAGGGATGATTTTTATGCATGAAAAGGTGTTTACGGGAAGCATCATTATCTCTGCATTTGCCATTATAAGCTGGTGTATTCGATTTTACATTTACCCTGGGTTATTAAAAAGATATAAGGTTAATCAGGTAACCTTAGCAATAATCATATTAGATATTTTTTCTTTTTTGATCCTTAGCACGCTATTAGGCATGGCACGCTATACCTTCGACAAAGAAACGGTTATGCATAAAGACATAGGCGATTTTCTTATTAATTCAACCATGCTATTCTTTTTCATAACAATGCTCATTGGCAGTTATGTATATCAGTTATTAACCACACTCTTTCGGCAGATTGGTTTTACCAGACTAGGCAAAATAATGATTGGCTATTATAAAAAACCAAGAGAAGAAAATTTAATTTTTATGTTTCTTGACTTACAGTCTTCAACCACTTTCGCCGAAAAACTTGGGCATAAAAAGTACAGTTATTTTATTCAGGATTGTTTTCGTATCCTATCAAACCCCCTTCTAATGACTTCGGGCAGAGTATATCAGTTTATTGGGGATGAAGTTGTGGTTACCTGGAAGGCCTCAAAAGTATACAACTACAAAAAAGCAATAGACTTTTTCTTTTTATTTACTCAGGAGTTAAACGAAAACAAGGCGTATTTTGAAAAGAAATATGGTTTAATTCCTATTTTTTCAGCGTCCTATAATGCCGGAAGAGTAATGTTGGCCGAAGTAGGTGAAATAAAAACAGAAATGGCTTTCCATGGCGATGTACTCAATACTGCTGCACGTATACAAAAGCAATGCAAACATTATAAAAAACCTGTTTTAGTAACCGAAAATATTGCCCAAAAGCTAGCCAGTCAACAAAATGGTTATCAAATAAATTTAGTAGACAGAGTAAAACTAACAGGCAAGACTAAAGAGGTAGATCTTTACGAAGTAGATATCTATCAGTAGCTCTTTATAAAGCACCCTAAAACCAATAATAAGATTGCAAGGCATTAAATTCACCCAATAGCACACGCATTTACAAAGCCTTAATAACCAATATGTAACAAAAACAAAAATGCACTAGTGATATATTTACTTACTAAAATCAGCATATTTCATTGACTTCATAGAGCACATACATTAAATTAAAACAAGCTAAAAGAAAATAAGATGCGCTTTGTTTTACTATTAATATATATCACACTATCTTTCAATCTACATGGTCAAACCTTTTACGAGGTTGATATTGACGATAGGAATTTAGCCATAGAACTCAATAAAGAAGCTGAAAAGTTTTTGAATGAGAATAGGGTTAAAACCGCCTTGGATAGACTACTCGAATCTATCTCTGTTGATTCGGTCCTGCGTGAGTCGTATTTATTAATTTATCAGCTTTGGTTAGCAGAAAAAAGCTATACTGAAACCATCGCAACAGTCATATACAAGGGAAAACAAATTTTTAATGACGATGACGAGCTATGCTTCTATTATGCAGAGTTATTACGTTTCCAATCCATGCTCCCGGAAGCCATACTGGAATATACTAATGCCATGAATTATGCCAGAAGAAATGGGGAAGATTTTTATTTAGTGCACTATTATTACCTGAACCGAGGCAATTGCTTTCTATCTATGAATATGGAAGATGGTGCTTTAGCTGATTTCAATTATGCTCTCAAATTAAAACCTGACTTTACGGCGGCACTTTGTGGACGAGGGGTATGTTTATTTAGAAAAGGGAACAAGGATAAAGCCTGCACAGATTGGCAACAAGCACTAAAACTTGGCTATGCTCCTGTAAAACAATATATAGATAAATATTGTAAATAATTCAGGATTTTAAGATCTATAAAACCCTGAATTACACACTTATATTTTAATCGTATAAATTATAGTATCACTTCCATATTGGAGGTAGCCATAGAATTGTAATATTGTGCAGCCGCACCTAATATGGCAATTTCAGATAAATCTGATTTTTCAATAACTATACTATCTCTCACTACTTCAAAAGGAAATTCATTAACTTCCTGCATCATGGCCTCTTTAAAAAATGTAAAGGCATTACTAATAGATCCGCCCAAAACGATTTTTTCGGGTGCTATAAAGTACAAAATGGTATGAATCAACTTACCTAAATTTCGACCGAAATCATTGAATGCCTCCAAAGCACGAGCATCATTATTATTGGCCAGATCAAATAAGATTTCTCCAGTAGACTGATATTTTTCAATAAAATAATTACTACTGCAGAAATACTCAAAGTTTTTACCCTGAAAAGGGATACAACCTATTTCACCAGCTCCGCCAAATAATCCGGTAACCAGTTTATTATTTAAAACAATACCACTACCCACTCCTGTTCCCAGTGCAATAGCTATCATATTGTCTACATCCTGACCTTTTCCAAAATGTTTTTCACCAAGTGCCAAACAATTGGCATCGTTATTCACAAAAACATCAATATTATATCTCTCCTTCACCAAATCTCTCAAGGGCAAATATTTCCAAGCTGGAATATTTGAAATATTCTGTAACTGTCCCTTCTTTAAATCCAGTAAACCCGGAACGCCAATCCCAATAGATTGCACATCAGGGCTCATGACCTCATCAATAGTATCAAACAAGGTTTTAAGAATTTCTTCCTTATTTCGTTGGGCTCCTGTTGGATTTTTACTCTTTTTAATAATTTTTTTATCCCTTATTAACCCTGCCTTTATATTGGTGCCACCAATATCGACACCTAGAATTGTATTATTTAGCATTATAAGCTTCTTTTGTAAATCGATATGCTTTCATCAATGAGGGTTTCGCTTTACACGAAACCCTCATTTTTATTTAAATTTAAATCATCCCTTCCATTGACTTC
>JBFHKL010000062.1:0-16928 GCA_041595375.1 Saccharicrinis sp.
ACTCTCGACCAGAAATTTATTATTGCAGGTATAAACGAACTTTAAAACTCCAGTGACCGGCAATCCCTTTTCTGTTAAAAAGCCAAGTTCATAGGCGTGCCAGGCATCTACCCCTACAAATGGTAATTCATCCTCTTGTAACTGATATTGTTCCCGGTTTAAGTGCCGTGGAACTGCCACTAATATTTCAGGAGCATATTCACGAGGATGACTGATTTGTTTACCGAGAACTTTTCCTTCTATCAGGTTCATTGTAATATTGATTTATTAATGCATTCAGGCAATAATTAGCCCATTCACAAAATAAGTTTTTTAAAAAAAATTACACTCACTATTTACAGGAGTATACATTGGCACTATACACCCATTTTTGAGCCAAAAATATCAATATGAATTCTGGGAGAAAATTTCCAACCATTCTCTAAGCACAGCTTAAGGACAATAGGGTTTGATTTTTCGATTTGTTCTTTTGTTGCACCCAAAGGCATTAACATCACATCTCCCAGATTATATGCAAGTAATAATTCGAGGTAATCCTTTTTTATTTCTACTGCATCGCTATATTTACCTACCACAAATTTCAATTGAAAATCTTTACCCATAGTATTGGCAAAGTAGATATAACTCTGTAAAACCTCAATATTTCTCCTAATCTCATGATGATATCTGGAAGCACCTGTTTCCTCTTCGTTATACAATTTTAGCTTTTCCGGTGAAGGGACAGAATTACTTAGTTTAGGTGATATACTAAACAAATCAACCCAACTAGCAACCTCCTTATCGAAAATAGTCCCATTGGTTTCAATGGTAATATGGAGACCCAACTGCAGTTTTATCTGCTTACATAAGGCAGCAAGCCCTTTTTTCTGCAATAATGGTTCCCCACCAGTAATCACCACATGCTGCATATTACCAATATTATGTTTTACCAATGCTACAATATCGTTAACATCCCATGCTTTTTTATCATCAGGATGAAATGAGGCATAAGAAGTATCACAGCGACAGAGGCGACCATCTTCCATTTGCCAAATACAACGTAGGTTGCAACTAGCCAAACGGATAAATAAAGAAGGGGTACCTGCCAGTTTACCTTCTCCCTGAATGGTTCCTGCCACATCGATACCCGTATTCGGACTCTCAGCTATTGCCTTACCCTCATGGTCTTTGATAATAGGGAATACTCCCTCTCCTACCAAAACCAATTGGGCATTTGTTATATTCGTTTGTGACTCTTTTGCTTCTATCATTTTATCCTCTACAAACATCTTCTTCTATATTAAATGGGCTTGCTTACCTATATTAAGCTCAGGTAAAACCAATTTTTCCTCAACCAATAACCTTTATCTATTTATCCAGTGCAGCATCTTCATATCCTGCCTCGGCAAAGGCTTTTGCCCTAAGCAAGCAACTGTCACATGTTCCACAAGGCTTATCTCCACCACGATAACACGACCAGGTTAAACCAAAATCCACGCCCAACTCCATACCTAGCTTAATTTCTTCAGCTTTGGTTTTATTAACAAAAGGGGCATGTATTTTAATGGGCTTATTATTTGCTGCGCCCATAACGGTACCCTTATTGATAGCCAGCTCCATGGCATCAATAAATTCCTGACGACAATCCACATATCCCGAATAGTCAACCTGACTTACTCCTATAAAAATATGTTGAGCCTCAATACTTTCGGCATAAGAAGCGGCGATGGAGAGAAAAACCATATTACGGGCCGGCACATAAGTCACAGGAATATCGGTACGTGACACATCTCCATCTTCAACATCCATACTTTTATCTGTAAGCGAAGAACCTCCAAAGTCACCCAAATTAAGACTTACAATTTTATGGGCTGCCACGCCTGCCTTTTCAGCAATAGCTTTGGCATGATTTAATTCTGTTTCATGGCGCTGGCCATAATTAAACGATAAAGCATGAACTTCATCGAATTGGCTCTTGGCTAAATATAAGGCTACGGCAGAATCTAATCCGCCCGATAATAATACTACTGCTTTCATTCGTTTACCTCTTTTTTCTATTGGCAATTCACCTTTAGCTTTTTGTTTTTATTTTCGATACCAATGCATCAATTATTCTTAGACATTCCATCGAATGACAAAGAACAAGCTTATGTTTAACCCAAAGCTATCCTATCAATGCTAAAAGCCACAATAAATTGGCCAACAGCATAAATATACTAAACAAGAACCAGCAGAATAAGCGTACAGAAATGTACTAATGAAAAGCATTTCATATTCTACCCTGGTTTTGTTTATAGACAGGATGGCGTAAGCGAACTGTCTTAAATTAATGCTTGGCAAAGATAATTAAAAAGTTAATCTTTTCCTAAGTCTCATCTATTGAATATATTTATGTAGTTTAGCAAAAAGCTGAGGCAGATACTGCGTCAAATATCGGGATGCTCATGAACAATTACTATCAAATACTTGGCCTAACACCTAATGCCACACGCGAACAAATAAAAAAGGCTTATCGCCGAAAGGCCAAGCTATTTCATCCTGATATTAACAAAGCCAGTGATGCTAAGGAACAATTTATTTTAATTAACGAAGCCTATGAGTTTTTGCTACGCACAAGTGGAAAGGCAGCAAACCATATTAAAAGAGCCCGAGAACAGGCACAAAAACAGGCCGCCTATCAACAGGAATGGGAACAGCAAGAGCGCCAAAAGGCAAGAGAGAGAGCCCGAGCCTATGCACAAATGAAATATGAAGCCTATTTAAAATCGGATATCTACAAAACCACCGAAGTATTAAACGTAATAGCTGATTTTTTTGGTACCATTGTGGGCCTATTGTTCTTTATTGGTTTACCGGTATTTAGTTACATGCAGTACGGTCCCATCTCACTCATATTTTTCGCTATCATTGTGTTACCTACCTCTCCATTGTGGTTCCGTTTTTTTGTACAAACATTTAGTAATCTGAATATAGAAACTCTCTATAAAAAAGACAAGATCACCATACATACCAAAGCCTTATACCTCATACTTTTTTGTGTATTTAATATTTACATATTTTTTCAGGTAACACTTAATACGCTGATAAAGCTCCAGTGGGTATCTATCATCTATGGATGCGCTATGATAACTGGGTATTTGCTCACCACAAAAATATACAGCCGTTTTTATAAATACTTGATCCGCTTGGGCTGCTCTCCAGGTATAATTAGCCTTGTATTTCTAACAAATTACCTATGTGCTTTCTCTCCCAAAACAGAAAGCTACAGATACACCTACAGCTACCATAATCCCTCACCCATATTTACGACTATCATCCTTGAAGAAAATGCCTACCTCGAATATCCGGGCATACGTATGTTTGTGATCGGAGAAAAAGTGCTGGACCATAGCCTAATTACTTATAAGATTAAAAAAGGAATTTTAGGATTTGAGGTCATCAAAAGCATTCAGATAGAATAATAAACAAGCAAACCGGAATAACTCATTAGCTCTATGATGAATACCAAGCTCCTGATTTAAACTAAACCTACAGGTCTTAAATCATCTTATACATAGTGAAGTTGACTGGTTCATTTTCTTTTTTTCTTTTGCAATAAACTATCCAGACTCTCATAATTTCTCACCAGAAGAAGTAGCTTAACAGTTCCTTCATTTGTTTGAAATGAAAATAGCAGATGCTTTGTTTGATTGTGAATAAAGAACTCCTTATCACTAAGCAAATTTTCTGATACGTTTAACAACAACTGTTTAAATCTAAACTGATTAGCGTAATTTAACTCATTAATCAATAAATTTGAATACTGGCCATTGATTGATTTAAATTCTTTTAACCCGGAGTCAAAAATATAATATAAGGTATTCTCCCTAGAGGATACGTTAAAAAAAATTGCTTCACTATTTAATACTAATTCACTGGCGACGCTTTCAGCCTCCTTAACAAAAGAACGCTTTGACAAATATTCACTAATGATATAGTATAGTACAATTACAATTACTCCTGTTACAATATGTCCCATTACTATTTACTTAATTCACGCGTACTAGTCCTTCTTTTTTCATATACCAAAAACCTATCTCCATTTGGAGCTAAACCGACATCTGTTTTTCTCATACCGCATTGCTCTGAAAGCTTTACGGAGGCGATGTTTCTGGCATACATTCTTGAAATCAATGTATCGGCCCGCAATTTTTCAAAAGCATAGGCCATTAGTCCATCACATATTTCTTTACCAAACCCTTTTCTCCAATAGGCAGAGTCTATTATATAGCCTAATTCTAATTTATTAAGATTCTGGAAGGAATTAAAGAGACCTGCTTCTCCTATGACTTTACCAGTGCTTTTCTGTTCCACAACGAAGATGCCTATTCCTATTTCATACTCAGTATTAAACCTTTCATACTTTTGAGTAAGTTCTTTTTTGCTCCACTGGTGTTTCCCGTTTGATACAAAACACATATTCTCAGGCTTATTGTATATTTCCAACAAATCATTAAAATATTTCTCCTGAGCATGACAAATATTTAATCTCTTGGTCTCAAAAATTTTCATTCTTTACTTCCGTTTAACGCTAATATTTTAGCAAAACAATGTTCGTTGTAATCATTTTAATTGGAAACACACTATTTTTTATCCTTCTTTCTATTGATATCAGTAGAGTAAACTATTACACCTTATAGCATTTCGAAATTGAAATAAGCCTTTTAAAATGTTGGAATATTACCGATAGCCTGTTCCTAAGGATTTCGGAATAATAATGATTGAGCTTATCCAGTGAAATGCAGATAAGGCTCATTTCATTATACAATCGGTATTAACACTCAATCCTTCAATCGATAGCTCTGTTTGAATTGCGTATCAGAGCTTCCTCCTACATACACATGAAAAACTCCTGCTTCTATTCTCTTTTTCATATCAATACCTGTAAACGACATCATTTCAGGGACAATACTAAATTTCATCATCCTGGATTCTCCTGGTTGTAAACTTACTTTCTGAAACCCTATCAATGATCTTATGGGTCTTTCCACCGAAGCATATTCATCCTGAAGATAGAGCTGGCACACTTCTTTACCTTCCACATCACCTGTATTTGTAAGCTCAAAACTTACTTTAATAGTATCACCTACTTGAGCAAGGGTATCAGACAGGATAAAATTATCGTAACTGAATTTTGTATAACTTAAGCCGTATCCAAAAGGAAACAATGGTTTATTCTCGGCAAACAAGTAACCCTTTTTATAATTGATATGTTTTTGGTAATAATAAGCAGGCAATTGTCCTACTGATTGCGGAACAGTAACCGGAAGCTTACCCGAAGGATTCACTTCTCCAAACAAGATTTTGGCAATGGCCTCATCGCCCCTTTCACCTAACTCCCAGCAGTCGATAATAGCATCCGCTTTTTTGGCAATATCCACAATAGACAGTGTTCGCCGATGCTCCAGAACGACCACTATTTTTGCGCCGGTATTTTTTAACTCCGTGAGCAGCAAATTCTGCTGTCCCACAGGGTCAAGGCTTGCTCGATCGCCCATTTCATCGGAAACAAAATAAGCCTCTTTTGAAGTCTTCTCATCACCTCCCACAAAAAGCAACACTACATCTGCTTTTTCGGCTATTTTCACTGCTTCTTTAATAGATGGTAAATCTTCCTCTAACGAGTATAATGTTGGTATTCGAACAGGTTTACTGATACCACAACCTTTAGCATAACTCACGGTGGTGGTTGCAGGGAGGTATTTTTTGATTTCAAGCACATTTTTTTCTGTGGCATTAGGACCAATGACAGCTACATGATGCCCAGCATCTTTTTTCAAGGGAAGTAAACCTCCCTGGTTTTTCAATAAGATAATCGATTCCAAATCCACTTGCAAAGCCATATCCAGAGCCTCCTTAGAGCGGGTAATTTCCTGAGCTATGGATTCATCTACATAAGGTTGATCGAACAATCCAAGTTTAAATTTAGTCAGCAACACCCGTTTTGCGGCCTCATCTATTAAGGGTAATAAGTCTGGTTGATCATTCACCATGTCCTCCAACAAGGCAAATCCATTATCTCCATACAAATCAATATCCATTCCGGCTTTCAAGGCCATTTCTGCAGCATCCTCAAACGATTCGGCTACCTTCATAAAATGATGCAAACGCTCTATATCGGTAGCATCAGAAACCACATAACCATCAAAGCCCCATGTGTCTTTTAACAAGGTTGAAAGCAGTTCATGATTAGCATGACTGGCCACTCCATTTACATCGGCATGAGAAGCCATTATACCTAATGTGTTCCCTTCTTTAACTGCCGCCTCAAAGGGAGGTAATATCTCATCAATAAAGCTACGTGGAGAGATTTGCATGGAAGCAAAGTTTCTACCTCCTTCCACCTGCGAATAGCCCGCAAAATGTTTAGTAACGGCACCTATATGTGTACTTTTTAATCCTACATCATCACCCTGTACTCCACGCACTGCACTCACAATCATTCGTGAGGTCAGATAAGGATCTTCACCAAAGGTTTCACTCATACGGCCAAAGCGGGGATCCCTAGCCAAATCAGCCTCGGGAGAGTGACACATATGCAAGCCACGCGCACGAGCCTCGCGACCCAAAATATCCCAAAGATCTTTTACCAGCTCAGTATTAAAGGAGGAAGCCATTGTAATAGGGCGGCTAAAAACGGTATTTCCACGTGCCTCAACACCATTATAACACTCGGTAATAAACATAGCAGGAATACCAAAACGATTATTTTCAATCACATAGCGTTGCAGTCTATTACAAAAGACAGCCGCTTGTTTGGGATGTAAACTCGTTCCAGCATTTTTTATCCCAGCAATCCCATTAACTATATATTCCTTTGCTTTGCGCGATAACTTCGGCTCTCCCTTTTCATTCCATTCAACCCCTTTATTTGCATGAAAAATGCGTATCTGTCCTATTTTCTCCTGCAGCGACAATTGTGCTACCAGGTTGTCAGCCCGCTGCTCATCACTCAGATTCTTATTTTTATAAGCTTCAGGATCGAACTTTTGATTGCAAGAAGCCAGCATTACAAACACACACAGCACAGCTATAGCATAATGGCTTTTTTGAAAAAGGATAAGTGGGACTTTTTTATTTAAGGCCTGAACAAATAAGTCCAGCATGGAGGTAATAAAGATTTTCATAGCTTAGAGTCAAGATTTATAATTAACTGAAGGCTAAATATACTATTTCTCTTTAATAAACTATTTCTTCTTATTATCCTCTATCATTTTATACGACATATAAAAAAGAAGTAAACCCACTGCTACTATGCAAATCCACAGCCAATAATCCTGAATAATCATATTCCCCCGCCCTCGTTGTTTCTTGGCTTGAAATAATTGCTGAGGTTCTCCTGTAACGATGGTGGTTATATTCTCTGGTATACTTTTACTAAAATACTTTAAATCGTAGTTCGGCTGTTTAGCTTGTTTATCTCCAAACTTTAAATAATAATTTTTGTTAGCCAACAGCTCAGCTGTAATATATTTATTCAATTGATAAAAGTGAATACCTTGAATAGCAAGGGCTGCATCATCGTTATTTTGAATGTGAATAAAGACCGTGTCTTGTCTGAAATTTTTTAAATAAAGCGTATTACTACTATTTGAAACAAGTTCAAAAGCTTTATTTTTTTCAAAATATGATGAATTTATTTTTTTTCGTGGCGACACTACTCGCTCCATAAGCGCCGCCTCACGATAATAATATTTTGGTGCCTGAATATCGAATGTTATTTTATCAACATAATTACCCTTAAGCGGAACCTCTACCATGGTTTGTTTTAAGGTATCCTTTAAGTTATATGAAATATTTTTCAATTCAGTATACTGGCCACTCTCCTTTACTAAATCAAAATAACCTGCCTGCTCCACATAAATAGGTTCATCATGATAATCATCAATCAGTATTTCATAAAATTCATAGGCACTTGTCGGAAAATTTAAGACCCTTATTTCGGACAAACCCTGATGATTCTGGATAGAGTTATACTCATATTGATCTTTTAACACATACCAATCCTGATTATTATTGCTCCCATTAAGTTTAAGTCTCTTTTTAACATCTGCATTTTTAACTCTCAACACTATATTATCAATTTCATTCTTTTCAGGATTATGGATGACAATACGGGTATATCGTCTCTTTTTAAAATGTGTGACTTCCAATATCTCATACTCCACAAAAAATTCTTGCACCAAAAAAGCCCGTTCTTGCTGCAATAAATAGGGCACTTCACGGTCTTTATTAGTATATAGCCTGATATCGCTAAATCCATTTTGCATATAAGCAGTAATTTCAGGCGAAAGCAATATATTATAAAAACCATCCTCAGCAACAGATTCAACCGATGCCTTATATTGAAAGTCCTGCCCGAACAGAGATCCGGAAAGCAGCACCAAAAACATAATCAACTTGTTTTTATCACTCATTACTCTGGTCTATTAACATGTTCAACAGTCTTCTCCTCTTTGCGTTCATCAATAACTATTTTCTTTAATTTTTGATACATAAATGAAACAACAAGCAATAATACACCTAACAATATAAAGGCCAAAATCTTACCTCCTTCAGATATATTGGATATATCATATATAAACAGCTTAGCAATAGTAATAGCAAAAAGACTTAAACCCAAAATTCTCAATATCTGTTCTTTTCTTCTCAAACCAATCAGTAGCAGAACAAATGAAATCAAGCCCCATAATATGGCATAACCCGTTTTTTGCGTGTACATTAAAACATAATCACTTTGCGATATCAACACTGCCAGGGTATCTAAATCGGCACTTAAGAGATAAATAAGAGTAAACACAAAGAAGCTCACATTCTGCTTATATCTCTTATCTTTCTTTCCTTCATTTATTTTAAATAATAATTTATACAGCATAAAGGCAATGACGTAAGCAGAAAAAATACACACCCAGCGGAATGACAATACCAAGTTACCCAACGGTTCCTTCCCTGAAAAGTAAACATCCCTGAAATGAACAAAAACATTACTTAAGGCATGCAGAAGCATAAACATAAAAAGAACCACGATTACTGCTATAACCTTTGAGAATAATTTGTTTTTAAAACGCCGTGCGCCTATCAATAGGCAGAGCATAAACAGACTATTAAAAGTAAACACGCTAATGGTTCTTGAGGCTGGTGAAACAAAAAACTGTTGCGCTTGATAAATCACCTCAAATAATCCCCCAAAATAAAAGACCAGCAAAATCATACTCAGCACATACATACGGTATAGCTTCAGGCTGATTAACCATGGTGTCTGCTCATTTTTTAATAGAAATAAAGTAGAAACCAAGGAAGCACCTGCAATAAGAGTGGTAATAACCATTTTATTGAATAAAAAAGCCAGTGTATGATCACCATAAGTTATAAAATTGAACAGTTGATAGTTAGCTGACCAATCCATAACCAGGCTGATAAGCATTAAAACAAGAACAGCTGTTGATCCTTGTTTCATAATTTTAAAACCTGATTTTTGACCTAACCATAAGAGTAAAACACTCTCAACCGACCAAAATAAAGTAATATAATTACCCTTTAATTGCAAAGGAATAGCCAGCGTTACAAAGGTAAATACCAGACCTATTAACAAATACAACAAATTAGTATCTGTTTTATGTTTTGAATGAATATAATAGGCAAATCCAAAATTAAAGACACTCATTAAAATAGCAAAGAATCCTTTGTATGCCCCTTCTCCAACATAGCTAAGCATAATCATCATAAAACTAAAGTAGATAAAGGTATTGCTAAGTAAGAGAGAAATATCAGCAACTTTAAATGACATTTTTTGCTTTAGATTGTAGATAATATTCATCAAAAAGAATATCACATAGAAAACTGTGGCATAGTAAATAGCACCCGAAAATGCATCATATCGATCATTAAAAAGCTCCATAGTAATCCAGGATCCAAACAGTAGAACGGTAAATACAAAGGACACTAAATTAACAAGACGCCATTTTTTATAATACGCCAGTACCAACATACCAATATCTAACAACGTAATATAGGTAAACAATACTATATAATTACCCGTCCCGGAAGATATCATCATAGGAGAAGTAAAACCTCCTAATATAGCCAGCATAGCAATTTCGATTCGGTTGTATGCAATAGATAAAAAGACAGCGAACGAAGTGATGGCGATTAACAAGGCAAATGACAAAGCCTGCCTTTGATACAGCGGATAGCCTTCTGTATAAAAAGCATACGAGACTGTAAAATATAATAAGGCCAATCCACCTCCTATTAAAACCGAACTAAAAGAAACAAAATCCTTACGCATACGGTGTGCCACTCCTATCAGCGCTCCGGCCGATAGCACGCCTATGGCTACCCTTCCAATCTCATTAATCCAGTTATTATCGATGGCAAACTTCACTAAAAATCCTATTCCTAAAATCAGAATAACAATACCTATCTTGTTGATTAGGTTTTCTCCAATAAACTTTTCCACATCAGGATATCTCTGGAAAAATGTTTTGCCTGCTGAAGTCTCTGGCTCATGCACAACTAATGGCTTGTCAACCACCACTGCTTCTTCTTGTGAATCAGCTTCCGTGTTATCTACTAACTCTGAAACAGCTGTACCCTGAGCTTTAAATGCATCTGCAATAGGATCAGCTATAATTTCCTCAGAAACGGACTCCTGTATATCTTCCTTATTAGGTTCTTCAATTGTTTCAGCAACAGGAGGTGACGATACTGGCTCTGCTAATTCAGTTGAAACAGCCATTTTATCGCTCTGCTTAAGTTCTGTTAATCTTTTTACCTCTCTTTTTAACTGATCTATAGACGACTGCAATAAGCTCATCTTCATATTGCTCATTGAAATATACTTTCGCATACTAGAATTAAGAGCAATTACAACGATAAGAACAACAACGATCAATAATAATCCAAATTCTTCCATGATTTTTATTTAGGTCAGGTATAACTATTCTACCCTAACTATTCCCAGGGTTTTCATTAAACGCTGCACCAGTGAAATATAACAAACAGGAAATATCAACTGATGATTTCCCAGACTTTGATATTTTAATAATTCAGCTTGCTTTGTATTTGTTTTAACCTGAATTTGAGTACGACATGCAAAGTCAAAATCAGGGGTATTAATTATATCTCCCTCAATAAGCATATACTTATCCAATGTATTATTTACACGAAATACGCCTACACGCTGTTTTTCAAACTTACCTCTAATGGCCGTTCCACAATGGGTTTCAAAGTGAGTATCCACAACAAAGGATTGTAACAGATGAAGAGGCGCTGTGCAATGGGCAAACAATATTACATTATCCTGAATATCGGCAATATTAGCTTGCCAGGGTATTTGATCGCTTACAGCTCTGATCAGCATTTTGCCCAACATTGCACAAATATCTCCTTCACAAGCAGCCACCACATTTTTTGTATTTAGTACAGCTAAGGGCAAACATGCAGTAACCTTATCGCGCATCACCATAGAAAAACACTCTACACTAATTGCCGACAGTTGATATTCCTGAATAACTTCTTCTAATAAATGATATACTTTGGCGGTCTCCTCCAGATTTTTATGACGCCAATTAGAAAAGTAAGTCATAAATTCTGCAGATGGTTCTTTGTCACGATAATCAGCCAATGTATCCCAGGATAACCTTAGGAACTCAATGCCTAATTTCTCTTTTATTAAGGCAGTGGGCACATCTGAAGTAATTAACCAGTCTGAAACGAGTCCTATTAATCCGGCTTTCTGTTTAGCCAGGATGTTAACTGCTTTATTTACCTTTCGCATCTCCAAAAATTCCTCATAGGCATCCGGGGCAAAAACATCTATAATACTAACTTTCTTCTGCTGAGCTCTTAGGTAGGCAGCTATTTCCATTGACGCCGCATACGAATTACTTTCTCTGTGACACAAGAGCATAACACTTTGATGATCTTGTGTTCGCTGAACGGCATTCTGTTCCGATCCTCCACTGGCAACAAAGAGTAATTGCCCTTCATCCTCTGAAAACGTATAACTTTCAGTCTTAAAAAAGTCATTTAATATTTCCTTTGAGCGGCTCAACAGCACCTGATCAAGATTATTATAAGAAATATACCCAATATGATTCAACATAAATTTCTGTAATATGAATAGTATTTTAAAATACGATAGTACTAAAATTATTTCAGAACTCCTTATTTTAGGCTCAGGTAACACAAGCTATGAACATTAAAAAGCCATATAATAGTTCATAATAATTTACAATAAAAGAGATACTTTAACCTACAATATGCATTATTTTACTACTTAGGGCCTCACTTAATGCAGAACTCACGATATCACGCAATGAAATTGATTTACTTCAAATCATCATAATAGCACTTCTGCTTTAGATGGAAAGGCTTATGTCTCGCTTCTCTACAAAGCCTTCTTTTATTAGTTTTTAATGCTTACAACGAAGTTCTACTTAATCCGGATTTAATAATGTTTCAGCAAATGGACCAAGGCCTTTTACAAACCCAAAAATCTTGAATTAATAATATAAACACCTGAAGTGCTATCAAACAATCTTAAATTATTATTTATCATGATAACATAGTAAGCAAGACAAGACTACGAAGCAAAACCTGAAAGCAAATAAAAAGGGGCTGCATTTTAAATACACCCCCTTTTACTATACTTTATTACCCTAAAATTAGTACACTAATTTCAGTTTCAGATTATCTTCAACCACAATCTTACCCGAATTTTCAATGATATTATCACCGTAGTTATTATTTTTAGCACCCCACAATAAGGCTACTAATTTTACCTGATTGTTTTTAAAGGTATTATTATAAATATCAACATTTACAATCCCCCTACTCTTAACCAAAGTACCAGTTGCTTCTTTAGCTCCACAGGCAGTAAATGAGCAATTATTTAACTTAAAAACACCTCCAATAGTTGACTCATCATAACCGCCACGATAAAAATTAATCACATTACTTTTAACATTGCTAAAATTACAATTCTCAATGGTTAAGACCTCTACATTATAGTCACCCAAATCATCAATCTCTGCAGATAAATCAATACCATTTTCACAATTTAAAATCTCTGACCCTCTAAAAGTAATTGAATCGGCAAAAGAACTTTTATATGCTTTTAACACATAAGCAAAATCCTCGAATGTTGTATTTTTAATATCTAAATAATAAGGCCCAGCCATATCCATTTTCCTAGTGGCCATAGCGTATTGAGCTTTACTTCCCTTAACAACAACGTTATCCAAGGTTAAATCACCCTTAGGATACATTAAAAATGCAGGGCTCTGTGCAGCTCCATTATATTTGATGACTGCTTTTTTAGCTTTATCTTCTGATTGAATAGAAATGATTTTATCAATAACCAACGATTCATTCAACTCATACAGCTCATCTGTTAATACAAGAATATCTCCTTCTTTAGCCTCAAGCAAGCTAGTTTTTAATTCCCCTGCAGAAACCTTTATTTCAGTTCCTTGACCAGTTACTTTTTGTGTAAACCAATCGGTTCCGTATAAACTCTTATCCAAAATACTTTCTGGATTTGTAGTGGCCTGAGTTACAGCACCAATTATCGGAGCATTTAATCTGCTATTACCAAAAATATCATTGGTAATCTTATCAAACTCAAATCCGTTATAAACATTACTTAATACATCATCCTGTCCTTGTGCAGGCACAAATAGCCAAGGGGCTTTTTCATCCATGCTTAACTCAGCTGAAGCAATTCCCTCATAAGGAATATTTGTTTCGCCCTGGTTATTAATAAGGTTATTTGTAAACAAAATACCATCAACCTTATCATAAGCCTTCACTGGCAAAGCATCCTGGTTATGATTAAAAATAATATTATTAGCTACAATAGTACGAGTAGGACGAGCTGAACGAATTTCAGAAGGAGGCAATACATCACTCTGGCTCATATTAGCTCCCACACTGATTTGCCATGGTGAAGGACAATCCACCCATGTATTATAGGCTACTACGGCATCTGTTACCTGATTGTAACGGTTCATAGGAGACTTAGGAACACCATTCATGATAGCCAGTGGGCTTCTGAATTCATTTCCTTTTATTTTGTAGAAGTAATTATTGGTAATCCAGTGTCCACCATTAATAAGTCGAACACCTCCTGCAAAATCGTTATTATCATTACCTATAAAAAAGTTTCCATCGATGGTACAAAAGTTTCCATGACGTAAAACCAAAGAACCTTCACACTCAAAAAATACGTTATTACGGTACTCATTAAAATTTGATTTGTTAGAGATAATTTCTACCTCACCATTACATCTCTCAAATAAGTTATTGGCCACTTTTGCATAACTTGGATTCATAGAGCTATAACTATCACCACACTGGATTGTTTCGGCCTTAGGACCTCCTTTTCTTGGACGTGGACCAAAATGATTATTTACAATCTGATGATAATTGTACATATGCTCATTACCTTTCAAATAAACCCTGATGGTTGGACCCTCATTGGCTTTACCGGCAATATAACAATGATCAAGCTGATTATGGCGACCCCAAAATTCAACCCAATGATCTTTATGTCGTTTATCCGGATTAGAAAAATCTTCAATCACACAATTGCTTAGTGTACAATGATACCCGATCCTTTGATTATCAATTTTAAATCGAACAACAGCATCATCTGGTGTATACCCATTTTTAAAGTACAAACCTTCAACGCTTAAGTAATCGCCCCCAAATTTTAACGATGATTTACCCGAAATAATTACTTCACCCTTAGTTTCTGCTTTTAAAACGATGGGAGCTTGTTCTGTTCCTTTTCCTGAAAACTCAATTTGTAGATTCTCCCAAATACCATTGGCCATTATAATTTCGGTTCCCGCTTGGGCTTCTGCTATTGCAGATTGTAATTCCTCGGCGTTGGTGACTTTAACACCCTCCTTTTTAGATAGGTCAGCGCACGAAATAATAAGTAACGCCATGCCTAAATAAGCTAAAACTTTATTCATCTTTACTTTTTTAATATGTTTCATGA
The DNA here is from genome assembly GCA_041595375.1 of Saccharicrinis sp. Classification (GTDB taxonomy): domain Bacteria; phylum Bacteroidota; class Bacteroidia; order Bacteroidales; family Marinilabiliaceae; genus Saccharicrinis. The sequence continues at coordinate 15,029 of JBFHKL010000062.1, forward strand.
TAAATAGTTACTGACAGGTAAATACCTAGTAACTACTAAATTAAACTTAATAAACTACTAATAGAACCTATCATATACAAGTATATCTTGTATCTAAGTCCAACTACTTCTTTAGGCACGAAGTGCTGCAAGATATCTATAAAAAGATAAATATTAACATTCTTTATCATATTTTTTTTCGCAACATCGCATACTTTACTATTTCACAAGCCCATACTTTTCCACAGAAAGAACCTTATCTAGTTAATACTTTAAATCGTTATGAAGGTTTAAATAACTTGACTTTATGCTTCAAAATGAAATAAGAGCTAATATTTAATACAAATAATTGATTGAAATCTCCCTTGAGAAGAAACTTCTAACGGTGCTAAAAAGAACCAAACTGAAGCAAAAAGGCACTAAACCCAACTTATGAACTATCCTCCCCTACTTTTTAATGCTTGAATCGACCTACAGAGAGTCAGAGGCAGGGAAAGTAAGTATTTAAAAGGCATATTTTAAGTATGAAAATCCTATTTAACACCCCGCCTAGGTACTTCAGAAGTACCTAGGCGGAGCAAATAAGTACCAAACCTCACTTTTGACCTGTAACATTGGATTATTTGTCATACAGAGGTAGCTCTTTCATTTTTTCTTTCATGATTATTGCTTCGTTCGGCATAGCTTAATAGAACATAACTCTGCTTTCATTAAACGCAATAATTTAAGGCTACAGCGACATTCTCAATTACATTCTTGTTATTTCTATTTAGATAGAGGATCTCTTTTTATTGATAAAAAGAAACGACGTTTAATAAAATAAGACTATTTTTATAATCCTAAGAGTAACCAAAGCATTTAACCTATGCATTCTATTTATTCACCATAACTGTACTGTCCTACCCCATAGAGATAATTTCAATCGACACACCTGTAAAAGCAAAACTTATTTTATAGCTGAATGGTAACACGTTTAACACTAATAAACGATTACAAATCGTTTATATATAATTAATTATTAGTCTGCCATAGTTCAGTAATGGCTTTTATGGTTATGATATAAACTAGTTGTGTGCAATTTGAGAAATTTGGTGATTATACCAATTTTTGGTATTTTTGAACTAAATTAGTATTCAAATGAGCAAAAACACATCAATATCACTAGGAAACTATTTTGACCAATTTGTACAAAATAGTATAAGCGAAGGAAGATTTAAAAACGTCAGCGAAGTTATTCGTGCAGGATTAAGACTTTTAGAAGAAGAGGAAAGTAAAGTGATTGCACTGAAAAAAGCTATCCAAGAAGGAATTGACAGTGGAATAGCTCACGACTTTGACCCTAAAAAACATCTTGAATCTTTAAAAGCGAAAAAGCACTCGAATGGCTGAATATAAACTGACTAACAAAGCGGTCGAGGATTTATCAAAGATTTGGGATTATACATTTGAGGTTTGGTCAGAAAATCAAGCCGACAAATATTATAATGAACTAATCTCTAACTGTCAAGAAATTGCGGAAAACCCAGATTTAGGAAAAGTCTACGAAGGAATATCAAAGCAACTAATCGGTATCAAAGCAAATCGCCACATAATATTCTACAGAACTGTGAATGAAAATCATGTTGAAATAACGAGAATATTGCACGAAAGAATGGATTTAAAAAAAAGAATAACGGAATAAAAAACTGCACACAACACGTGCTCATAAATAATTGCCGTTTAGCAGGTTATTTGAGGTTTGTAGCCCGCATTAAGTTCGGTATAACTGGACAGGGAAGCAAACCGCAATCGGCAACTATTCATAGCACCAACGTTAGCCACTATTTGTAAGACGACCTGATATTAAGCGAATTGAAAACTAGTTTTAAGGACTATATAAGAGTTAGAAAAATATGACAAAGAATAATATAAAACGACTAAT
>JBFHKL010000063.1:0-16662 GCA_041595375.1 Saccharicrinis sp.
CACCCAATGCGAAGGTAGTGGTAATTGGATCAGGTAAAGATGGGCTCCCTTTAATTTTAGGAAATAACTAATATTGTCAAATAACCATTGGTCATTAGCAACAACTGCTGACTAATGACCAATGGTTATTGACAGTAACTTCTAATAATAGGCCTGACTACCAGTTGTACTTGTTCCGGTAATCAATATATTTCCTTTCCCAATTTTCAGTGATTTCTTTTTTGACTTACCCATAGCACGCAGAAAAGAATTTTCGGATTTCAAGACAAAAGCCAAATCCTTTTTTGTATTTGTATTTACTTTTATAGTCCCCTCTGTACTCGTAAAAGATGAGGAAGCAGTAAAAACAACACTATTACCTGTAATTGTCCCTGTGGAAGATTGAATCGTAAAAATTCCTTCAGTTTGAAATAACTTTTGGTTACCCGCAAAACTTCGGGTAACAATATTTCCCTTTACCTGAGAGAGTTCTATATCTCCATCGCTTGACTTAAGAGCAATATCTCCCTCCACATTTTCAATATCCTGAGAACCTGACCCACCTACAGTTTTTAATGTTCCCGATAAATGATTAATAATAAATTCGCCTTTATTTGATTCTGCTAACACATCACCTTTTATATCACGAAGAATAACTTTACCTGTTTTTGAGTTAACCTCGAGCAAGCCATTATAGTCATCTACAATAAAATCACCAGCAGGTGAATTGCCAATAATGGTACCCGTTGCTGAGGCCACCTGAACATGGCCCGAATTAGATTCGATATTAACTGTGCAATCTGTAAGTCCCTCAATTTCTACTTTTCCTGATTTTGTATGTACATCCAAGGCACTACCATTAGGTACCATCAAAATAATTTCACCCCAATGAGAAGTCCAGCTTTCTGGTCTCTGAACAGCAATAACCAACTCACCTTCGGATAATTGCGTGGCGATGGTATATTCTTCCGGGTTGACATCCGATTTAAGTATTCCACTATAGGTAACATGGGTACTATCAGAACCTTTTATTTTTACAGTACAAAAATCAGCATCGATTGCTATATTTGATACTTGATTAAATGTAGCTTCTCCTTGGAAAGCTATTTTTTGTCCATAAACGATGGAGGTGATTGTTAAACAATGAAATAAGAGTACTAAAATAAAAAAACGTAAAGGTTTATTCATAATTTTTAGCTTAAAAAAAATAAAACAATTAAAAAAATACACTTTGGAGTTTCAATCTGGTCAACAATTAGTACGCTAAGAGTTTTTTTTAGTTTCAACTTTTAGTTTATTTGTATTTACATGGAAATAGTTACTTTTATATTTTACTTAAATAAAAAAGCATAGTGGATTTCAGCAAGCTCAAAATTTTATTTGTATACAGCAGTCAAGGTTTGTTTGCTCGTACCCACCTGGTTACTACACAAGGCCAATCCCTTGAAAAAGCAGGCATTAGCGTAGAATATTACGATATTCCGGGTACCGGAAAATACACCTATCTAAAACATATTAAATTATTAAGAGAATACATTAAAAAAAAGCATTTTGATTTGGTTCATGCCCAGTTTGGGTACTCGGGTTTTACATGTGCCTTGGCAGGATGTAAGCCTCTAGTGGTATCTTTAATGGGAACAGATTACCGTCTTGAAAAAGCAAGCTCCATTCTTACTCGTATTTTTGCTAAATTCTTTTGGGATTGCACTATCGTGAAATCGAAAAAAATGTATGATGCTCTAAAGTTAGATAAAGCCCGCATTATCCCTAACGGAATTGATTTCTCTCGTTTCAAAGTGATTGACAGAGAAATTGCACGCCGCCAGGTAGGCTTTAACTCTTCGGCCCATGTATTATGGGTATCTGATCCTGAGAGAAAGGAAAAAAACTTTGACCTTGCCCGTGAAGCTCTGGCTCATCTAGATACAGAAGATGTTGAATTAACTGTAGTCAACAATGTTGAACTGGATCAGGTGCCCTTTTATTATTATGCTGCGGATGTTCTTTTGGTTACCTCAAAATGGGAAGGCTCTCCTAATGTAGTTAAAGAAGCTATGGCCTGTTCATTACCCATCGTATCAACCGATGTAGGTGATGTGACCAACACCATTAATGACACAAATGGCTGTTATATAACTCAGGCCATACCCGAAGCGGTTGCTAAAGCTGTTGATACAGCCTTACATTATGGGAAAAGAACCAATGGTAGGGAAAAAGTGAAACACCTTGATGTTGATTTTATATCAAAAAAACTGATGGAAACATATCACTCTATTTTAAAAGAAAAACATCTATGACTAAAATTCTTAACCAACTAATCATCCCTTTTTCTTTTATTGCTCTCTCATTGCTGCCAGCAAAACTCATCGCACAGGACATTCCTTATCACATTGATAACGAAGTGGTATATGATTTTATTGATGAACTGAATAACATGGGTATTATTGAGGTAAATAGCGTAGCAAAACCCTATTCCAGAAAACAAATTGCCTCTCTTTTAAATCAAGCCAAAGGAAATGTTTTATTATCACAAAGACAGCAAAAGGAACTTACCTTTTATCTGAAAGATTTCAATAAGGAGTTAGTGACAGGAAAAGATTTCAACAAGCGATTTGATGCATTTTACTACAGTGACTCACTATTCAAATTCTCTGCCAATGTAATTTTCGGAGGCAGAGGTTACATTAACAACAATGGTTTTGAACAACACCGCTGGAACGGAGCTGAAATACATGGAAGTATTGGCAAAAACTTCAGTTTTTACGGAAGTCTTCGCGACAACTACGAAAGCGATTCATTAGGAGCACCTGAATTCCTTACCCGCCATAGGGGTGCGGTATATAAGTTAGGATCAGATGGAAAAGACTACAGCGAAAGCCGTGGAGGCTTGGTATATAGCTGGAAATGGGGAAGCCTTGGACTGGTAAAAGATCATCTGGTATGGGGTAATAACTACAATGGCTCCAATATTTTTTCAGGGCACACCCCTTCTATAGCGCATATCAAATTCAATATAAAACCTGTTGACTGGTTTGAGCTGAACTATACACACGGATGGCTATGCTCAGAGGTTATAGACAGTACCGAATCATATAGCTTATACGACGATACACGTATTGTATATACCACCAAGTACATTGCTGCTAATATGCTAACCTTTAAACCATGGAAAAAACTATATTTTTCGGTAGGAAACAGCATTATTTATAGTGATTGTAATGTAAATCCGGTATACCTTATTCCCTTTTTATTTTATAAATCTGTTGACCACACCTATAATGCATCCCATAATTCTGCGGGCCAAAATGCCCAGATGTATTTTGACATCAGTAGTCGGCAAATCAACAATCTGCATTTATACACCTCAGTTTTTATTGATGAAATATCTCTATCTAATATTTTAGATGAGGATGAACAATCTAATTTTATCAGCTTGAAAATTGGAGCAAGAGCTACCAACCTTATTAGCAATTTAAGTATTACTGCCGAATACACGCGAACCAACCCTTTTACCTATACACATTACATCCCTTCTTTAACTTTTGAGAGCAACCGCTACAACCTAGGCCATTATTTAAAGGATAATGCTGACGAAATTTATTTAGCGGCAAGATATAAACCCATCAAAGGGCTCGACATCAAACTTTCGTACACAAGAGCCAGAAGAGGACGTGATAACGAAGAAATACTGGAAGAAAGCGGAGAAATCACTAACCTTTGGGGAGATGACCGCACAGGATATGCCTTTATGGAAGAAGTAAGATACAAACGTACTTCAATAAAACTTAGGGCTTTGTATCAAATCATTAACGATGCCTACTTCTTTGCCGAAGTAGAAAGCTACAATATTTCAGGAGAAGATGCTGCTTTATATACACCTAAACCATATCTGAATGATAACAAGATGTTAGTTTTTGGTTTAAACTTTGGATTTTGACCAACAAACAAGTACCACATATCCATCAAACAAATTGTGCCAACAATCAAAAAAAAACTAATATTCTTCTTAATCTGTTAACTTTACTATAGAGTATTTTAGAGAAACAATACACCTGATTTAATTACAAAACTATATGTTACAAAAGCTTCTAGACAAAGAAACCACACTTTCGGTTATCGGACTCGGTTATGTTGGTTTACCTATTGCGCTTGAATTCGCACGTAAAATGAAAGTAGTTGGGTTTGATATAAAACCGGACCGCGTTGAAATGATGAAGAATAACATCGACCCCAGTAACGAATTAGAAGAAAGTGCCTTTAAGGATTGTGATATTGAATTCACCTGTCATATAGAAGATTTAAAAAAAGCCACATTTCATATTATTGCGGTACCTACACCCATCAACTCTCATAACCTCCCCGATTTAAAACCGTTATTAGGAGCAACGCACACCGTAGCTAAAATTCTGAAAAAAGGCGACATCGTTGTTTTTGAATCAACCGTTTATCCCGGATGCACCGAGGAAGACTGTGTTCCCATACTGGAAAGAGAATCCGGCTTATCCTTCGGTAAGGATTTTAAAGTAGGTTATTCACCCGAACGTATTAACCCTGGCGACAAGGAGCACACACTCACCAAGATATTAAAAATTGTTTCGGGCAACGACCAGGAAGCGTTAAGTGTCATAGCTGATGTTTACCAGTCGATTATTAAAGCTGGCATATACAAAGCGAGCTCCATAAAAGTAGCCGAAGCAGCTAAAATTATTGAGAACACCCAACGCGATGTAAACATTGCACTCATGAATGAGCTTTCTCTCATTTTTAACAGACTTGAGATAAACACCTATGAAGTGTTGGAAGCTGCAGGCACGAAATGGAATTTCTTAAAATTTTTCCCCGGTTTGGTTGGAGGGCATTGTATTGGCGTTGACCCATATTACCTTACTTATAAGGCAAATGCCCTGGGATATCACACCAAAATCATTGATGGAGGAAGAGTCATCAACGATTCTATGGGGAGTTACATTGCAGAAACAACCATTAAAAAACTTATAAAAAAAGGACATAAAATAAATGGATGCAAAGTACTGATCATGGGTACTACATTTAAAGAAAATGTCAGCGACATTCGTAACTCAAAAGTAGCGGATGTATACAATGAATTAGTCTCTTTCAGTGCAAATGTTGATGTGATGGATCCATATGCCAGTTCCGACGAACTAAAAGAAGAATATGGCTACGGACTTATTTCTGAGGTAACAAAGAAGTACGATGCAATAATACTAGCTGTTAATCACAAAGAATATCTTAAGCTTGACGAAAACTACTTTAAAAGCATCACTAAAGATGATTCCGTTTTTGTGGATATCAAAGGTGTTTTCAGAGGTAAAATAAAAGATTTAAGTTATTGGAGTCTTTAATAAGTCTATACAATAAAAACCCTTTAGCCTGAAATATTTCTTTCAGGCTTTTTTTATGCCTATCTGTTCAATTTTTCGAACCAAAATAAAAAACAAGAATTTAAACTCTTCTTTTTTTATTCGTCAACAGTAAATTAATATTCCTCAATCTTTCTGAAATTACTGAACAAATTTGCTTATCTTTTAGTTATAAATATAGGATTATGCAATCCAATGATAAGGAGAAGAACAAAGCCTTTCTCTTAAGGAATAAATTCACTTATTGCCAAAATCATCGGGTTTGAATAATCGACATTTATATTCTAACACATTTTAAAAACCAAATAAACTATACGTCTTATGAGTAAAAATGAAGAAAAAAGTAAAAAAGGAATAGAGGAAAAAATAATTTCTTTTGTAGAGGAAAGACAACCGGTTCATATTGGCGAGATATTTAAAAACCTGAGGATATCTCAAACCAAAGGCTTAAATTATGTAATCTCTTTAATTAATAGAGGAAAGCTAAATTACGCATCACATAACCAGGTACATCTTTAAAGAAATAAACCATGTTGGAGAGAACAAATCAATTATGTGATTTCAATTAAACTTCCCTTATTCAGAATAAGGGAAGTTTTTTTTTAATTAGTTATCTCTACCTACATAAATCATAACATAATAGAGCAAAGTCACCAGCGACGAAAGCGCAGCAACTACATAAGTATAGGCAGCCCACCTAAGTGCATCTTTTGCTTTATCATGAATCTCCCCAGTGGCAATACCACTATTATTTAACCAGGCAAGAGCGCGTTGCGTTGCGTTTATTTCCACAGGCAAAGTCACAAAGGCAAATAAAGTAAACATCGCATAACAGCTAATTATTATCTGCAAGGCCAGTGTGATAGGCAAAAAAGCAGGTAATAAAAATCCCCCTAACAGCATGGCAATAAAAATTACATTTAACACTTTGGCACTCACATTCTGAATAGGAACAAGAGCCGACCTCATTTCTAATGGCGCATAACCGGTTGCATGCTGTATGGCATGACCACATTCATGAGCTGCAACAGCAGCTGCAGAAATACTTCGTCCGCCATACACCTCAGGACTCAAATTAACCGTGCGTGTTTTAGGATTGTAATGATCACTTAATTGTCCCGGAACAGAAACGATTTTCACATCGTAAATGCCATTATCACGTAGCATTTTATCTGCCACATCCCTACCTGTTAATCCATAATTCAAAGGAATCTTTGAATATTTCTTAAACTTTGATTTTAATGTTGAACTTACTATCCAGCTCAACAACATAAATCCTATAAAAATAACCCATAATCCCATATCTCATTTTTTATTGTTACACACTTAAACAAATACCTTAAATCAAAAACTCTGCCACAACTTATTTCCTGTTTTTATGTCAGAGGAAACTCTACAATAAAGGTGGCACCAAAACCACTTAAACTTTCGCACCTAACAGTACCATTCATTTTTGCCACATACTTTTTTACAATATATAAACCTAAACCCGAAGAAGCCTTCCCCTGATCACTTTCCTTATTTAACTTGCTATATTTTTTAAATATCACATTTTGTTCTTCTTTTGTTAGTCCTGGTCCCTGATCGTGAACTTCGATATGCACCTTGTCATTTAAGGAGCTTAAAATAATTCTAATTTCTTTTTCTTTAGGGGAAAACTTAATGGCATTCGACAGCAGGTTTTCCATAATCTTAACAAACAAACTCAAATCCAGGTTCACTATTGTTTGTTTGCCATTAAATTTCAAGGCAATTTTCTTTATTTCGGCTTCCTGTTTCAGATTATCTATTACACTTAAAATCGTATCTCGTAACTCTAAGGGCTGTGGCTCATAATCGTAAAACTCCATATCGATATTATGAACCTCCAGGACTTTATTTATTACTTCATTCTGTTGCTTTAATATTTTAAGCAAGTCATACAAAAAGTATTTTTGCTGTTCAGTACAATTCTCGGACTCCTTAACGAACCCATCCATCTGACCGATTGCCAAATTTAAAGGCTCCTGAATACCTTTAACAAACAAGGATAATAACTGATTCTTTTCGTAATTTATATCTTCAAGCAACTCTTTCTGACTAATAATCTCATCTTTTTCGCCTAAAACATGCATATGTTGATTTTTAAGTACATTCTGCTGATGAACCAGATCCTGATACTTCATTGCATTACCTAAGGCTATAGCAGCATAGATTGCCATATTCTGCATAAAGTTAAGATGATAATTTGTATAGGCATCCTTCTTTAAGCTTTGCACCGACAATACCCCAATCACCTCATTTGAAGATCTTAAAGGCAAATAGATGACCGATTGTGATTCTGCTCCCTGAGGAACAGGCCTTAACTCCTTTATATAATCCTGATACTCATTATAAAAGTCGTTCAAAAATACTTCTCGGTTATGGGTAAAAGTATAAATAGCCAGCCGCTCTTTATCTTCAATCAGAAAGCGAATAAAAGGTTGCCGTTCTCCCTTTACATAAACATTAGCAAAGTCAATTGCTTTTTCTTCCTTATTAAACAAGCCCAATGAAAACACATCCGAGCTCATAACCTTAGAGACAGACTGATACAGCAGTTCAACAATATTATCTACCGACAGATTGGCAGTCACCATTTGTCCGATTTTCGAAAGTCGTTCCAGGTTACTATAGGAACTCTGGAGAGACTCTGCCTGAAGTTGAAGTTGGTATTTTTGTTCCTTTAAGATCTTTGTTTGCTTAAGTATTTCTGTCTGATGCTTTTGTATTTCTTTCTTTTTAACTACCAGATGAAATTCCAACTCTTCCTTTAACGATTTTTCTTTTTGCAGACGTTGACGAATGAGGAACACTATTAACGCCACTACCAGCATCAAAAACAGAATCCTGACCATGGTATATTGATACCAAGCCGGCACTATTTCAAATGAATACGAAGCGCCCTCCTCATTCCAGATTCCGTCATTATTACAGGCAATAACCCTGAAAGTATATTTACCGGGTTGCAAGGCAGGATAAAAAGCTTTATACGAAGTATTTTCTGGTGACCATTCTTGCTCAATAGGCTCAAGCTTCCATTTATATCTTACTTTTTCAGGAACAGTATAACATAAGCCATCAAATTCAAAAGCCACATGATTACGATCATGAGACAATTTCAACCCCAAGGGTAAGGAAAACCATGGCGATATAGAATCATATTTAAAACTATTCACTTCCTTTTTCCAATCGGGCTCTTTAAAATTGAGCAATGTTTTACGAATTACAACAGGAGGTTCCAAATAATTTGATTTTTCTTCCTCGGGATTATATATCATGGCACCATTGATCGTTCCAAACCATATCCTCCCTTTATTATCCAGCAAATTACAACTGCCATTATTTTCGATACCTACAAAACCATCGTATTTATCAAAATTTACAATTGACAAAATATCGCCTCCACCTCCTATATCAATCTTATCCACTCCATTTTGTGTTCCCGCCCATATATTCCCCTGAGCATCGGCTATAACAGAGTAGATATTGTCTGAAGCAATACCATTTGATGTATCATAAAAGGTAAAGTCATGGCCATCAAACCTGCTTAAACCACCTGTAAATGTAGCAAACCAAATATTCCCTACCTTATCCTCAGCGGCTTGCAACACCCAGGAGGCATGAAAACTATCCTTGTCAGAATAATGAACAAAAGCTTCATCATGGAACATAAACACTCCATTGGTAGTGCATATCCACATTTTTCCTTTAGTATCTTTAAAAATATTGGTAATAAATCCCGAGGTAAGTCCTGAATTCTTTGGTGTGTACCATTTCATATTGCTAGCTTCGTATTTCAACAAACCGACCCCATATACAGCTATCCAAATAGTATTTTTATCTTTCAACAGGTCAATAACAGGGCTTTCAGAATTAACACCATACAGAAGACTGACATCTTTCATAGTTGCACCATCATATTCAAAAAGGCCTTTTAGCGTAGCGATTAATATATTGTGATTAGGTAATTCAAGCATCTTTCGTGCCTGACCCATATCAACCTGTGACGAAGCCTGTATTTGTTTCACACGATTGCCATCGAAACGAGAAATAATATTATTATCATCTCCTAAATAAATATTCCCTTTACTATCCTGAAACAAAGCCCTCACAATATCACCGCCCAAACCACTATGCATATTCAAAGACACGAACCTATCACCTCCATACTTCAACAAGCCTGAGCCACTGGTACCAATCCACATATTACCTTCTCTATCCTCAATAAAACAGGTAACCAGAGAAGCTTTCATTCCATTGTCTTTATTAAAAACCTTAACCTCATCATTTTTAAGCAAGACCACACCGTTATTAGCTACAGCTATCCAAACACCACCACTCCGATCTTCATAAACATTAAAAATTCTATCTAATGGAATCCCCTCAGGCCAATTTACCTTTTGTACTTCACCTGTAAAGCTCACTTTTAATAAATCAATGGATTTATCATCATCCACAACTAACATCCATTCATTACGAAACTTATCTTGTAAAACAGGAACAACAAATTGATTATTCAGAGGGTAATTACCAACGGAAGACACTTTTCGTAGCACTCTTTGGTCAATGGCATATAAACCTGCAGAAGTGGAAACATAAAGCAAACGCGGACCTCCTTTACTCACAAAAAAGATTCTGTTACCCTTAAATACCTCAGGATACCTGTCATAATAATTGATAATGGAGTCGTTAAAAATACCATATATTTTTCTTATACCTGAAACATCTCTGGCTAGTGCCCAAATGGCGCCATCAATTGTTTCTAAAAACTGCACACGCTCCTGAAAAAGTGTAGTATCTGATTGTATCAAATGAGTATAACGAATCCCATCGTAGCGGGTAATTCCTTTTTGGCTGGCAATCCACAGATTATAATTATTATCACTGTGCAAGCCCATAATGACATTTTCGAGCAGACCATCTTTTTTTGTAAACACCTCAAAACCAACGCCATTAAATCTACACAAGCCACCTCCATTGGTACCCAACCATAAATAACCAAACTGATCTTCTGCTATATCATTAACCTCTGATTGAGGCAAGCCCTGTTCAAGAGAATATTGACGAAAATAGTGATGCTGCGCATTCATCCATAGGGATGAACAAAGAAGAAGAAAGGTAATATATATAACAATCTTTTGCATAATAAGTTATACTAAAACGATGTAATGTTAAAATCAAAATCTAAAATAGATAAAAGGTTTAACATCAAATAAACTAAACTGGTATAATATTATACAAAAGGCTGTAAACAATAACAATTTAACCACTATATGTGATTTTATCAAATATATTTGAACAACTCTTTTAAACCTAAGTGGTAACCAGTGTATAGTATATCCCAAAACCAAGATGAGTAATATACGGGAATAGGACATAAGCAATTGATCACTTTGATAAATAAAAAAAGCACTCTTAATTCTCATCAAATACAAACTAAGCGTATTAATATCTGACGAGCGAAAAATGATCCAGGAAAAAACAACAAAATGAAAAGTAAATAGAAACCCGATAAATTTTGGAATAGCAATACGGTATTTCTTAAAAAAAGCCATGGTTAACTTTTCAAGCAACAAACCTATCCCATGTAATCCTCCCCAACACACAAAAAGCCAGCCTGCCCCATGCCACAAACCACCCAACAACATGGTAATCATTAAATTAAAACCCTGCCTCACCTTTCCTCTCCTATTGCCTCCTAAAGGAATATACAAATAATCTCTCAGCCAGGATGATAAAGAAATATGCCATCTATGCCAAAAAGAAGTGATGGAAGTTGCAAGGTATGGACTGTTAAAGTTTTCGGGCAACCGAAAGCCCAGAATAAGAGCTACACCTATAGCAATATCGGTATAACCCGAAAAATCGCAGTAAATTTGCAGCGCATAAGCATAGGCTCCGAACAATAATTCTAACCCACTGTACATCATAGGTGCATCAAACACCCGGTCGACAAAATTTACAGACAAATAATCTGAGATCACCAGCTTTTTAAACAACCCTCCCAAAATAAGAATGATGGCACGCCGGAACCATTTCTTAGAAAGATGATATTCTTTATACAACTGAGGAATAAACTCCCAAGCCCTTACGATTGGTCCAGCTACCAGCTGAGGAAAGAAAGACACATAAAAACCAAAATCGATGATGTTTTTTACAGGAGGTATGCGTCGTCTATATACATCTATAGAATAACTAATGGTTTGAAAAGTAAAAAAAGAAATCCCCACCGGTAAAACAATGTGATTAACATCAAATTGAGTATTAAACCAGGCATTCGTAAATAGCGAAAAATAATTGACTACAGTGTAATTTTGACCGGTAAAATGCAACAATATATCGGAAAAAAAATAAGTGTATTTAAAGTACGACAGTACCCCAAGGTTTATAACCAAACTCAATAAGAGCAAAAGCTTTCTAACACCTTTATTTTTGGCATAGCCAATACCCATACCAATAAAGAAATCGACGAAAGTGGAAAACACCAACAATAAAAAGTAATATCCTCCAGCTTTATAATAAAAGAATAGGCTGATCAGAAAAAAGAATGAATTACGCAAAACACTTTTCTTGTATAAAAGAGCATTTCCTAATAATACCACTCCAAAAAATATCCAAAACAAATAATGCGTAAAAACAAAATCTGAATTAGGATTATACTTAAATAGATGCAACAGGTGTTCCAACACAGAGAAATGAGTTGATTAATTTTTAAAAATAGCTGTTTTCTTCCAATTATTATAATCGCACATGATAGCATCGTAAATCCAATGAGCCACTTTTTTGCCACCGAGCTTATTAAAATGTGTATAATCAGACATGGCTAATTTAGGATGTCCGTTGACCCACAGAAGCATAGCTCCTTCTCCTCCCATAGCTTCGTAAAGATCAAAGAAAGCAAACCCAGCTTTAAAGGCAGCTTCCTTTTGTGCTTCTTTGATTTTATAAACATGTTTATATGATACGGCCTCACCTTCTTTTATCGTACCTACGTCTCCTACACCAATAACTAAGACTGGTACATCAGGCATCATCTTCTTGATAATACGAAGTTGCTTTAAAAATGTATTGCGGTAAAAATCATATTCATCGGAAATAGTTGGTACCATATTAGTACCATATTGTAAAATAACCATACCGATATTTAAATAGCTGGCCATTGAACGGTATAATACGGTATCCGTTTTATCAAGTCGTGGGGTTGACTGCCCCCGCATAGCAATATTATCAACGGCAACACCTGCCAGTGAATCCAAACTCATACCTAAAAAAACAGGGCTTATATCGGATTCAAAATCGAGAGAAAATTGTTTGGGGGAAGATGAAAAAGTCCAGTTAATTTCAGTAAGCCCTTCATCTACTAGCAAGGAATCCTTACTGATTGGTTGAGCTCCAATATGAGCAGTGACCATCAAGGGTTTTTGAATTCGTTTTAAAAACAAACGCGACTTAAAAAAATTACTCGCTCCAGGTTCTGCGATATATGATTTAGATATGTTTATACTTGAAATACAGGCAGAATCAATGGTTGCCACCTTGCCCATAATCCCATACTCATGACCTTTAATAGTTCTCGGATATTCATATACAGTATGTTCGCTCCATTTACCTTTATTATTTATCCAAACCGAAGGAAACTGTTTTTGCGGGTCATAAACAGGAACTAAACCAGGGCCACTGCCCTTAAACTCCTGCTGAAAAGATTCCCTTAAATAGCGTGTTATCCTATCACCCTCTATTTGTGAATCTCCCATATGTAGTATCCTGATAACCTTTCCAGAATCAGATGCAGTACTAATTTCCTGATAAAATCTGGCTAATAAGGTTTTGAAAGAAGCGGGGTATTGAATTCTACTTTTCTCATCCACTGTAACTGCAGTAGTGTCCTCCTCCTCTACTAAAACACCTAAAGTATCCGTACTAAGAGAATCCATATCCATCGCAGTGGATATATCAATACTGTCATTTATAGCTGGCGATATAGCTACAACACTGTCCTTTGGTTCTACGATTTTTTTAAGAGATAACCATTTTATGCGATACTGTAAATTACCTATCTGAACGCCCTCTTCGGGAATCAAATAACTTAGACCAAGAAAAACAATAGCGATAACTACATAATATAAAAATATTTTAGGTGGCTTGATCATAATTTAAAATCGGCAAGCTAACGATTAGCTCTTGGGTCTGATTTTCAACCTTTGCCCTGGGCTTATCTTCGCTGCACTTGTCAGATTATTTAACTTTACAATATCATCATTTGAAACACCCGGATATTTTTTGGCTATAGACCAAAGGTTATCTCCTCTTTTCACAGTATAATACTCATAACCATTGCTGTTATTAGTCAAAACCGGCTTACTAACTGCAGACGATGCTGTATTCACAGTTTTTCCACTAAGCACCTGCTTTTGAGCATAGCTCATACTATTAATTTGACTATAATGACTTACCTTATCCTTAGGCACATAAATCACGAGTTTCTGGCCCACTTTAATCAGGTTACGATGAATATTATTCCAATATCTTAGATCTGAGGAATACACATCATACCAATCCGCAATCAAACCCACGGCATCTCCTGATTTCACTGTATAATAAACCTTTGACTTATTTTTTGGCGCTGAAGGTGTATGGGAGTTATCTGAAGGATTTACCACTAGGCGATTAGAAGCAAAATACTTTTCTCTTTGATAGGCGAACATTGAATCCTCAACGGCAATAAAACGTTCAGTTGACTCACGTGGGATCCTTAAGGCATAAGCGTTTTTCTGCGCAGGAACCACATCCCTTCGATATTGAGGGTTTAATTTCTGCAGCTCATCAACAGAAATCCCTGCCACCTTAGCTATCTGATTAAAATGAAGCAAATCATTAATCATGACGGTATCTGTTGCTACCGGCAAAGCAGCCTTTTTAGGATGAATTTGATGTTCCTCATGATAGGTCATTGTGTAGGCTGCAGCAATAAAGGCTGGTACATATCCTCTTGTTTCGCGTGGCAGACGATAATAAATCTCCCAAAAATCACGTTTACCGCCAGAACGATAAATAGCCTTATTTACATTTCCTGGTCCACAATTATAGGCAGCAATAACCAAATACCAATCGCCATAAGTTTGATACAGATCTTTTAAAAATTTAACGGCAGCCTGAGTTGATTTTTCAGGATCACGTCGGTCATCTACATAAGAATCCACCTGAAGACCATACATTTTACCTGTACTGTACATAAACTGCCATAAACCAGAAGCACCGGCCCGAGAGAAAGCTCTTGGATTAAGTGCTGATTCAATAATAGGCACGTATTTTAATTCCAGAGGTAAACCTGCGGCATCTAGCGCTTCTTCAAACATTGGGAAATAGTACTCCGAAAGACCCAACATGATTTCCACCTGTTCACGTTTTTTTTGCGTGTACAGTTCTATATAGGCCTTTACCTTACTATTGAAAGGAAACTCGAGTGGAGACTCAATACTCTGAAGTCTTTGAATATAAACAGAATCATTGATTTCTTTAGGAAACTCAAGCACTTCCTTTATCTCCTGACTAATTTTTATTTGATTTGATTCTATGGTATCCAGATTCTCGGTAAAAAAACCTTGCTCCACATCACTACCCAAATCCAGGGTATCTGTTTGAAGGGAGTCAGCAACAACAGCTACTGAATCAATATTTAGAGTCTCCCGACTATATAGATAAGTAGAAGATACCAACAGGATCCCTACAAAAACTTTTAACTTTAACATTTACTTTTTTTTTAAAACACAATCTTAAGTTGAAGCCCCATACTATTCCCTCCGTAACCTGGATTTACTATAGGCTCAACGCGCATACTCAAATCATTACTCACATCAAATGTTTTAAAGTGAGCATCAACACTTGCATCAATAATATTGATAACATATACAAGAGCTAATCCCACATAACTCAAATTACGCCACTTCTTATAATAGTCTTTACCATTCTCCAGCGTATTTTCAAACCAGTCGGAATATGTTCCATCATCCTCTACATCATCTGCTGATATTGTTGTTCCTTCCAGCAAAGTCAAATAACTTGTATTCACGCCATCCTGAATCACAAAATCGCGATAGGCATTGCGATACTTACTGTACATTGATGAATTCCAATCTATAGCATAAGCTAAACCTGCAAACCCGGCATACAATATTGGAATTTTCCAGTATTTTTTATTGTAAGCCTGACCTAAACCCGGCAAAACTGCAGAATACATACTAGCCTTGTGTGGTGAAAATTTCTTCATCACAGACTCGGTCAATATATCCGTTGGGGTTTCAATGACTAGAGTATCACTTTGTGCCCTGGCCAACTGTCCCGATGCAAAAATGATTACAAACAGGGCAATTTGACTACAAAATCTTTTTTTCTTCACCAATAGTAAATCCAAATCGTAATTTTCTAAGTAACGTTTACTGTAACTGAAGTATCTTAGTTAGTATTCGCTTTATCCAGTATACTAATAATCCTTTCCAAATCCTCATCCGATTCAAAGGGGATCACAATTTTACCATTTCCCTTTTCGGCTCTGGAAAACTGCACTTTAGTATTAAACACACTGGAAATCTGATTACTAAGCTGTTGATACTCTTCTGGCAAAGTAGTATTTTTCTTAGCGGTTTTTTTCTCGGGTTTATCGCTATTTAACTCACGTACAACTTCTTCTACTTTCCTAACTGAGTAATCAAACTCAATTATTTCTTCGTAAATTTTAAGTTGTTGTATTTCATCCTCAATACCAATGATGGCTCTGGCATGACCCATGCCCAGTTTTTTATCACGCAGTCCCAGTTGTATTTCACCAGGTAACTTTAGCAAACGAAGATAGTTGGTAACCGTAGCTCTTTTCTTCCCAACTCTTTCCGACATACTTTCCTGTGTCAGGTTACACTCATCCATCAAGCGTTGATAACTAATCGCAACCTCAATAGGATCCAGATCTTCACGTTGAATATTTTCCACCAATGCCATTTCAAGCATGGTATCATCATCAGCAGTACGTATATAAGCCGGAACCTTTTCCAGACCAACTAATTTAGAAGCTCTGAAACGACGTTCCCCTGCAATCAGCTGATATTTATCTCCGTTTTTACGGACAGTAAGTGGCTGAATAACTCCAATTTTCCTGATGGAAGATGCTAATTCCTCCAGTTTCTCTTCATCAAATCGGGTACGAGGTTGCCATGGGTTAGCAACAATCCGACTAACGTCTATTTCATCCATACCCGACAAAGGCTTCCCTCTGGTCACCTCATCAGCA
>JBFHKL010000064.1:0-16528 GCA_041595375.1 Saccharicrinis sp.
AGATGTGCGACTTTTGATTTCAGATTTAAATCGCTAGTCGCATATCATAAATCTCAAATCGAATATCAAAGAGATGTCGAAAACAGTAATTAAGATAGAGAATTTATCAAAGATCTATAGATTGGGCGAAGTAGGCACAGGTACCTTGTCTCACGACCTGAACCGTTGGGTTCGCATGAACATTCTTGGACAAGACGACCCCTATGCCAAGGTAGGCCATGTAAACGACCGTACGGCCCCTCCCCAGCCCTCCCCAAAGGGGAGGGGGATCATCCCCCAGTTGGGGGGAAAGAGGGGGGCTGGTGAGCTGGTAGCCGCTCTGCGCGATATCAACTTGGAAGTTAAAGAAGGCGAAGTGCTGGGTATCATCGGCAAAAACGGAGCAGGGAAATCGACTCTCTTAAAACTACTCAGTCGTGTAACCTCCCCCACCACCGGTAGCATCAAGGTAAAAGGTCGTTTGGCTTCTTTGTTAGAGGTAGGCACAGGGTTCCACCCCGAGATGACAGGCCGTGAGAACATCTATATGAACGGTACCATCATGGGCATGCGCAAGTGGGAGATCGACCGCAAGCTGGATGAGATAGTAGACTTTGCCGGCGTAGCCAAATACCTCGACACCCCCACTAAAAGATACTCCAGCGGTATGACTGTGCGCTTAGGTTTTGCCATAGCCGCTCACCTGGAGCCAGAGATTTTAGTGGTGGATGAAGTACTGGCCGTGGGTGATGCCGAGTTTCAGAAAAAAGCCATCGGAAAAATGCAGGATGTAAGTACTAATGATGGTAGAACGGTGCTCTTTGTAAGTCATAATATGGCAGCTGTGCAACGTCTCTGCCCTAAATCAATAATCCTTAAGCAAGGGCAAAAAGTTGGTGAAGGCCAAACTTCTGAAATTGTACCTATTTATTTAGAGCAAAATAGGGAAAATATGGCTGAAGGAGTTTTAAATAGGACACCACAACAAATTGAACCATTTATCGAAAAAATTGAACTCTTCAACAGTAATAATGAAAACACATCTGCCCTGTTATTTGGCGAACCGTTTTCTGTTAGACTAACTATTTCTGCAAAGAAGGAATTTGATAACATAGAACCACTAATAGCAATTAACACACTAGACGATCACCGTATTTTTACTGCAATTAGCAGTGACCAACAAGTTGCTTACAGTATTAAAGGTGATAAACTTAGCATAACAACAAATTTTGCTGAGCAATTAACACCAGGCCAGTATAAACTCATCTTTGCACTACGTTCTGGAAGAAACAAAAGCTATGATTTACTCATGGATGCAATGAAACTGAATGTTTCAGAGTTGGTGCATCTAAATACTGTTCCCAACGAAAAAGTACTAGGTTTTATCAGACCACAGCCTCAATGGACTTAATGCACAGAATAAAGGCAAAAGTGCGACACTGCCTTAGAACAATACCAATAATACATATCTTAAGTGACAGCCATGGAGAAGCTTTTAAGTATATTGATTGGGGGAATTTTAACATAACCCCATCATATTGTATTGTTCAGGGAGCAACAGCTTCTGGTTTGGCCAATCCAAACTCAAAAACTAAAGCTCTACCCATTTTTACCAATTATTTGAAAACGAGAGTAAAAAAAAATGATACAATCATTTTCCAACTAGGAGAAATAGATTGTGGTTTTACCATATGGTTACGCGCAGAAAAAAAAGGCTTGAACATTAACAAACAGCTAGAAGAAACTTTAAAAAATTACACTAGTTTATTGAAATTTGCAAGCTATAAAACACAAAATAAAGTTATTGTAACTTCCGCCATTCCTCCAACAATTGAAGATGACCAAGACTTTGGAGAGATTGCAAATCTAAGAAAAGAAGTTAACGCAAATCTGGTAGAAAGAACAAACCTAACAAAATCATTTAACCTAAAAATAAATGAAATATGTATCCAAGAATCATTTACTTTTATTGATTTAGACAGAACTTTAATTGACACAGACAAGCTTGTTGTTAAGCAAGAATACAAAAACAACAATCATTTAGACCATCACTTGGAACCAACTAAACTTGCTCAATTGTTGGAAAGTGAATTATCAAAGATTCTATAAATGAAACAATTCATAAAGTCTCTTCTTCCTGCTTTTATAAAAAGGCCTTTAGAAGAGTATCAACGTCAACGCTATTGTGCCAATAAATACCTTAACGAAGAGCTTAATAACCCGGGTGCCTATTACTCATGTAATGCTTTTGACTACTACAAATGCTTTTTTGTACACGTACCCAAAGCCGCAGGCGTATCCATTAATAAAACCTTGTTTGGCAATTTGGCAGGAGGCCATTATATGTTGAAAGATTACCAAAACATGTATGCACCCAGCACCTTTAATAAGTACTTTAAATTTACCATTGTACGTAATCCATACGACCGCCTATACTCGGCTTATACTTTTTTAAAACAAGGCGGATTTAACGAGGCCGATGAAACTTGGACAAAAGAGAACCTTGCTCATATTCATAGTTACGAGCAATTTGTTAAAGAATGGTTAACTCAAGAAACCTGTTATCTTAAAAATCATTTTACACCACAGTTTGAATATCTAATAAACAAGGAGGGGGAAATTGGAGTTGACTTTATGGGCAAGCTGGAAACGATAGATAAAGATTTTCTTACCATTTGCGCTAAAATAGGCGTGAAAAGCGAGTTAATGCATGCCAATAAAACAGGCCAAAGAGAAAGCGTAAAGCTCGATTCAGAAATGAAAAATCTTATACAAAAAGTCTATGCTAAAGACTTTGAACTCCTAAACTATTCGTATGACTGCTAAGTCAAACTACATTACCATTATTGTTTGCACCTATAACCGTGCTGAAATTCTCAAGGAGTGCCTAGAAGCCCTATTTAACCAAACAGCGCCTCAAAGCACCTATGAGGTATTAGTGGTTGATAATAACTCGCCCGACCACACCAAACAAGTGGTACAAAGCTTCCAAGAAACACATGCCAACTTACGCTATTATCTAGAAGAAAAACAAGGCCTGAGCCACGCGCGCAATGCGGGTTACCTAAATACTAAAGCCGAATGGATTGGCTATATGGATGATGATGGCAAGGCACATCTTGATTATATAGAAAAAACATTTGAGGTAATCAACAACCATGACTTTGATTGCTTTGGTGGTAGATACCACGCTTGGTACAGAACGCCAAAACCAAAATGGCTAAGTACTACATTTGGTGTATCGCCAATACTAAGAGATACAATAGGCATCTTAAAGGAAGAACACAATTCTGGTGGTATCCTGTTTTTTAAAACAGATGCACTAAGCAAAATAAATGGTTTCTCTACAGAAATTGGTATGAATGGTAGTAAAATTGCCTATGGTGAAGAAACCTTGGTGCAAAATAAAATGAGAAGCATTGGTAACAGCATTGGCTATTCTCCTTTTATACAAATGGATCATCTGGTTGCTGAATACAAATACAAAGTTAGATGGCAAATTAAAGCACATTTTGCACACGGGAGAGATAGTGTAAATATATGGTATTCAGAACAAGCAATCAGTTTCTTTTCTCTAATGAAACTTACATTTTTCAAATTAAAGCAAGCGTCTAAGGTAGCCTTTCCAAAATTCAGAAAACAGAAGGACTATTATATCCAAAACCTATTACTAGATATTTGCCAACCCATTGCTTATTTGTATGGAAGTTATAAAGGACAAAAAAGTAAGCATGAATAATAACTTTCACCAAGTAAATAACGCGAAAGTATAGGAACAGTATTAAAAGATAATTCCTACATCGAATATGATGAGACACAACCCAAAGAAAAGTATGTTATCTATTTTAGTAGCAACTCAATATATTACCCCAATACAGAAGAGAACTTTATACAAACTATCATTCATAAAGACCATTACGAATGGAAAAAGAATAAAATTAAAGATGCACACAAGCACATCTTTATACGAGACATCTTTAAGCAATGGTACCTGTTAGGTATCAACCATAAGATTAACAGCATTGAAAAACTAAGCGTTTTCTTAAAAAAAGAAACACAAGGTTATCAAACAACATGTATAGGAGGATCTGCTGGAGGTTTTGCAGCCTCTCTATTAGGATGCTTGATTGATGCTGAAAAGGCTTATACATTTAATGGCCAATTTGAAGTTGCAACACTTTTAGATTCAGAAGAAAACAGACAATTAAATCCACTACTCGTTAAAAATGAAACAAACAACGACATCAATAAATACTTCAACATAGCACCTCACATTAGTGACAAAAAAACACAGATTTATTATTTCAATTCAGCCTTTAGTGAATGGGACAATCAGCAATACGAAGAAATAAAAGATATAGAAAATGTAAAGTCAATTCGTTTTAAATCTCAAGTACATGGCATCCCCTTTGAATTAATGAATATGCAGGCTACCCAGTTGGCAAAAGAAGGTACACTGCAAAAAATGATTAACAAAAAGCCTATCACTACATTGCAGTATTCAATAAAACTAAACGGGTTATTATCCACGATTTATAGTAGGTTAAAAAGAAAATTCACTCGAAATGCTTAAGAAAATAAAAGAACGGCTAAAATCAAAGATGGCTTATTTCGAATTTGTTAAGTCGTGCGAGACCTTAAATTATAGTAAAACAGAATTAACAAAGGATGAAGGTAATATTGAAATATCAAAATTGCTTAACAGCAAGGCTCCTATAATGATTTCTAGACTTGGTTCGGTTGAACTTGCAGTATGCAACAACTACCTTTCTAATTGTGTCAATAACCAATCGGTTTGGAACCCAAAATTATTATTTTCTATAAAAAATAATGCGGGTGTATTTCCTAATAACGAGGCAATTATCAGCAAATTTGCATCACACTATTTAGAATCATCGAAGCAAATAGATTTACTAGGAGTATGGCATAATTTTGGCGAGGATTTGGTTGCAAATCACTTTTGCCCTAGGGCCACTTTAGCCCCTTTGGTAAGCCTCGAGCCCTACTATTTCTTGGATAAACCATGGAGCAAACACTTAGCCAATAAAAAAGTATTAGTGATTCATCCTTTTGAAGAAACCATAAAAAAGCAGTACCAAAACCGTGAAGCCCTATTTACCAACCCTGATGTATTGCCTCCCTTTCAGCTAATAACCTTTAAGGCAGTTCAGTCACTTGGGCAGAAAGCTGAAGGTTTCAAAACATGGTTTGATGCCCTTGAAAGCATGCAAGATCAAATAAAAAACATCGATTTTGACACTGCAATTATTGGAGCAGGTGCTTATGGTTTGCCTCTAGCGGCGTATGTAAAACAATTGGGCAAACAAGCCATACACATGGGTGGCGCCACACAAATACTATTTGGCATAAAAGGTAAACGGTGGGATACACATCCTATTATTTCGAAATTATATAACGAACATTGGGTATATCCTTCAGGTAAAGACAAACCCACCAACTATAAAAATGTAGAGGATGGCTGTTACTGGTAACCAACCCTTAGTCTCTGTTATTATTTCTTGTTATAATCAAGAAGGATTAATTACTACGGCGATCAATAGTGTTTTAAACCAAACTTATTCAAACATTGAGGTTATTGTTGTAGATGATCACTCGCTTGATAACAGTTGGTTAGTTTTAGAGGATATTGCTAAAAACAATAAAAACGTAACCACATACAGAAACAGTGAAAACCATGGCATTGCTTACACCCGCAGTAAAGGTTTTAAATTAGCAAATGGTGAATTTGTATCCTATTTAGATGGTGATGACACCTACTTAAAAAACAAAGTTTATGTTGAAGTTAATCATTTGATCGAGCACCCATATTACGACCTTGTATTTTCTGATTTTCACATAATTCAAAGTGAGAAAATAATTAGTAAATGGTCTGACAACAAAGATCTAAAACCAATCAAACAAACAACTTGGATCAAAAAAATTATTACAAATGAATGGGACTATCGATACGAAATGATACGAAACAGTGCATTAAACAAAATGAATATGCTATATGACATAACCCTACAAGCCTATGAAGATTGGGAATTTAGGATAAGATACATACAGCAATTAAAACCCTCTTATATAAACGAGGTGACTTCCATATATCAATTAAATCCAAAGGGATTATCACACACTCTTAGTCATAAAATAGCAATTCCTGTTCACATTATATTAAATCGTCATTTTTTTATATTTATGCGAAGTTGGGAAATTAATAAATACATCAACCTGTATTATAATAATTTATTTCAACTTATCCTTTCAAAGCACTTCTCTAAATCGAAAAATTTTAAACTACTTTTGCTTTCTATTATCGTTAAACCCTGGAAAATAGGGAGAAGTATGTTCCTTCTAAAAAACATATTAAAAACTAAATAAGATGACCTTTTCGAAGATAATAAAGTTAAAATTAAGGCAACTTATGTTTATATTTTTGCCTGAATTAAAAACGCTTATATACAGACAAGCATGTATTCAA
Organism: Saccharicrinis sp.; assembly: GCA_041595375.1. GTDB lineage: Bacteria > Bacteroidota > Bacteroidia > Bacteroidales > Marinilabiliaceae > Saccharicrinis. The sequence continues at coordinate 6,464 of JBFHKL010000064.1, forward strand.
GATTCAAAGATATCTCCGGAAGCTAATATTTATGAAGGTTGTACTATTCGAAGTTCAGAAGTAGGCGCATATAGTTACATCTCACAAAATGCAATTATAAATCACACAACAATCGGCAAATTCTGCTCAATTGGACCAAATCTAATGTGCGGTTGGGGCATCCACCCAACCAACACAATTAGCACTAGCCCAATGTTTTATTCTACTAATAAACAGAATGGCACAACCCTCTCTAATAATAATAAAATAGCTGAAACAAAAGCTATACATATTGGACACGATGTTTTTATTGGCATGAATGTTACAATACTTGATGGTGTAAAAATTGGCAATGGTGCTGTGATAGGTGCCGGAGCTATAGTCTCAAAAGACATCCCCCCTTATGCTATTGCTTTAGGCAACCCTATTCAAGTTAAGAATTATCGCTTTGCCCCAGCAATAAGAGAAAAACTTGAAACAATTCAATGGTGGAATTGGACTTTGGAAGATCTCACAAATGTTGAACAAATGATTTTAAACACTGAAGAATTTACTGAAAAGTATGCTAAGTAGTTACCCCAAAATTTCTATTATCACACCATCCTTTAATCAAGGACAGTTTATCGAAGAAACTATACTATCCGTTTTCAATCAAAACTACCCTAATTTAGAGTATATAATTATAGATGGGGGAAGCACAGATAACACTGTTGATATTATAAAAAAGTATAACGATAAAATCACCTACTGGGTAAGCGAAAAAGACAATGGCCAAAGTCATGCCATTAATAAGGGTTTTAAAAAAGCCACTGGTGATATAGTAACTTGGCTCAATAGTGATGATATGCTATATTTAAATGCACTTTTAACTGTCGCGAAAACTTTTAATGAAAATCCATCGATTGATTTTATTTATGGTGAATGTGAAGAGTGGTTTCAAGATGACTTGCATAAAATAAATCCACTCCCAGAATCTAACCTAAATGTTAACCGCTTAAGTGGCTTTCCATATTTTCAACCTGCATCTTTCTATAAGCGAGATGCTTTATTTGAAATTGGTTTACTAGATGAATCACTGAACTTTTCAATGGATAGAGATCTTTTTCTTCGGTTTATACTGAATAAAGAAATGCTAAAGATCAAACAACCATTAGCCATTTACCGTCATCATGACGACTCTAAGAGTCACAATATATTTATACAAAGCCATCAAGAAAACTTACAAATAATTAGCAATTTATACTACAGCATTCAAAAAGAAGATAAATTAAATAAATTATATAAAGCACTCTTAAATACCAAAGTTTTACCTATACATAATCACAAAATATATGAAGTGGGTAATTTTTTTACTCAAAAAGAATATCTGCTTGCACTACTCCTAGGTACCGAAAATGAAATAAAACAACTTTATATAAAAGGAAAATTTAAAGAGCTTAAAACACTATTTTACGACCTAAAGCAACTTGATTTAATTAATCTTGTTATAGATAAAACTTCTTTAGGATACCTTATCAAACGAGCCCCCTATCTGCCTTTAATAGCACTTAAACGCAAACTCATAAGATGAATAAATCCCCGCTTGTAAGCATTGGCATGGTTTGTTATAATGCAGAACCATTTATTAATTTGGCTATAAATAGTGTTTTAGCTTCCGATTATAAAAATATTGAACTTATAATTATAGATGATAAATCTACCGATAATTCATGGAATATTATTAGTTCCTTTTCGCATGAATGTATAAAATCATACAGAAATAATAGAAATATTGGCGAATACACAAACAGAGAGCTATGCATCCAAAAAGCAGCCGGTGAATACTTTATTTTTATTGATGGCGATGATTATATTTATCCTCATAGTCTTTCTTTTTTGGTAAAAATGTTGGAAAGCTTTAAAGAATGTAAGTTAGCCATAATGCACAAACCAAGAATTGATCTTATTTACCCATTCATAATGAATCCTGAAACCTTTATTCAAGGAGAATTCTTTGGTGATAATTTTAGAGGCATCGCATTTACAAATATCTTCTTTCGCACGGATGAACTAAAAAAACATATGCCTTTTCCTAAAGGCATGGTAACTGGAGATGATTATTTAAGATACTGTATTTGTGCTCAACACCCAACTTTAGTAGTAAACGACTCTCTAACATGGTGGCGTATATCTCCCAATCAAGCATCCAACAATTTAAAATATAACTACAAAGCCATTAGAAATCACTTACATTTAAAGGAAGAATTATTAAATAGCTTAACAAATTTTGATAGCACATTTGTCAAAGAGGCTAAAATCAACTTTAAAATAGACATTATTTCTAATATCAAACAAATGGTTAAAGGGAAAAAGATAAACCTAACTTTTCAATTAATAAGAGAATTTGGATTACCTTTAAAATACTTTTTCATGAAAAAAATTATCAAATCTCTTTTACCTTCAAAATTTTCATCTATAAATCCAGCTATTTTAGCATTGGAAAAAAATCCATATTTTAACACGGAACGTTAATGAAAATAGCTGTAGTAGTTGGCACTTTCCCAAAGCTATCTGAAACTTTTGTATTAAATCATATTATTGGTTTAATAAAAAATGGAAATGAAGTTACTATTTTTTCAACAGATAAAGGAACTCCCCCATTTCATCCTAATGTAATTCAGTACAACTTAATTGATAAAGCTATCTATAGAGCCAATCCTCACGTTGGTACATTTAAGCGAGCTATGGCAATCATTAAATTGCTATGGCAAAACAAGCATTTCATATTAAAACTAATAAAGACTCTTCGTCCAAAGTACTACGGCTCTTTTGCATTAAAAGGATATTTCCTATTTGAAGCCATCCCTTTTCTAAAATTTAAGCCCAATTATTTCGATATTATCCATGCCCATTTCGGGGAGAATGGTAATAAAATGGCATACTTAAAAGAGATTGGGATCTTAACTAGTCCTTTGGTTATTAATTTTCATGGTCATGATGTAAACCATATTGAACTCGTAAAAAAACAGAACTATTATAAAGCCGTAGATCAATTTGCAAACGCATTAATATTTAACTCTAACTATTTAAAAAATAAATTTAAGAAAATAACTAAAACTCAAATACAAACATATCAGATACCCGTTGGTGTTGATACCAATCTGTTTAATAAAGAATTAAATAACATTAATGCATTACGATACCCGATTAAAATTATCACTGTAGGCAGATTAGTGGATTGTAAAGGAATTAACCTTGTGCTTCAAAGTCTTGCTAAAACAGAGCGACTAAATTTTGAATATCATATCATTGGAGATGGTCCCAATAAGGAGTCTATTCACCAATTAGCCAACAATCTAAACATCGGTTCAAAAGTGTTTCTTCATGGTGCACTAACACAACCTCAGCTTATCAAAGAAATCCAAAAGAGTAATCTTTTTATATTATTTGGTGTAACAGATAAAAATGGAGAAATTGATGCTCAAGGTTTAGTTGTTCAGGAGGCCCAGTCGTGTGGTATTCCTGCTATTGTATCTGATGGAGGTGGATTACCAGAAGGTATTTTAAATAACGAAACAGGTTTTATTATTAAAGAAGGTGATGTTACACAATTAACAAAACTGCTATTATCAATTTTGGATGATAATATAATACTCGAACAGATGTCGTTAAAAACCCGGAATTTTATAATAAATAATTACGCATTGGAAGTTATTGAAAGTAAAATCAATCAGGTATATACAAACACCTTAAATTAGCCCTTTGGAACTAGTAAAAAAAATACAATGGCGATTGAATCAATATCGTAATAATCTCTTTTTAAAATTCGTAAATATTGAGAACCGTAAAGTAGAAGCAAAGAAGTCTATTAAGCTGAATTTTAAACATTATAATATCGAAGGTAAGGTCCCTTATTGGTATAACTTTAAAAGTATTGATTTTGAAGATGTAAAACCCATAAAAATAGAAAATGGCTATGTTATAAGTAAAGGTATAGTTGTAAACCAAGCAGGCACTTTGCAACTAGAATCGACCATTTTCCAATTTGAATATTTGAACTTACTAAAGGCAAACCATCTTGTAAGCTTAAGAAAATTATATAAGAAAGAATCATTAGAACAGTTGGTAATACCAATAGCATTTTATTTAGATTGGAATTACTACCACTGGCTAATGGAAGCAACAATCAGATTGGCTCCTCTGGACAAAGAAACATTAAAAAAGGCTAAAATTGTTCTTAACACTCCTATCCTCGATTTTCAAATCAAGTCATTAAAATTCCTATTCGATATTACTGAAAAACAGATACATTGTCAACATAAAAAAGTCTTAAAGGCGTCCCAAATACTTCTACTTCCCTTTCAACATATTCGTAATCAACAAACTCAGCAAACCAACCTATATAATCCCTTTGCTATTAAACAAATTAATGCCATTTCATTAAAAAAAATATCTAAAACAAAAACAGCAAAACGATTTATTATCTCAAGAGAAAATGCTACAGAGAGAAGAATTTCAAACATTCAACTACTAACAAATACTTTTCCGGATTTTGAAGTAATTAAATTGGAAGAAAAATCTTTTGAAGAACAAGTTTACCTATTCAGAAAAGCAGAAATCATTATCGCAACTCACGGAGCAGGACTAACTAACTTACTTTGGGCTACTCCTAAATTAAAATTAATAGAGTTATTTCCCAATGAACGATTAATTCGAGATGCATTCTACTTTTTTCAGATAAGTTCTACCTTGAAAGTAAAGCATTCTGTTTTCCTTTACGATTCCCATAATAAATCTCAGGATTGCTATATAAATGCAAAATTGATGGCTAAGATTGAAAATGTAATTTCTGAATAATTATGAAGGTATCTATCCTTATTCCTGTATACAACTCCGAAGATTTTATTACCGAAACCATTCAATCTGTATTAGATCAATCCTATACGAATATCGAATGTATCATTGTAGATGACGGCTCCACTGATAATAGTCTATCCATAGCTCAACAATTTACTTCTGATAAAGTATTCGTTTTCACTCAACAGAACAAAGGCGCATCTGCAGCCCGCAATAAAGCATTTGAAAACAGTACCGGTGAATTGATTCAATACCTTGATGCCGATGATTTATTGCACCCTGACAAAATTAAACTACAAGTTGAGAATTATCACAAACATCAAAACCCTGATATTCTTTTGAGTGGTACATGGGGGCGTTTTACGCTTGATAAAAATCAGGTACAATGGGAACATCAGGTACTAAACAAGAACTATTCACAACCCTTTTCCTGGCTTATAGACTCATGGAATGGATTGGGAATGGCTCAACCAGGCGTATGGCTTACTCCGCGTAAGCTAATTGAAAAAGCAGGACCTTGGCATGAATCCTTATCTTTAAACGATGATGGTGAATTTTTCTGTAGAGTTATTCTTCAAGCAAGCTCCATAATTCATGTACCGGATAGTCAAGTATATTATCGATCTAATATCAATACAAGTTTAAGTCAATCTCGTTCTGAAAAAGCCTTGGCATCTGAACTTAAATCCTATCAACTTTATGAACATCATATATTAGCTAAAGCTGATAATATTGAAATTAGAACGGCGCTTGCAAATAACTATCTAAATTTTATTTATCAGTTTTACACTGATGATAAACAACTAGCCCAGAAAGCTGAACAAGCTTTTTTAAAACTTAAAATCGGCAAAATGTGGCCCTTAGGTGGTAAACGCTTCAAACAAATAGCCAAACTTATAGGCTTTAAAAATACCCTAAAAATAAAATCGTACATCAATCTTTAGTAAATGCCTAACAAACCAAAAACAATCACCTACTTTGAAAATTTTGATGCATTAAGGTTTATTTCAGCAATAGCTGTTTTACTCATGCACAAATTCAATAATTTTAATTGGGAATATTTTAGTGATTACCCGCTAGTATATCGTGGTTTAAGCTTTTTAACACGTAATGGTTTCGTTGGCGTTAATTTCTTCTTTGTTTTATCAGGATTCTTAATCACCTATCTTATCATTAAAGAAGTAGAATTAAAAAATACTTTCAACTATTATCACTTTGTCTTGAGAAGAGTCTTAAGAATTTGGCCAGTGTACTTTATTGTTTTGTTTATTGGTTTCTTTCATAAAAGTGAGTGGCAAGGCTTGGTGTATTATCTTAGTTTTTTAAGTAATATCGAGGTCATTTATAGGAATGCGCTACAAACTGGTATACAATTCCCACTTTGGTCAGTATCAATAGAGGAACAATTTTATATAGTCATTCCTTTAATTATATTTCTATTAAAGATAAAATCAAAACAGGGTTTTTTTAATTTATATCTATCTCTTATAGCTATTTCTACCATCTATCAAATATTAAACTACGAAGATATTAACAAGCTAAGATATTCAACCTTAAGTTGCGTGACAGATTTAAGTGTTGGTGGAATTCTAGGTACTCTCTCCTTCTTTAGCAATCGGATGGTTGAAAATTTAAAAAACATGCCAAAATGGTTAATTGCCACAATTCATTTTTTAGGTATTACCTTTATCGTTGGAAGGGTTTATGCCTATCATATTCCTTTTATACTCATCAGCGAACACTTAATACTTGCACTTTACTTTGGTTTTATACTGATGGAGCAAACGTTTTCAACTCATTCAATTCTAAAACTTAAAAGATTCAGAACCATTAGTCGTTGGGGTCAATATACGTATGGTTTATACTTATACCATATGGTTGTTTTAGTTGCAGTTCACCATTACTGGCAATACTTCCAGTTTTATGATAATATAATAATTGATACACTCGGAAAACTTATCATATCTATTGCTTTCTCCTTAATTCTATGTTGGTTCAGCTTTAAATATATCGAGACACCATTTCTTAATTTGAAAAAGAAATTCAAATAATGCAAAACATCACAAATTCTCTAATTATAAGTCCATCCGGAAATTTTTACGGAAGCGAACAAGTACTTTTCGATTTCCTAGCTGCTTCAGAGAAGCTTTATCAGGTATATGTGCCAAAAAAAAGTATACTTCAACAAAAATTAATTAAAGAGAATAAGCATGAAATCATTAGTTTTACATCTTTACCTCTCCTCTATTTAAAACTTGCCATTATTCTACTTTTAAAAAAGGGAACTTTGTACGTGAATGAGGGGGGGCATGTAAAGTATATTAAATTACTTGCCAAGCTATTTCCAAATCGTAAATTCGTTCTGCAAATACGTTTATTAGACGATACATGTGCTTCCCGCCTCCATAACCTACCGCCAAACATTAAAATAGTTTGTGTCTCTCAATTTATAGCCAATAATATTCCTTCTCAATACAACCCCTTAGTATTAAATGACCCCTTTGAACTACCTAAACTTGTAACACTTCAAGCCAATAAGCAGCAAACGCTTTTCACCATCGGGTTTATTGGTCGTGTAACACCCACGAAAGGACTTAATGAAGTATCTGAATTACTTTCTAGCCTAGAAGATAAAGCACATAAAATAAATATAATCTTCTTTGGCACTATAGAAATAGATAAAAAGGAGGTGAATGCTTTTGTAAAAAAGTGTAAAACTTTTAAAAGTATAAACGTTTCTTTCAAAGGCTTCGTCGACAATAAAAAAGAGATATATCAGGCTTTAAACCTTGTTATTCACCTAAATAAAGAAGAAGCTTTTCCACGCATAGCGTTGGAAAGTTGGGCTTATGGAATACCATTAATTGGATTTGATGCTGGTGGATTAGGAGAAATAAATAAGATGCTTAATGCATCCGAATTTCTTATTAATGACAATACTATGTGGGTTGAACAAACCATAAATATTATCAATACCGTAGTACAAAAATCGCCTACTAGCACAATCAAAAATTGTCAGGACATGATTACCAAAAAACTTAGCATTAATAACTTCACCCAAAAACTTGAAACACTTATTTCGTAATTTATTAAACAATGAAAACTTTAACTTGCCGTAATTCTAATATCGAATTACTCCGAATATGTTTAATGCTAATGATAATTACCTATCATGTGATGCTACATGGTTTAGGTTTACGTAATGTACTATCTGCAGATAGCCATATTACATTTGGTATAGCTATAAATAGTTTTGTAATAATAGCCGTTAATACATTCATTTTCATCTCTGGTTATTTTGGTATACGTTTTAAAATTAAAAATATTATTTCCCTCCTTACGCAAGCTGTTTTTTATTCTGTAGTACTCTATATCATTTTCTCTTTAATAAATAACACTCCAATTCTGATTAGACAGCTTATTCAGTCATTCCTACCCATTTCAACTTATACGTGGTGGTTCATCTCTACATATATTGGTCTATACATTTTATCTCCAATTATTAACAAAGGTGTAAGCGAGATTGAGAAATCACTTTTCACCAAAGTTCTTATAGGACTATTCTTTCTTAATTGTTTTTCTGGTTTTATCTTTGGTACTCTTTCTGGTAGTGGCTACTCCATATTTAATTTTATCTTCATATATATATTAGCACAATATTTAAAAAGATACAACCCAAAGTTCAAGCATCCATTCTTATATTTAGTTATAAGTACTGTGCTTTTATTTACTATATCAAGTGGAGCTATTGCTATAAATAATACATTTTGGGGATGGAAGGTTTTTTCTTACAACAACCCTATTTTGATTTTTTCTGCAACAATGCTTTTCTATACATTTAAAAATCTCCCAATTAATAGCAATCAGTACATCAATATGCTTGCAAAATCAACATTGGGTATATATATGATTCATGATTATAGAGATTTAAGAGAAATAATGTCTTCTTATGCCAAAGACATTGTTAATATTACAGATATTCAGTTTGGTTTAAAATTATTATATCTATTTCTCTTAGTAATTGCCATATATACATGCTCGTTCGTTATCGATTTATCCAGAAAATCAGTAACTGATAGATTCATAAATAATTTATACATATTTATGAGACTAAAATATATACGACTTTTTCACGAGGTAAAACATAAATAAGTTTCATTTAGCGCTGACTTCCTCATAAAATATAGCCTCTTATAAATCTAGGATATTGATCTATCAGCGTATAGTGTCGGCATAACAAAAATATACATAGTGCGTAATTACTTATAGGAGGATATACAAACATAATACGAAAGATAAACGCGACTAGACTACAATACAATTTAACCCAAAGCTCAGCATCATTCAATACTCGTTACCCTCTTACTAACAGAGAGATAGCAAACACAATACTAAAACAAATAGTGATTATAGGTACTTTTCAAAACATCCTTCCCAATGCCACATAACCTCGCCATTCTCCACTACCTCCCCCTCGAATACTACCCCCCAGTTACCAACTTAATAGACTATATTACCCATGAACGTATTGAAGACTTTAAGAAAGTAAAGGCATTTAGTTGTTGGAATATAAAGGGGAGAAAAGCATTCCAAGGAGAAAGGAAAAAGGAGAAAAAAATAAATATAAAACGAGGTCCTTTTCCAAAAGAAACTGACAATAGTATTATACGTTTATTCAAATACCTGCATTACAATCTCTTCACGCTTTTGAACCTATTGATCTATCGGCCTAATGCCCTTCTATACTACGAGAGTTACTCCGCCTGGCCGGCATATATCTACTCCAAGCTCTTTAATCAAAAGTGCCGTATCTTCATCCATCATCATGAGTATGCTTCTAAGGAATGGTATACCAAAACCATGAAGCAGGTGAAATATTTTCATCAACTCGAAAAAAAGTGGCTCTACCCAAGGGCTACATGGATTAGTCAGACCAATGTGGATCGCTTAAACTTTTTTCATCAGGATCACCCCAATCTCAAAAAAGAGCAACTGCGGATAATGCCCAACTACCCTCCCAAAAGTTGGCAAGAAAAAACTGAATCTTCATATCAACACATCAAAACATCAAAAGATGATCAGCCCCAAAAGCTTGTCTATGTCGGTTCCCTCTCCTTCCAATCCACTTATTTAAAAGAACTATGTGAATGGGTACTATTACAAAACGGAAAAATTCAGTTTGACATTTATGCTTATAATCTATACGATGATGTAAAAACCTATTTAAAAGAATTACAGTCACCATATGTC
>JBFHKL010000065.1:0-16510 GCA_041595375.1 Saccharicrinis sp.
AAGAAGAGTTTTTTAAATAGTGTAAAAATGATAATAGCTGTTGATTTTGACGGAACCATTGTAGAGCATAAATATCCCGCCATTGGCAAGGAAATGATTTTTGCATTTGAGACCCTAAAAGCCATGCAAAAAGAGGGTCACTTGCTAATATTATGGACCTATAGAGCAGGCAAGGAACTTGAGGAGGCTGTAGAATACTGCCGTAAGAAGGGTATAGAATTTTATGCCGTAAACAAAAGCTACCCCGAAGAAGAATTTGATGAGAATACATACAGCCGTAAAATTAATGCTGATATGTTTATTGACGACAGAAACGTGGGGGGCTTCTACGGCTGGGGAGAAATATGGCAAGAGCTTCAACTGGGCAATGAAAAAGAAACAGCCCATATGAAATACAAACTGGATAAAGCATCAAAGAATCCATTATGTGAATTTTTTAAATCTATTTTCTGTAAATAAGGTATATGTTGGATCTATCCATCGTCATAGTCAGTTACAACGCCATTGATTTTTTAAGACTTACCTTACATGCTGTATCCCAGGCATGCAAAAATATTGAGGTGGAGATTTTTGTGGTCGACAATCATTCTGCTGATCACTCTGCAGAGATGGTTAAGCGGGAGTTTCCTGCCTGTAAGGTAATAGCCAACAAACACAATCCGGGCTTTGCCATTGCTAATAATCAGGCGATAAAAATGGCAAAGGGACGTTATATTCTGGTGTTAAATCCGGACACTATTGTAGCTGAAGATACACTTGAAAAAGCCATTGCCTTTATGGACAGAAACTCCAGCATAGGAGGATTAGGCATTAAAATGCTGGATGGCTCAGGAATATTTCTACCAGAATCAAAAAGAGGGATCCCCTCACCCTGGGTGGCCTTTTGTAAAATGAGCGGACTATCCTCCTTCTTCCCCAAAAGCAAGCTTTTTAGCGAATATCACAAAGGATATTTACCTCCTGACAAAAACCACCCCACAGAAATTATGGCCGGAGCTTTTATGCTTCTGCGAAAAGAAGTATTGAATAAAGTTGGCTTACTCGATGAGGATTACTTTATGTATGGCGAGGATATTGATTTATCGTATCGTATAGTCAAAGCCGGCTACCAAAATTATTACTATTCCGATTCTGCCATCATTCATTTCAAAGGCGAATGTACCATAAAAGACAAAATATATCACGATAGATTTTACAAGGCAATGATACTTTTTGCCAAAAAACATTTTCACAAAAGCTATGGTGCCATTTTACATATACTTATTTACACAGGAATAAGATTTGCCAGATTACTTTCTGGTTTTTCGACTATAGAAAAACCAGAAAAATGCCCATACCCCAATTACATTCTTCTTCACGAACACTTACCTGCTGCGCCTATTCTTCAGAAACTAAAAAACAACAGTCTGCATACTACTATCGCTCAATTAGTGCACCTCAATAAAGGAATTATTATTTTCCCTTTGGGCAAAATACACTACAAAACCATGATCGATATAATGGAAAAATATCAGGATAAATTTCAGTATCGGTTTTTAATAGAGGACAAAGAAATTATAGTAGGTAGCGATAAAAAAGATATAAAAGGACAGATAAAACACTTATAGGGAGAGCTTGTATTTTATCGTAACAATTTCAAAATGAAATTTAAACAGCGATATATAGTTGTAAAATGTATGAAAAATGCATATTTTTATTTACAATTGTAAAAACCAATCTTAAGCATTCATACAACATGAAAAATCTTTACTGCCTTTTCCTTTTATTTACTATACCCATTTATCTTTCTGCTCAAAACAACGCCTATAAAAAAGAAGTAGCTAATGCCAATGAATTGTTATTTGCTCAAAACTACAATAAGGCATCTCTTATCTACGACAATTTATTAAAGGAGTACCCCAACGATCCTTTTATATTTTTTAAAGCAGGAGAATGTCTCCTCTTTTCTGAAGAACAAATTCCTGAAGCCATAAATCTACTGGAAAAAGCAGCTAAAAAATACCCTATCAACAATAGCAAAGATAATATAGGATTAGAAATTCGCTTTTATCTGGGACAAGCTTATCACCTAAATAATCAGTTTGAAAAAGCCTTGGAAACATATACAGTGCTTAAAAAGCAGATCCCATCCAAACGTCAGGAAGCCACATCCAGAATAGATCGAGAAATGGCTTATTGCCAGCATGCCATAGCTCTCAAAAAAAACCCCGTAGAATTTAAGATCACCAATCTGGGTCCACTCATTAACACCGAGTTTGACGAACACAGTCCGGTGATAAACGTACACGAAGATTTATTGATGTTCACCTCCAACCGTGAAACGGAACAATCGTTGCAACTACCCTCCGGATTAAACGATGAAAATGTGTATTATTCCATCTGGAGAGAAGGCCGATGGATAACTTCTCGGGCAATTGATATCAACACCAAAGGGAATAATGCAACCATTGGCATTTCACCCGATGGAAATATATTACTTATTTACCAGAACGATGGAGCCGTAGGTAATATATATATCAGTGTGTTAAAACATGACAAATGGGGTGAGCTGGAAAAAATGCCTGCTCCTATCAATTCTATAGCAAACGAAACGCACGCTTCCTTCTCTATGGATAACAATACACTGTATTTTACCAGCGATAGGGCTGGTGGCTATGGAGGAAAAGATATTTACAAAGTATCCAAACTTCCCAATGGCGAATGGGGTAAAGCAATGAATCTTGGGCCACAAATTAATACAGCATATGATGAAGAAAGTCCATACCTGCACCCCAATGAGAAAACACTCTATTTTAGTTCAGAAGGACATGAATCTATTGGTGGCTTTGATATCTTTAAGGCTACTCAGGATAGTTCTGGCATATGGAATGAGGTAAGCAATATTGGCTACCCTATCAATACAACATATGATGATTTGTTTTATGCACCTACTGCAGATGAACAAAGAGTGTATTATGCCTCTAAAAGAGATGAAGGCTATGGCGGTTCCGACATATATCTAATTGAATTTCCTGACGACAGCCCTAGTTCTTTAACCGTAGTAGGTGGTTATATATTTACAGAAAATGGAAACCCTGCTGCAGATGCAACAATTTACATTACAAATAAAAAAACAGGTAAAAAAGAAGGGATATACAGACCTTCTCCCTTATACGGAAAGTATATCTTCATTATTCCAGCCGACAACACCTATCAAATGGAGTTAAAGATGGATGGTTACAAAACCGTTTTAAACAGCTTTACTATTCCGGCAGGCAGATCATATGCAAGAAAAGGCTCTACCTTTTTTCTTGACCCAATCGTGTTAGAGCCAGACAACTAACAAAACAACGAACTCTTTCAAACAACTTGACACGATTATTATCAACGAATCATACACGTTGATCAAACCTACAAGGTATTTTTTATTTCTTTCTCGTAAAGAACAAAAAAAACACTATCGATGATACGCTATACATTAATTGCTACCCTTTTTGCACTGACATTTGAAGTTGTAGCTCAAGGCTTACAAATAGAAAATGCCAAAGCATATGATTGGGCCTTAAGCCTATCGGAACGCGGAGAGTACGAGAAATCAATAGATTTTTTTACCCAAGTACTAAACAAAGAGCCTGATAACATAAATATTTTGTACAATCTGGGCATAAGCTATTTGAATACTGACAAAGGAACCGGCAATGCTGCTACCTACTTTGCTAAAGCCATTGCTTTACTCGATCAAGAGGCATACAATACAAAAATGGGAAAAGACTTGTTTATGTCACTGGCCAGAACAAATCAATTACAATATAAATTCACGGATGCCATTGCGAACTACAACAAAATGCTCGAATTTGTTGATGACGATCAAACCTCTTTAATAAAAAAAATACAAAGGGAAATAACCATATGTAATAATGCTATTGAGTTGAAAAAAAACCCGGTAAATATAAACATCTACAATCTGGGAAATAAAATCAACACCCCATACGATGAACATAGCCCTATAGTGAATATGGATGAATCAGTACTCTATTTTACATCCAGAAAATCAAACCCCTATTCTCAAAAATTGAATGATGGCCAATATGCCGAAAAAATTTATTACAGCAAGAAAACAGATGATCACTGGAATATAAGTAGAATCATCAACCCCATTGCAAGAAGAGAAAGTCACGAAACAGTGGTCTGTTTGTCGGAAGACGGAAAAGAATTATACTTATTAATTAGTGATTCTGATGGCCGAGACCTTTATGTGAGTAATTATGTGGGACGAACCTGGAGTGCACCTGAAAAACTACCCGATGGCATCAATAGTCGTTCTAACGAAACACATGCATCAATAAATAAAGACAAAACAATATTATACTTTACTAGCGACCGTGAGGGGGGCTATGGTGGTTTAGATATTTATATGGTGCGTAAACTACCTAATGGACTTTGGGGTATTCCTAAAAACCTTGGGCCCCAAATCAATACTGAATATGATGAAGAAACACCTACCATAGCAACTGACAACAATACCTTATACTTTAGCTCCAAAGGCCATAATACGATGGGCGACTTTGATATTTTTTATAGCATTCAAAATACAGATGGATCATGGCAGAAACCTGTAAATGTTGGTTATCCCATAAATACCCCCGATGACAATCTTTTTTACACCCAAACCTCCGACAGCCACAAATTTTACTATGCCTCCAAACGTGATGATAGTCTTGGTGGATCTGATATCTATTTAATTGAATATCCCAGGCCGTATGAGAAAACGCTGGCTCTATTAAGAGGTTTAATTCATTCCACAGATGGTCAAGCAATTGCCAACGCTGAGATCAAAGTCTTCAACAAAACCAATGGACAACTAGAAGGAACTTACAGACCTTCAGCTAATAATGGAAAATTTATTTGTATCGTTCCATCAGGAAATATTTACCAAATGGAAGTAAAAATGACTGGATTTAAGACCGTGCTCGACGAATTTAGCGTGCCTGTTCAAAACTCATACGATCAAACAAAAACAGCTTTTGATTTAAAAGAAATTGTATTAGAACCGGAAAATTAAAAACGTAAATGTTTAATGCATTTAATTTTTATTTATGTCGATACAAAATAATTAAGACCTAATCAAACACAGGTAAGTTTTTTTGATTATTTTGGGATCGTATTCCCAAACTATAATTTAAACTATTACATCAATGACTCGTATTTTTGTTTTTTCGCTTGTCCTTATCTTTACTTCGGTAATCAATTCTCAGAACTCAAATAACATCAACGAAAAGCTATATAATGAAGCAGTAAGTCTGTACGAAAGAGGAGACAACGTGAAGGCCATTAGCTTATTCAAAAGAGTACTTAATGATCAGCCTGATAACATTAATGTGCTATATAATATAGGCCATTGCTATCTAACTACAAATAACCGATCCGATTCTGCATCAATTTATTTTAATCAGGCGATTGAACACTTAGCTGAAAATGATTATAACACAGAGTTTGGGATCGACTTATTTATGTCAATGGCCAGTGCTAATCAGTTACAATATAAGTTTGAGGATGCCATTGTTAATTACAATCAAATACTAGGATTTATTGATAACGATTATATTGAATTAAAAGAAGCAGTTAACAGACAGATAGAGATATGTAATAATGGTATTCTATTAATGAAAACCCCTGTTCATCTTGAAGTTCATAACCTGGGCAACCAGGTAAACTCAAAATACGATGATCATAGCCCCTTGATCAATGTGGATGAAAATATGTTACTTTTCACCTCCAAGAGAATTTCATCTTATTCGCAAATTATGGATGACGGTCAGTTCTCTGAAAAAGTTTATGTGAGCAAACTAAAGGAGGGAAGATGGGAGAAAAGTGAAATTCTTAGCTCGGTTGTTAAAAGAAATAGTCACGAATCTGCTGTTTGCATTTCGGCAGATGGCACCGAACTTTATATGTTAATTAGTAATATTGAAGGACAGAATCTGTATGTGAGCAATTACGATGGTGAAACATGGAGCGAACCATTTAAACTACCATCGGGTATCAACAGCATTTATAATGAAACACACGCTTCCATAAATCCTGACAAGTCGATTTTATTTTTCACCAGCGATCGTAAAGGTGGTTTTGGTGGACTAGATATTTACATGGCTCGTAAGCTACCCAACGGAGAATGGGGTACTCCCCGTAATTTGGGTAAGCATATAAACACTCAATACGATGAAGAAACACCGATGATACATCCCAATGGCAAAACGCTTTATTTCAGTTCAAAAGGACATAACACCATGGGTAACTTCGATATTTTTTATAGCGCAATGAATGCAGATAGCTCATGGACCCAGCCCATGAATATGGGATATCCCATCAACACACCCGATGATGATTTCTTTTTTGTTCCTACTGCATCTCCCAATAAAGCCTATATGGCCTCTTCTCGTTTTGAAGACAACCAAGGAAGATCGGATTTATATTTGATAGAATATGAAGAACCCTATGAAAATAAACTGGCTGTGATTAAAGGAAAATTACGCTCCAGTGAGAATACGGCTTGGGAAAACATTAGCATTTTGGTAAAAGAACAAGGTAATGATGAATTGGTAGGCGAATACAAACCGAACCATGCTAACGGAAATTATTTATTGATTCTTGAAGCCGATAAAAAATATGATTTACAATACCAGGGCAATGGCTTTACTCCAATATCATCGCAATTGGATATTAGTAAAGAGATGACCTACCACAAAAATGCTAAAACCATTACTCTGGATGATGTGTGGGTAAAAGAAATTGAAAAACCAGCACAAGACACTACACAGATATCCGAGAAAAAAGAGGAGTATAAATATACCATTCAGTTCCTGACAATCGATCAATTTTTAGTAACACATAAAGAATTTGCCACACTTGACCCAACACAAATCATGGTGTATAAATGCGCCGACGGACAATACCGTTATGTATTTGGTCAGTTTAACTCCTTTAAAGAGGCACTAAAAATGAAGCAGGAGGTAATTAAGGTAACCGGTTACAGCGATCCTTTCGTCAGATATTTCTGGCAACTTGAAAAAATGAAAGTTCAGGAATAGTATCCTATACTAAACAATTTAAATGTGGAGAGCAGAGTTTTATTAAGGGCAATTGAGCCGGAGGACATTGATCTATTATACCAGTGGGAAAACAACATGGAGCTTTGGGTGATATCAGAAACACTCAAACCCTTTTCGCGCAACCAGTTAAAACAATACATTAAAGGGATTAATCTCGATATCTACCAATCAAAGGAACTACGTTTGATGATAGAAACAACCGATGAAAATCCGGTTCTTATCGGCATGATTGACCTTTTCGACTTTGACCCCTATCATAGCAGGGCAGGTGTGGGCATCATGTTAAACAAACAATTTGAAGGTAAAGGTTATGCTTCTGAAGCGTTGCAACTCTTTATCGACTATTGCTTCAACACGCTGGCCATTCACCAGTTATATTGCTCCATCATGCTCAACAATGCGCAAAGCATTCGTTTATTCGAATCAAAGGGCTTTGTAAAAACCGGGCTTAGGAAGCAATGGCGAAAGGTTGGTCGTAATTATGTCGATGAAGCTTTTTATCAGCTGATTAGTTAATTATTTATATGGGAAACTATAATAGTAAAAATGCCAAGTGACTAAATACCCGTTCACAATTGATTGTTAGTAAGGAGAAGGTATTGCAAATGCTTCCAATTTTTTAGCTATAATTAGTACATGTTACATAAGCCCCAAAAATTACAGCTGCTAAATGAAAAGATAAAAGTCCAATTCTCAGTTTTTTAGTGACCTTATAAATACTGAGAATTGAAGGCTAAAGACTATGTTCAGAGACTATTTTCCTTTAACCAAAGCTTTATAATCAGGCATTTCTTCCAAAAAATGATACCCTCTACCATTTTCACTTAACAAGGCACAATAATGATGAAGCCCATTTGTAACGCAAATTAAACGAGTTTGCAGCTGAATATTATAACGCGAAGCCTGATCAAAAACATCCTTGGTAATTTTTACCTTTGGAGCTTTACATTCCACTATTAATATAGGCTTTCGTAGGGTATTAAAGCAAATAATATCAGCTCTCTGAGACAGTCCATTAATATTAACCTTTGACTCCACTCCCATTAACGAAGCTGGAAAATTTTTACCTTCAATTAGAAACGCAATAAAATTTTGTCGCACCCATTCTTCAGGGGTTAAAGCCACCATTTTTTTTCGTATTGGATCAAAAATGGTTTTTTTCCCATTAAGCTCTTTAATATTAAAACGGTAGGAAGGTAAATTAAGTGCCTGCATGAATATCTGTTTGTGCAAATATAGAAAATGTAGATCGAAATTTTTCAGCAAACAAAAATCTGATCTCCTCTTTTTTATCATCCATACAAATAAACTATATTCGTGATCTGATAAAAACAATTTGATAAATAAATTGCTTCACTCTTGTAAGGCAATATTTTTTATATCAAATAATATAATATCGTATGAAAACAAAAAAAGATATAGTAGACAACTGGTTACCGCGCTATACCGGAAGACCACTTCATGAATTCACGCAGCACATTATGCTAACAAATTTCCAACATTATGTTGAGCTTTTTGCCGAATGGCATAATGTTCCTATCGTTGGCGAAGATCACAATATGCCCAATGCCAGTGCTGACGGGGTTACCATTATTAATTTTGGTATGGGTAGTCCAAATGCAGCTACCATTATGGATTTACTAAGTGCCATAAAACCCAAGGCGGTATTATTTTTGGGCAAATGTGGTGGACTGAAGAAGAAAAACCAACTTGGCGATCTGATCATTCCTATTGCTGCCATCAGAAACGAAGGAACATCAAACGATTACCTCCCTGCAGAAGTACCAGCACTTCCGGCATTTAGTCTTCAACGGGCAGTTTCAACTACCATTAGAGATATGGCACGTGATTATTGGACGGGTACTGTTTTTACCACCAACAAAAGGGTTTGGGAATACGATGACAGATTTAAACATTACCTCGAAAAAACCAGGGCTATGGCCATCGATATGGAAACCGCCACGATTTTTACAGTTGGTTTCGCCAATGAAATTCCTACCGGAGCATTGTTATTGGTTTCTGACCAGCCGATGATTTCCACCGGAATAAAAACAGATGCCAGCGATAAAAAGGTTACTAAAGAATATGTTAATCAACATCTTCAGATTGGTATTGATTCTCTAAAAGAAATTATTAACGATGGCAAGTCGGTGAAACACCTTCTCTTCGACAATTAATTGTATTTTTGCAGCAAAGCAAAATTTTATGAACGAGTTTCAACAAATAATGGCGGGCCTAAAAAACCGCCAATTTAAACCCATCTATTTTTTAATGGGTGAAGAACCCTATTATATTGACGAAATAACCAATTATATTATTGACAATGTATTAACAGAAGAAGAAAAGGGTTTTAATCAAACTATCTACTACGGAAAGGATGTTGATGCAGCAACGGTAATCATGGCAGCCCGCAGATATCCGATGATGTCAAAATATCAGGTCGTTGTAGTAAAAGAAGCTCAGTATATGGATAAGATAGAGGAATTGCAACACTATGCATCGGCTCCTCTTGCTTCAACTATATTAGTAGTCAATTATAAATACAAAACGCTGGACAGGCGTTTAAAGCTGGGGTCGCTGCTGAAAAAAAGCAATAGTATTTTTGAATTCAAGAAGCTGTACGACAACCAGGTTTCGGCCTGGATTACCGGATATCTAAAAGGAAAGAGCATGACCATCGACCTCAAAGCCAGCATACTACTGGCTGAATCGCTGGGAACTGACCTTTCGAAAATTGTTAAAGAACTGGATAAATTACAGATTGCCATTGGCATGGATGTCAAACAAATTACTGCCGCTCATATTGAAAAAAACATCGGACTAAGTAAAGATTACAATAGCTTTGAATTACAAAAAGCCATCATCAACAAAGACATACTAAAAGCCAACCGAATCATTAAGGTATTTGCAAAAAATCCCAAAGATCATCCGATACAGGCAACCATTACCATCCTATTCAATTATTTTTCGAAGTTAATGATTTACTATTACCTGCCGGATAAAGGAAAAGCAAATGTAGCCAAAGAATTAGCTATCAATCCTTTTTTTGTGCAGGACTATACCCTTGGTGCCCGAAATTATCCAGCCCGTAAGGTGATGTCCGTCATATCTATTCTTCGCGATTACGATATGAAAAGTAAGGGCTTTGGGAATGTATCGGCAGGAGTGGGCGACCTGTTGAAGGAAATGATATTTAAAATAATGCATTAGTAACAAACTTATAGATAAGTAATAAAGGACCATAGCTCCTTAGGGCATAGTTATATGCCATTTCTTATCTAATATCTCTTATCTAAATAACATGAGCGTTCTATATATTCTTATTGGTATCATTATTATCATAAGTGCTACAGCATTTAACCAACCCTCGCTGATAGGGAAATATCAGTTTAATGCCTATCAGATTATCAAACGAAAGGAGTATATTCGTTTATTATCACATGGCTTTTTGCATGGAAGCTGGTCGCATTTGCTGATAAATATGTTTGTTCTCTATTCTTTTGGACAAGCTGTGATTTACTATTTCAACATGGCTTTTCCTCAGCAAGGAGTCATCCTGTTTCTATTACTCTTTTTTTCAGCCTTGTTATTTTCGAGCTTATATTCCTTATTCAAGGAAAAAGATAATCCTCATTACAATGCCATTGGTGCATCCGGCGCTGTTTCTGCTGTTGTTTTTACCAGCATCTTTTTTGCACCCTATGCTAAACTCTATTTATTTTTTGCCATTCCTATACCCGGAATTGTATTTGGAATTGCTTACCTGATATATTCCAGAGTGATGGCACAAAAGAACATTGACAATGTAGGCCACGATGCTCACTTTTGGGGTGCCGTATTTGGATTAATATTCCCTATTATATATAAACCCTCTTTATTTTTAGACTTTATCCACGAACTTATTCCTTTTTTATAGATGCGAAGAGCTTTTTTTATCGATAGAGACGGTGTAATTAATAGTGATGAAGGCCATTACTATATCCACCGAAAGGAGGATTTTGTTTTTAATCCGAATATTGAACAAGCTCTGGCTGCTATAAAAAAAGCAGGCTTTTTATTGGTGTTAATCACTAATCAGGGAGGGGTAGCCAAGGGTGAATATACAGAGCAGGACATCCAGGATGTGCATGTATTTATGCAAAAACACCTACAAAAGTTTCATGCGCATTTCGATGCCATTTATTATTGTCCTCACCACAATTCGGTGCCTGCATGTGATTGCAGAAAACCTAAGCCCGGAATGATATTGAAGGCTGCTAATGACCTTAATATCGATATATCTCAATCGTATTTAATTGGGGATTCTTCACGTGATATTGAAGCCGGTGAAGCAGCTGGGCTAAAACAATCTTATCTTGTTAACAAGAATACATCCATATACAATTTAGTCGTACAAATTTTATCACAAGAATGAATTCGATGGCTACTTTCGTTAATTTCAATGGTAATATATATATATCTACCCAGGTTCCTGTTTCTTTTAATAACAGGGGGTACAAATATGGCGATTCCATTTTCGAAACCATACGAGCCAATGGTCATCACCCGATAGCCTTTTCTCTCCATTACAAAAGAATGATCAAAGCTATGCTGAGTATTCAAATGGATATTTCGTCCTTACCACGCATAGAGGAAATGGAAACAATGATTACCCGGCTACTACAAAAAAATAAGCATTACAGTGCATCACGAATACGCATACAGGTAACCAGAAGTGGAGAAGGACTGTACACCCCACAAAAAAATACAATCGATTTTTTGATTGAAGCAACACCTCTTAGCTCATCTATATTCGAATTAAACCCAAAAGGTTTGTTAGTTTCTGTTTATACCCAGATGAAAAAAGCATATAGCCCTATCTCGTTTTTCAAAAATGGAAATGCCCTTCTCTATGTACTGGCTGCCATTAATAAAGATACAGATAAGGTTGACGATTGCCTGCTACTCAACGATAAAAACAGAATTATTGAAGCCTGTAGTTCAAACCTATTTTGGATACAAAAGGGAGTAATTTTCACACCGTCAGTTTTTACCGGATGTGTAGATGGTGTAATGCGCCAACAGCTCATTGAAATAATAAAAACAAAAACTCCTCATCAGCTTATTGAAACACAAGGGGCTACAGATACCGATTTACTGGAGGCCGATGAGATATTTCTTACTAATGCCATTCAGGGAATACAATGGGTTGTTGGTTTTAAAGAAAAAAGATATTTTAATCAAACCTCCAAATTGTTGATTAACAAAATGAATGAGCATTGTTTTTAATACACTCCTTGTGTCAAAAACAGGGCAGCTGCTTTCATCCTACAGACGTGATTTTAGCTGTACACCAAAACTGCTCTTTCAAACTTATGTACGCAATATTAATTATGAGAGGGTTCTTCAGGAAATTCAGACCAGGTTTCAAATATTCCT
This sequence comes from Saccharicrinis sp., assembly GCA_041595375.1. Lineage (GTDB taxonomy): Bacteria > Bacteroidota > Bacteroidia > Bacteroidales > Marinilabiliaceae > Saccharicrinis. The sequence goes on from JBFHKL010000065.1 coordinate 12,507, forward strand.
CCTAAACTCTTGAGGGTATTTTTCCATATATCATCGGTGTTGGAATTCATAATTATATCATCCTCCAGTTCTGTTACAATCCAAGATTTCTCCTTTATCTCACTTTCCAACTGATCAGGAGCCCAACCTGAGTAACCTGCAAAAAACTTAATCTGATTAAATGTTGCTTTTTTACTATTGATGAGTTCTTTAATTTTTTCAAAATCACCTCCCCAATAAATATTTTCAGTAACCTGAACAGCACCGGGTACCTGATGACCTAAGGTATGTATAAAATGTAGAGTGTCTGAAGAAACCGGTCCCCCGACAAATAACTCACCTTTGAAAGAAAGTAAGTCATCAATCACCTCATCGGGATATACACTACTTGACTTATTCAATACAAACCCAACGGCTCCTTCCTCACCATATTCAGTCAGCACAATAATAGACCGTCCAAAATAAGGACCCTTTAAAAATGGATCAGCAATCAATACTTTTCCTTTTGTCAGGCCTACTTTAGGAAGGTTTGCTTTAAATATATTAAAATCTAATTGTTTCATAAATCACAAATATTAACAACAAATTAAGAATTTATTACTGTGAAAAAAAATATTCCGTAAAAATTAAGCTCTCCTTCCCTAAAAAAATCTTTTTTTTAATAGCTAAGCCTTAAAATTAAAGTCTCTATAGATTCTTTTATATTTGTTGCTGCATTAACATTAATATATTTTTCATGACCTCCTTACGAATAGCACTCATTTTTTTAATATCCTCTTTATTTTCCATAACACATGCCCAAAAACAAGAGCTAAACATCCTTTTTCCTGATATTTTAGTTTCTTCAGTCAATAACCCAATAAGTGTTGAATTTGCGCAGATCCACGATTCTCTCAAAAACACGGTGACTATTCGTGTAAATAATGAACAACAGGAAATCAGCTGGCAGGATGGCACAGCCACCTTCCATACTGCATTTCACCAAGACGATATACTAGAGGTGTTTATTGGTCAGGATAAAATATATACGCAAGGGGTTAGTGCCATTCCGTTATGGTTCTCCATCCTTCCTCCCCTTATTGCTATTCTAATGGCTCTACTTACTAAAGAAGTATTTTCATCGTTATTTTTAGGCCTTTTAGTAGGAACCACCATCATCTTCCGATACAAAGGTTTTTCGATATTTATAAGCTTTTTTAAAGGTTTATTTGCTGTAGTCGACACCTATGCGATAAACGCCCTGAATAATCCGGACCATTTAGCCATCATCGTATTTTCAATGATGATTGGTGGAATGGTAGCCTTAATAACCATGAATGGAGGGATGAAAGGAATCGTATCCTATCTTTCCAGATTTGCTAAAAATCCACGTTCAGGACAATTTATTACCTGGCTCATGGGATTAATGATTTTTTTTGATGATTATGCAAACACCCTGGTAGTTGGAAACACAATGCGCCCGGTAACCGATAAACTCAATATCTCCAGAGAAAAACTGGCTTACATTGTCGATTCCACTTCGGCGCCCATTGCCTCTATTGCCTTTATCACCACCTGGATAGGAGCCGAACTAAGCTATATCAACGAGGGTATAAATCATTTAGGCTTAAACCAATCTGCCTATCAGGTTTTTCTCAACTCCTTAAGCTACTCCTTTTACCCAATTTTTACCCTAGGATTTGTTTTTATACTCATATGGAAAAACAAAGATTTTGGTCCCATGCACACAACAGAGCAGGCTGCACGAGATGGTTTTACTGAATACTTAGATGTAAAAACAAATGAAACACAACAACTAAACAAAGAAATTGAAAATGATGCTGATATAAAGGGCAGATGGTATAATGCCTTTATCCCGGTTATGGTGGTTGTATTTGGCACTATCGCAGGCTTAGCCTATACTGGATGGGACCAAAGTGTCTGGAACGATACAAACACGGCTCTTGGCACTAAACTATCTATCATCATTGGTAATGCCGATTCTTTTAAAGCCTTACTATGGTCATCCTTGGGAGGTGTACTAAGCGCTTTAGCCTTGTCCTTAGCTCAGAAGGTAATGAATCTGCGTTCTGCCATGGAAGAGCTTGTTAATGGATTTAAAACCATGTTTAATGCCGTATTAATACTAGTACTAGCATGGAGCATAGCCCTAATAACCCAACATTTACATACGGCAACTTTTGTTACTGAAATACTCCGATACATCAATATGAGTCCTTATTGGGTTCCTGCATTGGCCTTTATCTTTTCAGCCTTTATAGCCTTCAGCACCGGATCATCATGGGGAACAATGGCTATTATCTACCCCTTAATACTTCCTGCCTGCTGGAAAATAACCATGGACTATGGCTTTTCTACCGATCAGGCCCTGCCATTGTTTTACAATGTGGTTTCTACTGTATTAGCCGGGTCTGTTTTGGGCGATCACTGCTCCCCCATCTCCGACACCACAATACTAAGCTCCTTGGCAAGCTCGTGTAATCACCTCAGTCATGTTCGAACACAAATGCCATATGCTATATTGGTTGGAGCTGTTTCGCTATGTGTAGGTACCATACCAGGGGCTTTTGGCGTGCCTGTATGGCTATTGTTTATAGCAGGCTTTGGCTTACTTTATTTGTTTGTGATTAAGTTTGGAAAGAAAGTTATCTGAAAAAACAGAGGTTTCTCCAAACAGGAGAAACCTCTAAAATATTTTTTTAAAAAGCACTTTCCTTACTTTTTAATTACTTTTTCTGTTGTTACATTACCATTGGCATCAGTTACTTTTACAATATAAACTCCTTTAGCTAAAGTGCTTGTTGATAAGGTAGCTTCGCTAACATAATTCCCATCAATATATTTAACTAGCTGCCCAACCGCATTGAACAACTCTATTTTTGCCACTCCATTTGCAGTGCTTATCGACAAGTAAGAAACAAATGGGTTAGGATATATACCAACTGCTGATTCTCCTATTGTGAATATATCTGTTGACGCATCATCTATTCCACTGATATAGATATCATCCACATACCAGGATCCTGCACTTGTGGTTGTAGAAATATATTTAAAAGCAAAATAAACGGTTCCACTTAATGCAGATATATCTACAAGATTAGTTTCTATTGTTGCAGACGAGGTTGGCAAATCAATCGATAGAAGAGTCCAGTCTGCACTGGTTACGTCATTTGTATAATTAGTTGAATAATACAACTCTAAATCTTCACCATTATAATAATAATAAACATCAAACTCTAAATACTCATGAATGGTATTATCCAATGCAACAGCAGGAAATACTAACCAATCTTCATTTTCCAATGCTGATCCGCTATACCCGTTCATATAAGCACTATAGGTACTTACTGACCACTCCTGATCTCCGGTAACACTTTGGGCGGTAAAGGCTCCAAAATTACCATCATTAAAATCCTCATATAATAATTCGGTATCATGTCCTGTAATAGAAAAGGCTGCATCTGATTCATCATAAACATCATCATTTGATGAATCTGCTATTCTCAAAATATAACCATCCCATCCCCAGGCATTACCAGGAATTGTAAAATCCAAGGAACCCCATGAAGCATCGATATCACTAGCTAGTTCTTCATATTCTCCTTCGCCAGTATATACCCATATATCAATAAAATTAACATCCGAAGACTCCCACGTTATCGTAACCTCATCGCCTGCAGCATAAGATTCCCCTCCATTAGGAGATGTAAGGGTAAGTGTACCATTAACAAGTTCTGTCCAATTTTCAAAATCTCCATTGGTGATTAAATTGTCTGTCCCTCCACCTTCTGTATAAATAGCATTGTCTACGTATATGGTAGCATCACCGTCCCAATCATCACTCACATCATAAAACCTCATTCTTATTTGCGCAGTAGTTGCTTCTGTTGGAACGCTTCCTGTCAATGTAAGGGTTTGCCAATCCTCACTATCAGCAGAGTAAACATTTAGCCATTCATTTCCGGAATCCCATGCTATTGTCATACGTATCCTACCTGCAGCATCATTATCATATACATCAAGAG
>JBFHKL010000066.1:0-16475 GCA_041595375.1 Saccharicrinis sp.
AAAAAAACCTCCAAATGCTTTATGCAAATGAAGGTTTTAGTATGTTTTAGAAAAAGGACAACGGGTGCGACCCTATCGAGTTACCCTATTTTAGGAGGAACATTGCTAATCTCGGTAAGTTCGCAGATATGAACAATAGAACGTTCAACATTTTCTATTCTCATAATTTGCAAGATGGCATCTTTTATAATATCAGACTTATTAAGAGGATTTGAAGTTGACATGTACGTTGTTTTTGGTCTTTCACTTCCCAACTGGTATACTACTTTATATTCTTTCATTGTATTTATTTTGATTATTTCAATTCAACATTACTTAATGCTTCGCCGAGCTCTCTTAATTTTTTCTGTACTACTACCTTTTTATCTGCAGGGATAGGATATTTATCTGGTTGTGCTACCCAGTTTGCCAATTGTGTGCGTGAAAAGCCACACTGATTAGCTAACCAAGTTTTAGGGAAATTGTATTTTTCAACAAGTTGATGCAGATGAATTTTCATAATTATAGATTTTTATATTCACTTCAAACATATAAAATATTGACGTAAACGTCAATAATAAAATAAAATTTTACATTCTTTTTTCTATCCGATTGATATGTGGGATGAAAGGTGTGAAATTGGAGAGGAAAAATAAAACAACTTCATCTTGATAAAATTGGCGCAGACTACTGGCATTTTAGAGAGCGAAAATGTCCTATGCCTCTGCCAATTTCATCGAAGATACCATATTACCCGGAGCGTAGCGGAGGGTCGCCCGGGAAGACGACCCTATTATGTAAAATACATTTTTATTCAACTTGGAGATTAGAAAAGAGGTAACACATAGGCCAATATTTGTATTTGTCGGTTTCTTCGGTGTCGGGCTTTTCTGCTTGGGCTTTTTTGGGTTTGCCCCAAATAACAAAACCCTTAGCACCTTTTTTAATCTTCTTTCCTTCCTCCTTCCATTGATTAAAGGTTTTAAACTCCTGTATTTGTGGATTCTCTATTTTATAAATGCCGTTTAAAATGGCTTCATTTATAGTCATAAATTGCCCTGTTTCCATTAGTTTTTGAGCTATTTTACTAAGTTGCTTTAGTTTATCTCTATTCTCTTTATATCGTTGTTCTTTGGTTGTCATGCCTTTAGTATTTCAAAAAGTTTTAATTGCTCGGGTGTTTTTTCTGATTGCTGTTTTAAAACATGCACATGTTTTTTTTCTTGCTTTGGTTTTGAGGTAACAAGGTGTTGTTTTGCTTCGTGAGCGTTTAATTTAACCACACCTAAACCTGTATCAGGCAAATAAACCCTGTAACCTCCCCAAATATCCAAGCTTAAAGAATTGCCATGAATAACGGCGCCACGCATACCATAAAGGGTCATATTAATAGCGCACATTTTTACACACCTTAAATCAACATCAACACCCATATAAAAATTATTGTATCTGTTTTTGGGGTCTAATCTATCGGCAGCAATTAAGCACCTGCCACTACCTGCGGCGCAATCATATATTGTGCCTTCTTTGGGTTGTGAAAACTGCGCCATCAAATCGCACAAGTGTATAGGTGTAAAAAACTGCCCTCGGGCATCTCTGCCAAATTTGCCGTTATGCTCCATAAAAAAATCGCCTAAACCGTCAACCCATGAACCGCCTTCACTTTTTTGCGTGTAATAATTAACCAGTTCACCCAACAGCAGAGGAAAAATTTTAATTTCTTCTTTGCTATATATTTCTATGGTCTTTAGATATTCTTCTTCATACCTACCCATACCAAAAGCGCAAAGGGTAAGTGTTAAAAAATCATCAAAAACATTCATAAAAGTGTGACGGTAAGCAATTTTTGCAAAGAGCTTTTCAAACTCTTTCATAAAATGTCTTCATCTGAAAAACTTGTATAGTTTCCTTGTGGTAAAATAATAAGGTGATCCAATACGGGTAAATCCATTGCTAAACCCACCTGTTTAATTTTTTGTGTTATATTTTTATCTGCTTCGCTTGGTTTGGGGTTTCCACTAGGGTGGTTATGTGCCAATATTATACTACTGCTACTGGTAACCAATGCAGCTTGAAATATTTTTTTAACGTCTACAACACAAGCCGATAAACCCCCTTCACTAATTTTATACAGACCTAACACCCTGTTATTTCTATCGAGAAGTAATATTTTAAATGCCTCAAAATACTCTATTGTTTCAGAATCCCAATTTTTAAAAAGAAGGTTGGCGGCATCGGCACTACTGGAAATTTTTGGTAAAACAATATTGTTTTTTGCTTTTTGATAAGATAATTTAACCTCACCAATTTGGTCAGGATAAACAAGTTGCTTTTTATTAATTGTTAACGTATCTTTGTTCATGCGAAATGGTTTGTTTCTTGATAAGAAGAATTGAATCTAAAGCCCTAAAAGTTGCAGCTCTTAGGGCTTTTTTATTTTTAAAGAGTAAGTTGTTGTTTTAAGCTTTCAATTTTTATATTAACCTCTGCGGTTACACTCTCCAAGGTTTTACCAATTACAACGGGATTAGTAATATTAAAAACTGTTTGCTTTTGCCCATTGGTAGAGGTTAATGTCAATGCAAATACTTTAGCTTCAAAATCTCCGTTATCGGTCTTATCCTTTACCAATTTTAAAGTCTCTTCAATAACTGTTTTTTTATCCTGGAACCTTTGTAAATGGCTAATGATTTGCTGTTGCATTTCAAAATACTTTATTTGCTCTTCATAACTTTTTGGCTTTTCTTGCTGTACTTTTTCCAGTTCTTGAATGCGTTTTAAAAGTGCTTCATTTTGTTTTAAAACTTCTTCGATTTTTGCAGCTTGTGGCGCTGCACCTTTTTTTGCTGTTGTCATTGCGAAATGATTTAAAATATTAGTTAAAATTGAATCTTTGAAAGTGTTAATTATCTCATTTTCAATACTTAAATATACTAATATTTGACGTAAACGTCAAATATTTTATCCAATAAATACGTATCCAGTTTAAATTTTTTCAACCTTTTGAACCACAGTTTTTTAATTGCTAACATAAGCAAATAAAAAAACTGTTAGACGTAAAGTATCCGGTCCCGCCCTACAGAGCGGGGCAACTGCCAGAGGGCTATTTTACAGCAAATATGAGGATATGAGAGAGGTAAGCAACAACCTTTTAAATCAAAAGGCAGTCCATATATTCATCAGGCAATTGCCTGATACCATAGACAAAAAAGACTGCTTAAAGGCAGTCCTAATATTAAATCAATTTCATGTAATACAATGGAATGGTGTTGATACCTATAAGATAGTTATTAGGCATGCAACATAGTGGAATGTGTGATAACGTGAGTTAGGGATAGTAGCAAAGTACCGTGTACTGCGGATAGCCCGACCGCAGGGAACTCCACCCTTTACTTACCAAACCTGGCACCAATAAATATACTACTCCTTCTTATTAGCAACTTACTATACTTTGTCCATATCCTTTTATCACAAGCATCACCAAAATGGGTTGCTTCTTCAGGCAATATGCTATTTTTACGTTCAGAGCTTTTATCCTTTTGAAACTTGCCGTCCTTATCGATTACCTTGGTATTATTCATTGATATAAGCGTGTATTTGCATTTCTGACCGTTAAAACGGATGTTAGGGTAAAATCTATCATCTTGTTCTTTCTTGAGGATGTTTGCCCAAAGCAAGTATTTATCATGTTGGGGTGGCTCCATGCCTTTGTGGTGTTGGCTATAAACTTGCCAGTTATTCTTTTTAAATCGCTCAATTGCCTGTTGATTGTAGGTTGTAGAGTTTTTTGCGTTTGGTTGTTTATGGTCGCCATATTTATCATGATAGTAAAGTACTTCTTTGCATCCATGGAATTCGTAGTATTTACAGAACTGATCAACCAAATCGTTAATCATTACGCCAGGAGACTGATCGGGTTTAACAAAAAACTCATTAATAAAATTATCGGTAGGGATAGATAGTTTGCTTACAAAATCGAAGTTGCGTTCTTGTCCAATGGAGAATAAGGCGATTTTTGCACCCCAATCAGGGCAAACTTCTAAAGGCTTTTTAGGATCACAGTCCAAATCGAAACGGCTATCTGGCGTACCTAACTTATTAAAATCCCAGTTGGTATTTTCGGCATAATCCCTCAAAAATGAATTATTATAGGCATTGTAATAGATATGTTTAGCCGAATCAATGGCATAATAGCAATCTTCTACTACATCCAGTACCATATTCATTAACTCAATGAGGAAAGTAAGCATGGTTTGTTTTTCGTGCTCACGAAGTAAGTAAGAAAAGCCTACATTCTCAATATTATCCAAAGCATTAGCAAGAGTAAAGAGAGTACCATTCTTGCTTACAAATGGCGATATCTGACGTTTAAGACGCATAGTTTCATTCCAGATATCTTTGAACAGAATTACGCTATTTTCTTTATGCGCATCCAATAACTGCAACTGAAGCTTTACTATACGATTCCATATTTCAAATAAACGAATCCCTTTTTCCTCTTCGTAGTAATTAGCATACTCTAGTAACCACTTTTGCTCTGCTGTGTAAGGCATAGAAGAAACATAATGAAAACCATGATGCCAGGGAACCGGATTTCTTGAACGGGTGCCGAATCTTTCTTCGTTACCACGGTTAGTAGGTGATGTTTCTTCATCGTAACGCTCTTTGTTAATAGTCAAGGCTTCATCCAGTATTTCATAATCAACATTAGCACCACGAGCCGATCCTGCGCGGTCTTGCGACAAGAGAGCAATTGCATTTCCATTGCTAAAACTAATAATATTCTCATGTTTCATGATCTCCTCATAAGGCCTATGGAAATGCTCAGGAGGCTTACGACCAATGACATAATTTCCAGGAGACTTTTTACTCTCATGTTGTACATAACCTAACGACTGGAGGAATTTAAAAGTAGAAGGTAATGTACGGGTAAGAAGCTGCCCGAATGTTGAGCCTGTTACCGCTGTAATACAGCGAGGCATCATACGGTTGACCATATTAATATCCCAGCCAACCTGGTACGATTTACCAGTACCTCTGCCTTCAATATTTATCTTATTTTTAGGTGCGAGTAAAATAGTGCGCTGTTGAGCTGCATTAAGATATATAATTTCTTCATTTGTCATGATTTCATGATTTCAATAGCTTGATTTTCATCAATCTCAGGCGCCAGCTGATCGGTAATTACTTTCCTGGCTTCTGCAGGCATTTTTAAGAAATCTTTATAATCGATATTGACTCTCTGGTTATTTACCTGGACAGCAATTGTGATAGGATGTTTTTCGATCAATTTAGAATCTAATTGAGTTTCTGGGCGCTCTCCTATCGCGGCAAGTAAGTTCTTATGCCCCATTGCCCAGGCTTTAAGGTTATTTTGATCTTTAGCCTTTTGAATCATTTCGGCAATATCCTGCAATAGCCAATGTTGCCACCAATCATAGTCAAATGTATGAATAGAATTAAACAAACGCATTGCTCGTTTACAGTCCTCAAAAGCCTGTGCCCTGGATAAACGTGGATATTTAGCTTGAAGAATGGCAACGGCATTTTTTTGAACTGGATTTTTATCAAGGAGTTTGGCGGCAGAAATAGTTCTCTCAAGTACCGGCTGCAGGTAATCCGGTAATGGAGTATTATCAGGATCCAGAATAGCAGACTTGATCAGCTCATAGTTTTGATCTTCTAAGGCTTTGCGACTCATAGGCTTACTTTGTTTTGTTTTTGTATTTCGCGCAGCATTTGCTGTGCAGGATTACTCCCATTGGCAGCTGCTTGGGCTATTCCTTTACGCAACTGCATATCTCCCTTAAAAAAACCGCTCATATAGGCTGTAAATGAATCCCCTGTTTTAGCCAGAATTTGTGCTTTAAACGCATCAGTATCTACTTCAATATTTATGGCAATTTCTTCGGGCGAATAAAATAGTTCAGCCATCTGCTCAATAACTTTAATTTGCTCCTCGCTTAAATTCATCGCGTAATACCTGATTATCAAATTCAAATACTGCTTTATCAGTACTTATTAAACCTCTCTCTATTTTATTATTGTCGGTAGCATTCATGCTACTCACAATTGAAATATGCCACTGAGCATTGGTAATGGTGGTTACTTTAGCATGTATGCTGGTGGTTCTGACCATATTCGGAAAATAGCCAGTTAATGCCTGGAATGGTTTTGGGCTCATGCTTCGGACACGGTTATCAATTAAAAACTTGATTTCATTAATCAGTCCGTTTTGTTGAGCATTCCAAAGTTGTCGTGCTGATTTTTCACTTATTGAATAGGTAGACATGGCCACATCACAAGGGCCAATTTGACCAATAATATGCATAAGCAAACGCACGCTATTGAAAGTACCACGGCTCCAATAATGTTTAGTTTCTCCATGCTTGATTGTGCCAATAACCTTATGCAATTTCTCATTAGAACTAACAAATGCATTTTCGCTATTTTTAATATTTAAACAAGGAGTGCAATCGTTTTGCACTTCCTTGTTATTGTTAACTAGGGCTACGCTATTAGGCTTTATCAGTGTCATCTTTAGGATTTAAGAAAACAGCAATAGCTTCTAACTCTTTTTCGCGAGCAGCTATACGAGCTTCTATTTTATCGCGCTCCGGACCTTCGGGCATAGGATTCTCCATTTTATCTTTTGCCGATGGGGATTGGAACTTTAAGCGGTTTCTATCTTTGGTAAGGTTGCTACCAATGTTCTTTTGTGCAGTAATCGCTTTAACCGGATCATTTTCCCAATCGTATTTCACAACAGGTTTCTGGTTATCTTCAGATTCTTCTTCTGTATCTTCCGGGAATAACTCTTTTTCATCCGGGATAATTTCACCTTTTGAATCAAAGTAAGCTTCTTTAGCTTCCTGAAGTAATTGATGGTGAACACCCAAAGCTTCAGCAGCTTCACCCAGCTCTCTGGCTTTGGCTTGGGTTTCTTCATCATTGGCTTCGCCTAATTCGGTAAGTGCTTTCTGAACTGCTGCACGTTGCTCATAAAGTTTTGGCAATTCTTCTTTAATCCGAATAATTACTGCAGGCAAGTCCTCAGTTTTTTGCTTGCGAAAATCATCAAAAACGCCACGTTTAAAATCAGCTAATTTAATACCAATCAATTTTGCTAATGCCCAACGCATCTGCATATAATAACGCTTTGGCGAGCTTGTATATACACGCACCTCACTTTTGTTGGTGCCATGCTGCATCATTAACTGGCATGCAGTATCGTATTCAGGTTCTTTTTGGTTTAGCAGGTCTATAATCTGCTTTTTAACTTTGTCATCCATCGTAATATGAATAAGTGAATAATGAATTATTGTTTAAGAAACTGCAATATCAAAAAAGGCAATTGCTTTAAAAAGGACACGAGTCTGGCTCAGGTGAATAATGATTTACAATTGCATGATAAGAGGCACAAACAAAAAAAGCCCCGCATTGCTGCGAGGCCAAAAACCAAAACTATAAAATTTGAACCTATTTATTCTTATCTGCGGTTACCGCTTTTTTTTCAATCTTCTCGAGATATGGAAAACCACTCTCGTATAGCTTATCGCATTTTTCAACTGGAATATTATCCTTTGAAAAATCTAAAGTGCCAAATTTCCTGGTTATAACTTTACCAGGCTTAACACCAATCACTTTGTATTTCTCAGTCCACTTACCCATAACTTATTATTCTGCAGCGGTTAATGGAATAGAACCTTCGTAATGATACAAATTCTTAGACTTGTAAGAGAACAATGAGCTAATACCAGGACGTGCAGAAGTCTCTTTACCTGTACCATTTCCATCAGGAGATGATTCATAAGTAGCAGGACGTAAGGCATCGCCTAATAAGAAATAGTTACCGTTGTTATCTGGAACCAGGAATACCATATTCTCATTTTTAGCCGCATTAATAAAGCCTAAGCACTTTTTCTGCAATCCGGGGTGGAAGAAGCTTAAATTATACTTCCAGCTTTTACCATCTTTCTCTCCAACAGACTCCAACTGAAGCTCACCTGTATCATCAGTAACATAGATAGGATAAAAACACTTACCTGTGTTAAAAGATATATCACCTACAAGAGCTGCTGATTCTTCTAAAGTAGTTGTTCCATCAACTATTTCAGGTTCTGTTGGCCAGCCAGCTACATCATCCCAATATGCAGCATAAATAGTTTGGGTAATACCCCCCATATTTGCGCCATTGGGTAAATTCTTATTAATCTCTTCTAAATTAATCATAGAGCTAAATATTATGGAGAGCTGAAGCTCTCCAAGGTTAATGATTACTCAGTTTTATCCAAAGTTGTCCAAACAGCTTCGTTAATACCAAAGCCTATAGCTTCCCACCAGTCACTCATTAGCAATACCTGACGTTTAGACTCTTCAATCCTGAAGTTCGTTTGGTTGGCTTTTTTCTTAGTGATATGAAGCATATTAGCTTTTGGACTAGCAAACATCCATGATTGACCAGCCAATGATGGTAAGCCAACAACCTGTTGTGGGGTGAAATCAATTCCTTTATGAATACCCTGAGCAGAAGAAATAGTATAAAAACCTTTTGAACGCTTGTCGCGCAAATAAGCACGCTCCATTTCAAATGGTACGAAAACATTCATTTTCTTGGTTTTATACACATTTGAAAACCCATCTACAAAAGATTCAATCTGATCAAAAATGATAGTAGAATCTAAATCGCCAATATCTCCATTATGGTTAATTACTCCATAAGTCGTATTATCTGAATCAACACCTTTTTGGATAATAGTTTTTAAACCGTCAATAGCATCAGACGCACTATTGGCTGTTCCTTCGGTTGGTGCCGAATAAACTCCAGTACCATACCCTTCTAATTCCATCTCTTCTTTTATTTTCGGAACAATATGTTCTTCCATTAACCAGCGAACAAAAGGCCATTCTTTACGATTCTTATTCTCAGAAGCCAAGAACCCTAACCAGGTTCCTTCTAAGGTATCAGGATGGTCTTCAAAATCAACCTTACATTGGCGTAAAATGATTTCATTAGGCTTAACTGTTAACGTTCCCTTAGGAGTCCAGGATTTTTGGAAACCTTGAACTATGCTGCTCAAAGAAGATTGACCCATTTTATAAATAGTATCATCCTGTTTGATAGGTGTCATATAACTGGTTGTAACTACATCTTGTAGTAACAACCTTTTTACTCTGTTGGTGTTTTGCTTCGATCTCTCGTAGTAAGCACCAAATTCCGTTATTAAACTCGAAATATCCATATGTATGAGAAAAAAAGGTTAAATCAAATCATCATCAGCAGCCTGGTTGTGGGGCAAGGCATTTATAGCATCCCAATCAACACCATCTGCGTTATTTTTACCACTGTCCCCACCACTATTGCCTGTTGGTAAAGTACCTGCTTTGGATGCAAGCTTAAGCTTGATGGCATTCACTTTGGCCGTATGCCCTTCTGCATCGGCTACGCTTTTATCAATATCATCAAGAGCAGCAATAATAGTATTGCGCTCTTGTTGAGCGGTTTTCATTCTGTTTTCGGCATCAGCTGCCTTGCTTAGAGCTTCGTTAATTTTATCAAGCTGATCTGCATTGATATAAGCACCCTTTTCTTCGTCCACCTCAATATTGGCGACTGCCATAACTGCAATTAGTGCAGCTAGATTTTGTGTTTTACCCATGTTATTGGAATTACTATGATTAGAATTTTGCTTTTGTCCTGGAAGGAGTTTTTTAACCCCATTAATAATTTCGGTTTTTAAACCGGATAATGCAGCGTTTAAATCTTCTGCCTTCTGAATTATGGTTTCCCCTTGTTTTTTGCGCTCAGGAATTGGCAGGCCTGCTGCGGCTATCATGGCTACTTTTTGAGGATCTTCTAAAGCGTTTTTCTTGCCCGTCATTTCTATAATCTCATCAACAAAACCCCAATCTTTAGCTTCCTCAGCAGTTAGCCAGATATTCTTTTTCATGAGCTGAACAAGTTCATTGATTGGTTTGCCGGTGCGTTTAGCGTAGATATTGGCAATAACCACATCCATCTTTTTGTTATCCTCTTTATCCTGGGTAAGCTTATCAATTAATGCCTGCAGATCATCCTCGTTCATGTATCCCCATTCATCAATCCAGCCCATCACTTTATGCACCAGGAAGAATGCTGTAGAATTCATTTTAATGGTTGAACAACCACAAGCAGCAACAGTGGCAGAGCTGGCCACAAAACCGGATAGTCTGGCTGTAACATCGCCATGATCCACAAACTGATCGTGAATACCTAATCCATGATCTAAGGCACCACCTAAAGAGCAAATATTTACCAATACAGGATTAGTTCCTGCATCTTTAAGCATTGCTTTAACATACTGGCGCGAATAGGATCCTGAACCAATATATCCATCAATATCAAAAGTTGTGTTTTTGGGCATGATTCTCCTTTTTCCCACAAATCAAGTGTATTAAACACGTGGGAAAAAGGACAGATTAATCGACTAATTCGACCTCAATATTGCGGAATTCAATAGTTTCTCCGCTTAGTGCTGTGGCATCAGTATGTTTGGTATAAATGATAACCGAATCAAAGTCTTCCCCTTCTTTAGCACTTACCTCTAACTCAACAGTCACCCATTCATTTGCCATCTCTGCACTATACGTTATATCATAACTACTAATATATGATACTATAGCATTGGATGCGATATAGGTACAGGGCACAGGAAATACAGCTGCAAAATTACCATTTGAAAAATTTTGTTTCATCTCAAAGGATACTTTTACGGTGCCATTATTACTTACCTCATTAAGGTAAAACTGAGTTAAATTAGCGCTAATATCCATGGCATAGGTTCTAATATAGTAGCCCCCTCCCATATCTACCCATTGGTCATCGCCATTTAAAACAATACTAAAGTCCACATTTACGACTTCCTCTGCCAGTTCTGCAAATGGATTATAGATATGCCTGGGCTTAAGCATCATACTGCGGGTTAGCTCAAAGGTTGTTTGCGCCAGGTCTTCAAAGTTGGTTCCTCCATTCTGATTGTAATTGTAAATAAAATAGTTATTGGCATCACCAAAAAGCAGGTACTCCTTATTATGGGTCAGACCCACCAATATAAATGGTGTTCCTTCCAGCTCTTCTATACTATCAGAGCTACCCGGATAAGTACCAGATACTTTAATTTGATAAGCATTGCTTTTACGTGTAACGCTGTAGGATATAGTATCCTGTGTCAGGTAAATCTCTTCCAAATAACTACTCACATCGTTAAGTACAAAACCATTATAGGCGGGCATATATTTTAATCCCTGATAATCGGCCAAACGCAAAACATAAAGCTTTGCCAGTCCTCCGGCGGTATTAGATTGCTTGGCAAATGTCATGCTTGTACTTTTTACTTATGGTCCCAAGTTGGGACAAATTGTTTATATATTGTCGTTCTAACTTATTGCTCATTTTATACAAAAACTCCTGTATATCATCATCTTTTTCGCTGTTGGTTTTACGGTACACATCTTTTTTAATGGCTTCGTAACTCCATACATCTTCCGGAAAATTATATTTATCCTGGAACGAACGAATAGCATCTACCATTTTAAAACCAAGGCTTACCTGGGTAACCACATAATGGCGCATCATAAACTTTACGCGGCGCTCCACTTTCATATTAAAATCGAGTTGACCGGTTTTGGTTATTTCATAACCATAACGCTTAAATACCCACTCTGGTATTTCTATGGTACAAATGTCGTTGTTATAAGTAGAGTTCGGCAAGGACTCACGAGAAAATAAAGGTTTTGATAAATGCTGCATAAAATCTTTATTGATATCTGGCAATAAATTTAAATCACATGGGTGACCACAATTATTTATTAAGTATTGTTTCACATAGCGCTTTACACGGATATGAACGGTGTATTTTTCGGACATGAGCTACAAGGATTTTAAGTTAAAAATACAAAATATCTGTCACATTATGGGACAATATACTTAACAATAATCAACAAAAAAGGGACACTTTTGATCATTCGGAGTTTTTTGTCCTCGTTCAAAAAAAAGTAAAAAAAAGAGGTGTTTTCGTAATTTTTAAATAAATTATAACATAAAATACTGTGTCCCTGACAGGTACAAGATTACGAAAATAATACTGTACAATATTAAAATTTGTAACATATTGATTTTAAGTGATATATAAAACATAAAAATACTCCTGATTTTGTAAAGGCAAAATTTGGAAATATTAAAGCAAGAAAATTTAATTACTTTTTTAAGGATATTACAAAGTAAAAATACTTTTGTAACTATTTTGTAATTGTTGCATTTGCTTATTTATCAGCTTATTAAATACTAATAATTACAAATTATAAAATAAATAAGAAATTGGGGTTAAAGGGGGAAGGGAACTAAAGAACAAAAAAGTGAAACGCATGTATAGTCAATATTACGTTAATTACAAATTAATAAACTACAAGATAGAAATGAAAACCGATATAAATTAACGAATCTTTATAAAATTAAATCACTACCACTATAGAAAAAATAAGCAGCATAGGTTACGCTTACTGATAAGTGGTCTTGATAGAAACTAGTTAGCAATTATATAAGAAAAACTGATAATCCATGGCTAAGAAGAAAATTAATACGAAATATATTGAGCAATTAGAAGCTTATGTTATTTCAATCCAAAAGGCAATAGATTATTCAGTCGAAAGATTTGATATTTTGATTATCTCTCTTTCAACTAGTGGATTGATTTTATCAATTGGTTTTGTAAAAGACATTATCAAAGACTTTGAAAAAGTAGACCCTTGTTTATTGAAAACAACTTGGTTGTTATTTGCTCTAGCATTAATAATGAATCTATTATCTCAAGTTACAGGTTATTATGCCAACCAGTATGATTTAAAAGTCACAAAAGATATTATTAGAACGGAAAAAAAGAAAAAGAGTAAGATAAATGTAAAAAGAAACGAACTAATCCATAAAATATTCAATTCAGGAACGTTAGTATTAAATGGTGGAAGTTTGGCAAGTTTGATTTCTGGAATTATAACATTGATAATCTTTATTTCTAAATACATATAAAAATTGCAACTATGAGCAGTGAAGAACAAAAAAAACAACAGGAAATAGAACGTAGAATCCAAGAACAAGCCAGAAGAGAAAAAGAAAGTCAGATTCGCAGAGATGAAGAACTCCGCCGAATTAAAGAACAGCAAATTAATGAAAGAAAGCAGACTGAAGATATTGTAAAAGGAAAGCCAACAGGAGGAAGACCAAAAAAAGATGATTAAATACAATTGCTAACAATAAATATACGTAATGCGGGGTAATTTGGTAATTTTAGACCATGAAGCATTTAATAAACAAAGTAGCGGTTTGATAGTGAAGTGCCTTGAAATCCCGCACTCCGCATATTCGAACCGTTGTATGGCATTCATCCTATACCCCAGAAAGACATTGATTTCGGAAGCGAACGATAAAAGAGAAAGATGCTATAAGACAATGAATTATGGGTTTGAAATTTTACCGTTAGTTAGGATTAAAAAAGAAACACAGTGAGTTATCTACATAAGATTTTTGGTAAGAGAATTGAAGACTTTGATATAAAAGATTTAGTTGCCTTTTTTGAAGTTCAACAAGAAGAAACTGATGTATTAGAATTTAAATCAGGAGCCGTTGAAATTGAAGATTTATATAAAGAGATTACCGCCTTCTTGAATACCGAAGGTGGATTACTTATTATTGGAACACCCAGGGAAAGAAAAGAACCTAAAGGCAAACTAAAAAGAACAATTTGTGAAGGAGAATTAACTTACTCAAGATTTCGTAGTAAAGATTGGCTGTACCAGAAAATCATGTCAAACATCACTCCTGCGCCAACAGGTATCAAAATCTTCGAGCACTTAAGTGAGAATGGAACTGTGTTTGTTTTAGATATTCCACAGAGTACAACTCCACCACACCAAAATTCATCTGACGGTCGTTATTATATCAGGCTGGAAAGAGAGGCAAAACCTGCACCACACGGAATAGTTCAAGCACTATTTCAGAAAAGAAGGCTACCGAAATTGTCTGCTGAAATATCTATAACAAAGAATGATGAAAACTCTGATGAAATTTGTGTTTCTATTGGAAATCAATCTAAAATTCCTGCTGAAAAGGTGTCCTTTTTAGTAGAAGCTTATAAAATTGAAGAGATACATAGTCGGTTTTCTTTTAGTGAAACACCGCAAGATAGTTTAGGAAGGAAATTATCATTAAATCAATCAACAGACCAACTGTTAGTAAGTGTAATTAGTATCCCGATTGACTTTACTGTTTTTCACAACGGCAATGAGTATTTAATAACAGTTGCTTATTGGTGTAAAGACCTAGATTTTGATTTTCAATATTGGACATATAATCCAAGATTAGGGAAAATTGTATGCGAAGACAAATTTAAATATGAGAAAGTAAGCTTTATTGAAGAAATAGAAAGGCTAAATAGTATGGACTAGAACTCCAAATAATAATAAAAGGTGATTCAATAACTTAGTAAGTAAAACATGAAGACAATTGCAGATACAAATATTTGGTACTACTTAGGTCAAGCTCCCAAGTTGTTTGAAAAAATAAAAGATATGCCAATTGTGCCAACTTTTGTAAATATCTATGAATTATCAAAGTCACACAATATACTTGACAAAGAGGAATTATCTAGAGCAGCTATTCAGAAAATGTTTGCCTATAAAAAACATGTAATTTATGAACCCCCTTTTGTATATATATCTAAACTACATAATACCTTTGAATTTGACCCTGTAAAAGAAATAGGTACATGGCTAAAGTTCACTGAGAAATTTGCAAAAGGTCATTCTATAGCAGAAGATAAAAAAGAAGATTTTAAAAAAGAGATTGAGCAAATTAGGGCAAATCTTGATTTTGGGGCAAATTTATTTAATACTGAAGCAGAAGAAATAAGAAAACGTATTAAGAATAAAAAAGAACATAAGAAAAAGGATACTCATCAAGTTACTGGTGGATTCCTAAACTTTTGTGTTGAAACTATTAGCAATAAGAAACACAATTTAGAAGGTTTTGATTTGAACAAAATAGAATTGCTTGTAAAAACACTTGACCATTTTTTTAAAACCTTAGAAACAAGTAAAATGAAGATACAAGCAAATGACTGGTATGATTTCGTAATATTAGCTTATGTCCAGCCTGGTGATAAATATTGGACAAAGGAAAAAAGGTGGAATCGCCTAATTAGTGAAGCAGGTTGTGAAGAATATCTTTATGAAAAATAGAAATAACGTTGTACAACAATGGCTCATAAAGCATAGTCTTGCCGCAGGCGCAACACAAGCCTACGACTTCATATCCTAGCCGTTATGCGCAAGATAAACTCAGCACCATTTGACTAATATGGAACTAAACGACAAAATTTTAACAGCACTTATTGCAGGAGGGGTTTCTCTTGTTGTTGCAATAATTACCTATTTGAGTACGATTGGTAAAATAAGAAGTGAAAGACGAAATCTTGAAAAGCAAATCAAGACAAAGTTTACAGAACGACTTTATGAATTAAGATTGAAAAATTATCCTATTGTATTTGAAATAACAGACAAGCTAGGTAAGAAAAAAGCTTTTGATGCGGAAATTATCTCTGAGAAATATAAACAGATTGAAAAACAATTACGTGATTGGAAATCTGGAGAAGTTGGATTAATTCTTTCAGAAACGAGTCTTGAGATTTATTATGAATTACTGAAGGCTTTTAAAGCGAAAATGGCACTTGGAAACAAGTATAACGATGAGCAATTACAACGATTCTATAATATTCGAACTGAATTTAGAAATTCTTTACGGCAAGATATTGGGCTACTCTACAACTTAGATAATAAAAAATATACATCATGATAAAACTTACTAAAGCTACAATTCACAAATACAAGAGTTACAACACAGAACAGACGATTCAAATTGAAAGTGATATAACAACATTAGTTGGTAAAAATGAATCAGGGAAAACAGGATTTTTAGAAGCAATTTCTAAAATAAACTATTTTCAGAATGACCAGAAACATGAACTTGACATAACAGCAGATTATCCAAGGAAATTCCTTTCCAAATTTAAAAAATCCTCTGAAGATGAAAGCGCTGTAACATGTGACTTTGAAGTCTCTGAAGAATTAATAAATAAGATAAATTCAGAAATTGGAGAAGGTGTTTTTAAAGCTTCATCTTTTTCATATAGTCTTAACTATAAGGAGAGTAATACAATATCTGGGGTATATGCCAATCAGGAAAAGTATCTTAAATATTTATATTCAAAATTTGAATTAAATAAAGAACTCATTGAAGAGCTTAAAGATTGCAAAACACTTGATTCATTTTTAGGATTAACTGAATTTGAAAATGATAAAGACAATAAAGTACCAACAATTAAAAATGAAATAAAAACAGAGATTGTTTCAAAAACTAGTGGAAATTGGGATAATTCTTTAAGTAGTTTTGTATATAACAAATTTCTAAA
>JBFHKL010000067.1:0-16412 GCA_041595375.1 Saccharicrinis sp.
AGGTTTGTCAAAAATATTTTCTTTGAAAGCGATAAAAGAAAATTTAGGTTAGCAAGAGGTTAACACGATTACAAAATCAGGTTAGCAAAAGGTTAACAATGGGACAATAAAAAGATAATAGAGTAGAGAACCTGCAACTTTCAACCTTTGAAAAAGCCATAAAAAAAGACTCTGAAGGAGTCTTTTCTATTTTACTCGTATGCAATTCAGCAAATAAGATTATAGTTATATATAACAACTTTTATTACTTGATTAAACTTTGTGTTACTTAACTATTTTAACCTCTTGTTTTTCTCCATCGGTTGCTGATAATACGAGCATATAAACTCTAATAGGATCAAATATCCAGGTTAAAATACTATCCTGTACTATGCTCATTCCCTCAGAATAGGATAATACTTGTAGCGAAACACTTTGGTTATCCATGCTCACTACTTATATGGTATCATTATAGATATCGCCTAGCTGCACTACTAAATCAAGTGAATTCAGAATTACCGGAAGACTATACACATCTTGTAATCACGGAAATGTAGTTCCGTCAGTAATTTCCCAGATATCGGTAAAATCCCAACTATCAAAATTACTACTTGCTTTCATTTGGTTGGTAGTAAGAGCCCTTACGGTTTGGCTATTATTATCGGTTCCAATCCCTGATGTTTGACCACTTGTTGTACTATTGTAATAAGAGGAATCTACAATAGAAAACTCATAATTATATCCCACTAAGCCACCAACACAATTACTTCCTGCAACGTAGCTAATTGAGCGGTAGTCACTTACCGTAGATTAATAATTCTCTCCTACTAGTCCCCTAACAAAATCCATTGATGAACGATTAATCGTTAAACTATCAACAACATAACCTTGCCCATGGTAAATCCCAGTAAACTTAGTTGTATTGTTAGCAATAGGTGAAAAACCGCTACTGTCGGCCCAAGTACTGCTTTCTGATGCATCAATATCAGCTGTTTGCTCGTAATAAGCAAACCAAGCGGTATCTGACTTCGATAGCCAGTATAAATTATCGATGTTTGCAATCAGATAAGGATCGCTTTCCGTCCCGCTAACTAATGGTGTAGTTGTGGTTTGTGCTCATACCCCAATAAGTTTACCAGGCAAAAACCCAATAAGAGTAAAAGTTTTTTATTCATTTTATAGGTCTTATCTAATTATTTAGCAGATAATTTATATACCGGAAAAATACTTTACTTAAAAATCAGAACAGAAAATTTAGGTTAGCACGATGGCATAAACAGGTTAGCAACAGGTTAACATAGGGGTTAAAAATCTGAATAGTTATAGTGCTTTTTTTTAACTATATTCAGTTTATAAAAACATACTAATTAATCAATAACTTTATTTCAAATATTTTTATGCTTAGTTAATCAAAATATTACCCGCTTACATAATATATTTCATTACATTAAACTGTTTTTTGTTTTTGGAATACCTGCCTAGCCCATAACTAGTTATTATTTATCAGCCTTAATTACATTTCACTTGGATGAACAAATAAATACAACCTACAATAAAATAATAGTATGGATGGTTCATACTTCTTTTATATGCTTTACTTTTGGTTATGGTATAGCTATTTACGATCATGTATGTCATCAATTATCAACATTAATGCTTATAGATAGTATAGTTGCTATCTGTCTTACAACATGTTATTTGCTAACACTATTAAAAAAGATAAGTAAAAAAAATGCCATGTTGTTTTTATCTTATTTGGTGGTAATTAATGTGATCGTTTCTGGGTTTATTTTTATGGCTAATCCTAATTTTGATGCCAATATATCTCACGCTGTTAATTTGATATTCATTGTGTTATTTGTAATGCCATTCACTACTAGCAGATCACACGCATTAATCGTTAATATTGTTACCACGGCATTTCTTTTCGTTTTGGCATTTATCTCTGACGATAAATTTTTATGGAATAGATTAACCGGCATGATTGTATTTTTAAATGGAATAGGACTTACATGTATCACATTTAGCAAATTGGTTACTCATTTTCTGAAATCAGCTATAGAATCAAAATTAAAAATTGAAGAACTAAGTCTTTACAAACAAAAGATTACTCGTTTAATCGTTCACGATCTTAAAGTACCTGCCAGCACCATTTTAAACTTAAGCAGTAATAGCCAAGACAGATCTATGAGAGAGATAAATACTCAGGTTAGGAAAATAAACAAACAACTTGAAGACATTTTAGATATAGAAAGGCTTGAAGAACCCAATATGACATTGGATATAGAAAATATTGCCATTGATAAATTGGTTACACAGGCCATTAAATCTACAACAGCATTAGCCATTAAAAAAAGCATTGCCATTGTTACAACATTTGACGTTTATGGCTTTTTGAAATGCGATGTGAACTTGATTGAAAGAACTCTCGTTAATTTACTATCTAATGCCATCAAATACTCACCATCAAATGAGCAAATACATTTAAGCATTCATGCAGATGCAGATTTATGCCATATTATTGTAAAAGATAATGGCCCAGGAATACCTCAGGAACAACTAAGCAAAATTTTTGATAAATTCTATAGAATTAAGACAGATAAATCCACAAGTTACAATTCTAACGGTTTGGGATTATCCTTTTGTAAACTAGCCGTGGAAGCACATAATGGCCATATAAATGCAGCATCAGAAGGAATAAAAGGCAATGGCTCTAAATTTAAAATTTCACTCTCAAACTTCACAATAACAAACTTAAAAACAGAATATACTAAAAAGTATATTCACACTATCCACTTCAGTAAACAGGAAGAACTAGATATTGCTAATGTTTGTAATAAGCTACTTGATATTCCCATATACAAAGTGAGTGATATTATCCAATTAACACAAAGTCTTAGTAACAGCAGTAGGCCAAACATTGCTCAATGGTATGATAAGTTTACTGATGCAGTATATACGGGCAACCAAAACTGCTTTAATGAATTAATTGAACCTTTTATGGTTAAAGAATATGAACCAATTTTATTGTAGAAACTAATAGCAACCCACCATCACTCAAACCCAACAGGCTGATTTACACACAAGTTACAAGCTTACTACATATGAACAAAAAGATATTAATTATAGACGATCAGGTAGAATACTTGCAAACAGCCATGTTGTATATTATTGAAGATTCGGTTCCTCATGCCTTATTGTGTGCTCCCAACGGAAAAACAGGCGTTGATATAGCCCTAAAAGAAATTCCCGACATTATTATTATGGATTGGGAAATGCCTGAGATGAATGGGATTGAGGCCATAAAACAATTGAAAAAAAACAAAACAACAAAAGATATTCCGGTTATTATGGCCACCGGAATGCGAATGACCAAAGATGATTTAAAGATAGCATTTGATGCTGGAGCCTCAGATTTCATACGCAAGCCTTTAGAAAAAACAGAGTTTATATCTCGTGTTTCTTCCCACTTAAATATGGCCGATTATATCAAAAACATCCAAAATAAAACCAAAATAATCGATACGATGGAAATAGAGCGTCTCAATAGGGAAATTGATGCGCTTAAAAGCAAAAAAGAAAACGAACAATCGCTTTTAGTATTATTTACAGATACGCTCAACTCTATACTGAAAAAAGTAGAATCGCTGGAAAATAGTCTCCCTGAACCAAATCAAAAAGTTGAACCAATTAAAACCCAATTAAGGCAATCTGTCAACTATTTTGCTAAGTGCAACATCTCTGAGCAGGACAAGCCAGATGAAAAGTTTATTAAAAACCTGTTGATAAAGTATCGTAATCTCTCCACCGGCGATATTCAATTAAGTTTTATGCTAAAGAACGGACTAAGTACAAAAGACATTGCGACATTAACTTGTCGCGAAGAATCATCGGTTAAAGTTGCCCGCAGCAGATTAAGGAAAAAACTAAACTTAAAAGAATCAGATAACCTAATTACTTTTTTAGAACAATTTTAGCGACAACCTATTGTTAAATTTAAAACAATAAAGTTTGCACCCGCTTGGGCATGTATCTTTGTTGTGTTGAAAATTGGGATTTGTATATCCTTTTCTTTTATCATCAATAGGGGAATCATATTATCCCCGTCAAAATCATTTACTTGCTGATTGATATATCTGCAATATTCGATGGTAGAATGCAATGGTGTCCCCCCAATCAAGCCAAGTCTTTTCTTTATTTTATCAGGGTATTTAATATCATTGTAGTTATATAATAATCAGGATTTCTAATGTTAATCCTTCAAGCAACGAACAAAAGAAATAGCTTATGTTTTTTGGCATATGAAATACTACTAACAAATTACGATACAAGTAAAGCTGCTCCAATTAAACCTGCAAATCCAACTAAGATAATAATACCTATAAATGAAATAACTAATCCTGCAATAGCTAATCCGTTTGGTTTTTTAAATACCCCTACAATAGAAAAAACAACACCGAGTACCCAAATTATCCATCCGAATACTGGTATCCATCCCAAAAATAAACCAAGTAATGCAAACACAAAACCTGCTACTCCCATTCCATTCGTTTTATTGACTTGTCCAATATAAATTGTTTGAGTTGAGCCAGACTGCCCATTACCTTGAATTTCTTCAGTCATAAGTGTAATGTTTAAATTATAATATATGAATTTATGTTATAAACAAGCAAAAATAAACTTCCATATTAATTATTCAAATATTTCACTTTGTTTATAACTTATTTTTCGTGCTTTTCAAAAAGTCTGACAGATATCACAGCCTTATAAAACTAACAACTAAGCTATCCTCTTAATTTTTTTAGCAAAAGTTCAATATCTACTAAACAATAAAAAACTCCATTTATAGACTTACTCTAAAAATGAAGTTTTCTGATTTTTACAAACAGGTGAAAGCTGATTTTATTTAAAAAGCTAGAAGCTATACATTACCTTAGTTCCAAGCCTTAAATAACCCCCACTACTTATGGTATATATAGCTTCGGGAGCAAGTGATATCTTGTCGGAAAGACCCAATTCCATACCAACACCAATATTTAAACCCACATCCGAAGAAGAAGCAGAAGTACTGCCAGAGCTCATTTCAGAACTATAATAATCACTATAATAGTCTCCATAATCATAGTCTCCATAATCATAGTCGATGCTATAGCCATCTATTTCCACTTTTACTGTAGTAATATTAATACCCCCTATGGCATAAAAAACTCCGTTATCACCTAATTGTGAAAAGTTATATCTACCATTAAAATCAACAGCAGACCATTTTACATAGTCTTTTTCTGGGAAATAAGTAAACGCTCCCATTGCCCCCCACGTATCATTAAATTCATACGCTGCATTCACACTAATTCCAATCGAATTAATATCGGTAGCATAATGTATACCTGCACCGGCTTTAAACTGTGCTTGACTAGTAAAAGTTGTTAGTACCATAAGTACTGCGCTAAAAATAAGTTGTTTTGTTTTCATAATTATTAAGTATTGATTAAATGTTAAAATTTAAGTTTGTCAGATATAGAGAGAAGACTAAGCTTATCAGTTCCAGGGATGCTAGCAATGATGATATACATATCATAAGTTGGATAATCTATTATTAGGGCATTTCCATCTTCGTCTTCTATTACGCCATAATAGCATTTATGCCCATTATGAAAAAAAGTCTCAAAACCGGCATGGTCACTTTCTTCGGAATTTTTTTTCGACTCTGCCATTATCATAATGCTTTCCATACCTTTCATAAGGGTACAGGCATGCATCCCATCCATTGAGTGAACCCCTCTATTGACATATCCCGGATAAGAAAATGAGTGAACTACATTTTTAAATTTGCTGAATGGATAATTTACGGGTATATTTTCCTCTTCCTCTTCACTTCCATCCTCCATGTTAGGCACATCTCCCAATCCAAACACATTATCATTATAAGCCGCCAACAAATCTTGATACTCAACATCAGAAGGAGGGGTAAACACCGATGCAGAAACAGCTGTACCCGGTTTAAAATCGTTAAACATTTCGTTTATCTCGACTCCCATTACCTTTGACTCACTTTTAATGGCTATGCCTTTATATAGCCAAATTCTAGCCCCCATTATGATAAAAACTTCACAGCGATAATTATCTATTGTTTCGTCGGCAAGCTTTTGACCGCCCATACTTTCAAGAAACTGATTAACCAAAGCTTCTCTTTCTTCTTCCGACATGGACGCTACCATGCTATTTCCTGTATTATAAGCTGCAACTTTACCTTTGTATGCTTCTTTATTTACATAATTAACGGTCCAATAACTATCCTTTACTAAAATAGTTCGCGTATGCTTCCTCTCGACATTCTTCATACCAAACATTTTAACTGTGGTAGTTGACTTTTCTATTTCGCAAGTTTTATCACCAAAGTCATCCCACCAGAGTTCTTTTGTTCCTTCTGTATTCCCTGTTATTTCCAGCTTCAAATAGCCCGATTTCACAGCATAACGTTTTACATTTTGCGCATAAATAACTGAATTACACGCTAAAACAATGCACAAGGCAAATAGTAAATTTTTCATCTGTTTATAATTTATTTTTGAACGATTCTATAGAACAGAACTCCCCAATCAATTCAATCATCCTGGGTATAAAAATTAAATAACTGAATTTACATATTGGTTTGTCCTGTCTCACTATCTACAATGAAGGCTTAAAAAAAACCGTTACTAATAAACCTGCATTATATATCTAAAGTCAACCGTCACAGTTCCTTTAAAAGTCTCGCCATTTTCTCCGGTAAGATCCAGTATTACTTTATAAGTATAAGGATCATTGGTGCTTTCCACCTCAACAGTACCACTCGTAAATTCTATATATGATGTTTGAGATAAGTAACCATCGCTGGTTTGGAACACTCCCAGTTGAAAACTAGCTTCAACACATCCTTCTTCTTCACTGTAGCTTACTGTATAATTTCCGCTTGGTGTTGACCCGTTAGAATGTAAATATAACTCCAGCCAATCTCCCTCACCACTCACTTCATAATTGGAACCGAACTGAAGGCTTCCATCCCACAAATGCATAGAATAGGAATTATCGGTGTTATTGTGCCACAATTCACAGGCAGAATTAGGGATAAAATCAACCCCATTTATTTGCAGGCTTTTGGTCTCAGTACCCATATCATCATCATCTTTACTGCACGAAGACATGAGAATTGAGGCACTCATAAATACAATACATAAATACAATACATACTTTTTCATTTGTTTAAGTTTTGATATCACAATTAAGCATCCGGCATCAATACTAACAGGGTATGATGCTCCAGAAGACAATGTGCTCTGTAAGCCATCCTCCGGTTAATGAAAGAGACAATTGTGATTGTTATTATTTGTGTTAAAGATTTTACTAGCCAACATAAAATTCAGCTATCTATTACTGACTTAATATTTACTTTCACCCAGTCAGTTTTGGGATTTAAGTTTAGCAGATGTATGATCAATATTATTCAAAAATATCGTTTAAAATACCTCGTGAATCTCCTTTATTACTATTCGCTTTTCCCGGAGAAAGTTGACTGATTAATTTACTAATAGGTAAAGACTGTAACCAAACTTTCCCTGTTCCTTTAAGCGTAGCTAAAAACAAGCCTTCGCCACCAAATAACATTGATTTTAAGCCCCCGGAACGTTCTACATCAAAATCAATTCCTTCCTGAAAACCTACAACACAACCGGTATCTACCCTCAGTGTTTCATTGTTCAATTCATATTCTATTAATGTACCTCCGGCATGAATAAAGGCCATCCCATCACCTTGAATTTTCTGAAGAATAAAGCCTTCGCCACCGAAAAAGCCAGCTCCCAGTTTCTGATTAAGGTGCATACTGATTTTTGTGCCCAATGCTGCGCATAAAAACGAATCACGTTGCACAATAACACTTCCTCCTATGGCCGCTAAATCAACCGGAACTATAGTCCCTGGATAAGGTGCAGCAAAAGCAACATGGCTTTTTCCACTACCGTTATGTGTAAAATGAGTAATAAAAATGGATTCTCCGGTTATTTTACGAGCTGCTGCAGAAATAAGCTTACCAAACAAGCCTTTATCCGGCTCTGACCCATCACCCATTTTTGCCTCAAAATCAATACCTTCTTTCATATACAGCATAGCACCTGCTTCTGCAATAACAGTTTCTTTTGGGTCTAATTCAATTTCAACATACTGAATATCATGACCACCAATTTTGTAATCTACTTCGTGGGAATTCATATTTTTTGTTTTTAAGGCACAGTAGGCATAAAAAGAGTAGTACTTATTTATACACTGCACAGGTTAATATTCATATTCTTTATCTTCAAAAAAAGAGACGTTTTAACATTCCGAACACCATTAATACCGAAACAACACAGAAAAATAAAGGAAGCTTTAATAATAAGCCTAATAAAAATCCGGTACCTGTTTCGAGTACTGAAGTATTCGGAAATTCAGGATCGTAAAACACTTTTACTTTGGTACCAACAGCATATTTTTTCAGGGTTTTCTTCACACTACTTTTCATGCTTGTTCTACTGCTGACAGAACTAATACCTGTCTCGGTAAAATCAAAACCATTAACCTGGTATTTATAAGACACATCTGCTGAATACATATTGTTACCGTCGCTATTTCGCGATTTGCGCAGTTCCGAACGTATTATTGTTCCATCTACTGTTGGCCATTCTTTCGTTTCTGCAGCTTCTTTAGCTAAAGGCTTTGTTATATATTGATAAGCCATTAGTCCCGAAATAAAGAATACGGCAGCAAAAATCAGTGTCTTGATAGGCGATTGTCTATTTCTCATTATTAATAATTATAAAGGTTATTTTAGAAGATGTTATTGTTGGTTTTCCTTTGAATTTTCAAATGCCTGACAATGCTTAGCATGCACCTGTTCCATACGCTGTTCAAACTGCTTCCAGACTTGATTAAGCGCTTCTACCTCAGCATCCGAAAGTTGCTTATCCAGCTCCATGCGCATATCTGTAAACTTGCTCCATTTGCTCATAATTTCAGCTGATTTAATCGTCATTTCTCCAGTCGCTCTAACCAGTTTTAACTTGTCCATCATACTCAGTTCCGATTCATCCATACCTGCATATTCGCCTACATCATCAAACATATCATCTACTAAAGCAGCATAGCTATTAGCTACTTCAGTAACTCCTTCTATATAATTAAGCACTTGCTTATTACCTTTCAACTCTACAGGAATCTCTACTTTTATCTCGCCCAGTTTTTCCGTTTCATTCCTATTGTTACCACAGGCATAAAGTAATGTTATTGCCACCAATAGGATCGTTAGCTTTTTCATGGTTTGTAATTTTGAGTTTATTAATCGTTGGTCTTTTTTACTTCTTAACAAATTCCACCCTACGATTATTAGCTTTTCCTTCGGGAGTATTATTATTATCCAGAGGGGCACCTTCTCCAAAACCTTTACTGCTCAATCTGTCGACAGTGATTCCCATTGCAATAAGCTTATCCACAACAGCTTTAGCTCGCTGTTCCGAAAGGGTTTGGTTTTTAGTATCGTCGCCATCGGCATCTGTGTGGCCTTCAACGCTAAATTGTAGCTCAGGATTTTTGGTCATCAATTCGTAAATTTTATTGATTGACCCCATACTTTCAGGCTTAAGTGTAGCTTTGTTTACATCGAAACGAATACCATTACAGATAATCTTTCCATCGGTCATTACCCGATCGTAATACTTTACACCCCCTTTAGCAATGCGGAAATTTTTTGCATAAAAAGCTTTTTGCTCCGAAGCATCGGCAAAATAAGGATAGAATGTAAAACCTGTAGGGTTCTCGGTGTAACGAGGAATATTCACCAGCCGGGTATCATCAAGGTAAACCTTTAGTTTTCCTTTTGTATAAGCCAGCGATACATGAGTCCAACAACCATTTTCATAGTAGCTATAATCTCTTTCCGGATGTTCAATATAGCCATTAGATGGCGTATTAACTCTTATTGGTGTAATTTCAAACTCTTGTGGAGAACTCTGAGGATTATTCTTCTTATCGGTTAAATAAACAGAAAGTCGATTGCCATCTTTGGGTGTATAATAATCAAATTCAATAGTAAATACATCCGGTAAATAATCTTCGTTTGAAAATTCTAAATAAGGGATTATCTCACCTCCATCTAAAAACATGATAACGTTTTCGCCATTCACCTTAGCTATCTCAACTTGTCCTTGTATGAGATCCCAACGACTTGGAAACTCACCATTTTCTTCCATAATATCCGGACCATCTTCAAAAATAACCTCATCGCCTGGCACAAAATCGAAGCTACTCCATTGCACATCCATTTTCATCGGGCCAGACTCCTCGGTAGTAGAATTTTTATTTTCAGCAGTATCAGTAGTTGCATTCTCCCCTTTCTTATTTTTCTTTTTACCGAAAAGACCTCCAATACCCTCTTCCAACTTATCGAACCCTTTATCAACTTCCTGATCTATTTTATTATTGGTTCGATTTGTCCCCTGCCGTTTTACAACATTTTTAGGATTAACAACTTGTGCATTCGTAAAAAAACAAACTAACGAGAGACTAAAAACAAGTACTGATATTACATTTTTCATGATGATTAAAATTTAATTTTATCGTAAAATCGAATGAGTTACACATCTTTTAAAAGCAGCATTAAATGATTTTAACATTCAGTGTTTTCTCAATTTCCTCCCTAAACTTTTTTTCCATCTGACTGCTTACCGGAATTGTGTTACCTCCTTCTAAATAAATTTCCAAAGTATGATTTTTGGTAATACTCTTGATGTAATTTAGATTTACTAAATACAAATGATGAGGACGGATAAAGTCATCTCCTTTTAATTTTTTCTCTACTTCCTGAAGAGATACAGAAACTTTTATTTGACCGTAATTTTTCACGTAAAAGATGGTGAATGAATGATCACTCCTGCAATACAGTATATCATCGATATTGATATAATGATAAAAGTCTTTACTGGACAAAATGGCCTTATTTAATTCCTTTTTCATGAGCTGTTGCATTAAATTCACAATACAAAGGAATGCAACTAAGGCGAGAAAAATGGAGTACTCTTGAAAGCGGGTGAGCTATTTTTGAAAGCGGTAAGTTTTTAAGCGGATCATCTGGCATGACTGTAAAGCCATACACATAACAACATAAAAACACGTCAATAATTATAATAATACATAAACTAACCGAGCGGGCAGCATAGCTATTAAATATTGATATGCTTTATATCAAATATTACCTGATTAAATTTTGTAATTCGTCGAATGCAATATGCTTCCTGCGTTTAGAAACAGGTATTTCTGTATTATCATTCATAATGATAAAACCACCATCTGACTTATCCATTCTTATTACTGCATTTATATTGACAAGAAATGACTGATGAGGGCGCATAAATCCATATTTTGATAACAATTGACTATACTCTTTAAGGCTTTTAGATACCAAAACAGGTTTTTTATCTTTTATAAAAAATGTAGTATAACTGTTATCACTCTTACAATAATTAATATCGCAGATATTTATGATATGGAGTGCTTCGGCAGTGCGCAACACTATCTTTTTAGGACTTTCTTTGGAGGAGTACTGTTGCTCAAAGTATTCAGTTTGCAACAATATTTCATCTTGTTTATAATGTGCAATTGCTTTATAGATGGCATCACAAAACTCATATTCATTTACCGGTTTAATAATATAATCAATGGCACTAAACTTGATGGCTTTAATAGCATATTGATTATATGCCGTAATAAAAAGCACTTTAAAAGAATATGGCTTACAAGCCTGAAGAACCTGAAAACAGTTGCCATCGGCCAGCTCAATATCCAATAAAACTAAATCGGGATTTGTACTTTTAAGTAAATCAATAGATTCTTTAACGCTTTCCGCTTCACCAACAATTTCCATTTCAGGAAAGTTATTCAATAGTAAATTCCGATTTGTTTCTCTTAAAGCTTTTTCGTCTTCTATAATTACTACTCTCATTATTTAGTCTATGATAGGCACGGCAATACTAACTTCTGTTCCTTTATTGGGCGAACTTTTGATATAACAACCGGCTCGTTTGGTATATTTTCTTTTTAACAAGGCTATTCGTTGGTTAAATATAAGCATAGCCATAGACTTATGCCCATTATTTGCACGTTCTTTTTTATCAAACCCACTTCCGTTATCACGAACGCATACTTTTAAGGTTTCATCGCAATCCTCAATAGATATTTTTAATTCACCCCCCTCTGTTTTATTTCTTAAGCCATGCTTTATGGCATTTTCAACAAAGGGCTGAATAAGCATAGGGGGAATATTGATCAATTCAGTTTCTACAGAATCATCATAATCAATTGAATAGCTAAAGCTATGCTGAAAACGCATTTGTTCGAGCTTAATATAATTATGCAAAGCTTCTATTTCATCATCGAGCATAACCGTATTCATGGCGGAGTGGTCAAGAATAGATCGGGTGAGTGAGGCAAAATTATTGAGATAACCAGCGGCTTCTTTCGTATTGTTATTGAGCATATAATTTTGAATACTCCCCAAAGCATTGAACAAAAAGTGAGGATTCATTTGTGAGCGCAACAACTGCATACGCAGATTTTCTTGCTTTTGGTGGTTCTGTTTTTTGTAACGATAATATAACAAAACACCAATAATTAAAACCAGAAGCAACAATATAGAAACAACCACAAATAGCACAATACGCTGGTTTTTAATTTTATTTTCGGCCGAAAGCAATTCTATTTGTTGTTCCTTTTTTTCTGTTTCGTATTGGGTCTCCAGCTCTTCTATTTGTTTTTTATTTTCTTCTTTACGCAGTTTGGCTTCATAAGTCCTAAGGGTATCGTTCCAGTTATAGGCTAACTGATAATTATGGAGTTTAAAATTTAGTTCATACAATAAAGCGATACAATCTTGTTTTATGGCCGGATATAACTGAATATTCTGATTTTGGATATTTTTACTCGCTATTTCCAGAGCTTCTTTATTTCGTTCCAACATTTTTAATGTTTCTGCTTTCACGTTAAAAACAGCCATCTGAAAATAGGGCACATCACCAAAATATTGTACCGATTTATTGGCATATAGCAATGCTTTTTGAGGCAAATCCTGAATTTGAAAAATAAGCGAACTATTCAGTAAAGCAATGCCCATTCCCTGATCGTAACCTTCAGGCTCACTTATCTGCATAATGGTATCATAATAAGCCAGCGCCATTTCAAACTTTTCTTCCGCCTCCGCTATTCTTCCCAAATTATTATAAATCATCACCACGTCAGTCATAATGGCAGATTGCTTGTTATCTTTATTACTATAAGCTTTTTGCACATAACACTTCCACTTATCTATATTCCCAATACTCTGAAATATTTCGCCTACCATAATATAGTCGTAACAAATACCTTCTTGTATATTATTTTTCTCTTTAATTTCGAGTGCTTCAATAGCAAATGCTATAGCTTTTTCTGTTTTCCCCGATGTACCGTAATTACCACTAAGGTTCATTTTAATGATAGCTACTAGTTCTTTGTTATCAATAAGCTCTGCACTTTTTAATGCCTGTTCATAGTATTGAGTAGAGGTATTACAATCCCCTTCAATCCAATAGATACCACCCAGGTAATTGGCTGTTTTTGCAACTATTTCTTCATCCGGAATTTTATTAGCTGCCTGTAAGGCCTCTTTTAAATGATAGATTGCTTTTTCAATGTCTCCATTTTCATCTAAGTAAACACCATAATTATAATGTATTTTAGATATACTTTTGGGGTCGTTTCCTGCTTGTTGTATTTGCTTATTAAATGATACTTGTACTGAATCGGCTTGATGATTCTTTGCACAAATATTTAGCGCGTAGATAATAAATAATGCCAATAAGGTTAGTTTGGATTTTTTCATATAAACAAATTTAATAAAAATCCTCTAACTATCTATAACAGAATCTGTAGTCTCTACCCTAACACACTTATCCTCTTTAAACCGGTGTTTTAATAGATAATGCCTAAACTATCGATAGCAGCAGCTCTTGCGTAAGCCAAAAGACGAGGACATTGCAATGAACCATCATTAATTGCTAAGTTACTAATGACATAATCTTGCCCATTAAAAGTACCTGTAAATATAATTTCTCGATGCCCAATAACAGAAAAGCCAAGCGTAGCAGTCCACTCAATTTACCATGCAAATTATTACTAATTCTCTAATGTTCTAACACCTATAGTGATTAGCATTTGTACCCATATGCCGGTAAATACTGCAAGCAAAAGGCAAGAGTAAGCATAAGTCGATTCTTTAATTAATATTTTTAAATTATATGAAGAGTAAATCCTAAAATAACAATTAGCAGATATTAAATTTAAGATACAACAACTCCTTTAGAACCTGTTTCTGACTTTACTAGTTCATAAATAAAATCAGGTTTTAACCCCTCTTCCTTACGGTGCGATACATACACAATAGAAGTAGTGCTTTCTGCAGCAATTTTTTGAATCAGCTGCACCATTAGCGAAGCATGGTAATCATCCAAACCAGTAGAAGGTTCGTCTAAAATAAGCAAAGGAGGATGCTTAATCATCGCACGGGCAATCAATACCATACGCTGGTCCACCTGAGACAGTCGATAAAAACGATTCTCTTTTTTGTCCATTAAACCCAGGGTATGTAGCCATTCCTGGGCTAAACGACGTTGACTGTCAGATGGTTTCTGATACAAGCCAACACTATCTACCAAACCGGAGATTATCATTTGCTCAACGGTATGATTACTTTGAAATAATTCGGTCATAGAAGGAGTAAAATAACCCATTTTTTCTTTTAGCTCCCATACACTCTCTCCACTCCCTTTTTTATGACCAAATAAATAAATCTCTTGGCCAAAAGCCTTAGGGTTGTCACCATAGATCATGGACAACAGAGTTGTTTTTCCTGAACCATTGGATCCCATGAGATGCCAGAACTCGTTCTGACCAATGGTCCAGTTAATGTCATTCAGAACACATCTACCCTCATAATTAACCTTAACCTGTCTAATTTCAATGAGCTTTGCAGGAATATCATTATACACAGACAAGGGGGAAGGTATTTTACCTTGTAAGAATGCCTTTCTCTGGTGTAGGTTCTTATCCCTGAATTGATCAATAGTATAAAATGCGCCCACCTGCTCCTCTTCAATCACCAGCACGTTGGTAATAAAGGGTAGTATATCACTATGCCTTTTAAATATTTGGATTAAAGGTATTTGCCCTGCAATTGCTATCAAGCTATTCTTTAAATCATTGACTGATTCAACATCTAAACAATCAAATGGATTATCTAACACCAAAAAATCAGGCTGTAGCTGAAATAAATAGTTCAGCAAGGCTTTTCGCTGCTCTCCACTGCTATAAGTACGTATGCTTCTGGAAGAATCACCAGTTAACAAAAAACGATCGTGTCGTATTTCATCATCAATCATTTTTTCAAGTGTAATAGTCGAAAATAAAAGTCCCTTTTTATGACTAAGTTCTTTTATTTCGGCACTCTCACCTTGTAACAACTGCTGAATCCATTTTCCTTTAACAATAAGATTCCGACTCTCTATGGCATAATGCTTCAATGCTTAACTATTTAAATTTGATAAAGTGTATTTCATCCCAATGGCTCATTTCCAATCTAATATTTTATGCAATAAAACCTATTTATGCAAACAGACTACAAAGTCAACCATTTCACCTTATATATTCTATTCGTTATCAATACTGGACTGCCCCTAAATACATTTTCTGAGAGGCACAAAAAATCACACAAAGATAAGCTCTTTTTCGAATGTTATTTTCTCCTTTACGCACTCCATCTTCTTAAAAAACATTAAATTTGAGCAAACACCCCTTTATATTTCGCTTATTTCCCAATAATTGATAATTTTGAGGAATTAACACCAAAATAAACAACAATGAATTATCTGGAAGCTGCCGTATTTTTAAAACGACTAATAAAAACAACCAATTCTGATTTATTAGCTGTGAATAAGAATGGTCTGGTAAATAAGAATCAGATGATCATTCGTTCTAATTTTGGAAACCCCATTGAGATAAAGATGGATGCTTTTTCCAATGATTTTGTCAATAAAACCCTCAAAGAATACGATTCTGAAGCCTTTGTTATTACCGATTTGGTAACTGTAAATAACAAAGGCCAGGAGCTCACCTATTTTTTATATAAAGGATATCATTCATTATTCGATAAAGGATTGGTTTATTTTCAGCTGATTGACAAAACAAATATGCAAGCCATTGGCGAATTGGAATTTAGTAATTTAGAAGACAATATATTCTACACCGTACAGGCACCTAACTTTGAAGAGAGCTCGTGCAATGCCATAGAAACAAAGGAAAATACCATTAAGGAACCTTCTATCGCTTTTTTAATAGGCCAT
>JBFHKL010000068.1:0-16240 GCA_041595375.1 Saccharicrinis sp.
TATACACCTTCGCATACTCGTCTGACACCACATTTGCTTCAAAACGCTCTACATTCTTTAAGCCACGCTCTACTATTCCTTTTCTTAATTCTTCATCATATATTAATTTTTCAATGGCGTGCTGTATTTCGCTGATATTATTTGGGCATACCAAACTGGCTGCACCCCATGCAATTTCCTTCATGGCTCCAAAATCAGAAGTAATCACAGGTCGTCCAATAGCCTGAGCTTCTATGATAGGCAAGCCAAAGCCTTCGTAAAAGCTGGGGAAGCAAAGCAGGTCGCATCTTTTATAAGCATTGAGTATTTGGCTATAGGGCACCTGTACCAGGTTTTCTATCTCCAGTTTATATTTTTCGGCTAAAGACTTTTGCGCTTCAGTCATCTTACCCACTACAATTAATTTTATTCGTTTTAGCTCCTGCCCCATAGCTTTTGACTTTTGCCCCTTCTCCATTGCCCCTTCACCATTAACCATTAACCTTTCACCCTTAACCTTATACCTTTCACTATTGACTGAGGCTACCGCCTCCAAAATCCCTTCTACATTTTTATTGTCCTTAGTCCCCATGATTAATACCGTTGGGTTCATAGTATTAAATTCTTTAGGAGAATACTTTATTTCTTCGGGAAGAGGATTTGGGATAACCACGATCTTATTCGGATCACAGTTTGTCCACTTAAGCAGTTGCGCTTTGGTATGATTGGATATTGCAATAACCACCTGTGCTTTTTTTACAGGTAATGTTACCCACAGGAGTTTTAATACTTTAAACTGCCATCCTTTATATTGTGCTAGCGATTCCAGATCGTGATAAGTGAGCACCAAACCTTTTTTAGGAAGTGCCAATGCTATAAATGTGATATCACCGGTAATATGGTTTATGGTTCCTTTGTTCTTCCATACTTCAAGCAATGCCCTCAATCGCCCCCACCAACCATTGGTACCGTTTTTTAGTTTATAAATAAGGGGTTCTATTTCATCTGGCAGATGAGCAATCACCTGTTCAAACACCTTTTCAATACTAAAATACTGTGGCTGTGGTTTACGAAAAAAATAGGTGACTTTTGTTTTGTTCATTGTATTTACTTTAATACCAATACCAGACCAAGGCCTGACAGGTTTATTTGCGAGATGTAAATAAACCTGTCAGGTCTAAACGTTATTCAAGGTAATCTTTTTCGTCATTCGTTATAAAATTACGATGACAAAGTACAAAGTTTTTTTTATCTCCAAACCAATTCAATACTTCCTCTCTTTGTAATTTTGTATCTTTTTGCGAAGTACTTGTTAAATAACTGCTCCATGGATATTCTACCACATCAGCAACAAACCCGTGATGCTTTGGATTGTTATGGATATATAATACTACCTGCCTTAAATACTCTTCCGAATCTATTAATTTTCGTTTAAATGGTCGTTCAAATAAAGCACCATGTCGGTGAGTATATTTATTATAGGCTTTGGTATATGCATTAAATAAATTAGAGAAATATTGGTGTGGTGGTTTTTCCAGACCTGACAAGTTTAATGCGAAACCTGTTAGGTCTTTTACATCCTTTATGTAAATTAAAAAATGAAAGTGGTTAGGCATCAAAACCCAAGCATAAGTTTCCGCAATTGGATCGATATATTTTTCATATAAAGAAAGAAAATAAATATAATTGTTCTCATCTTGAAACAAATTACACCCATTAATACCCCTGTTGTAAACATGGTAAAAATGCCCCGATTCTAACTTCTCTAAATACGTTGTCATAAACAGTAAATTTACAGATTATACTTTTTAGACCTACCTTCCTTTTAACACTGACACGTCACCGTTTCCTTTTAACACTGACACGTCTACGACGCTGTCAGGTAAAGGAAGCGATGCCCATTTATTAGTTTCAAACCCGACAGCGTCGATAGACCTGTTGACGTTGGTGAATTTATAATAAACGCTCATACCCTTTCACCAACTCTTTATCATTCACGAAACGTTCGGCCTTGGCAAAGGCGCCATTGCAGCAAGCGTCAAAGGCCTCCTGTTCCATGGTTAGCCATTCACTCAACACCCTCCTCCATGCCTGGGCATCGTCCAAGGCTACATCCCACCCACAGCTCTCCTTCTCCAGTCCGCGCCAAGGTGTTTGATCGCTAATGAGCACGGGGCGACCCGCCATGAGGCTCTCCAAAATCACATGTCCAAAATTCTCGCCTTTGGAAGGCATAAACAAGCCATGGTAGGCTTGTATGGTCGCTCCCACCAGCTCGGCATCTACGGTGCCTTTGTGCGTTACCTCAATGTTGTGTGGCAGTTTTTCAATGACTTCGAGGCAGCGTTGCCAGTACTCCTGGTTATAAATTTGTCCGTAAAGATCGAGGGTGATACGCCCCTTGAAATCTTTTAATGCCAACAAACACTCCAAGGCAAACAAGGTATTTTTCTCGGGAGAGATGCGTGCCAGACTCACCAATCGTAAAGTGCCAGGTTGCTTCAGGAGGTCACGCCGTGGCAAGCTCGTTTTACGAGGTAGATTATCGGCAATCATCACCTGAGACTGCTTGCCAATGGCCGCTCTAATATCGGCTGCTTCTTTTTCGTTGGTGGCATGAAAGGTCACACCACGGTAGAGGCCAAGCAGGCGCGCCAGTTGTAAGAAGAGGCCTTTCTTACCCCCCTTAACATCAATAGCACTCTGGGCCAGCATACCTCTTGATGCCACAATTTTCCGGCCTCTGAAGCTTTTTAACGCAATTAATGGCATGATGGAAAACTTCCATGAGTAGATACCGTTGATATAGGCAATATCGAATTTAGCAGATGAAATAATATCTTTAAATGTTGATAGGTTCTGGTTTTCTATAGAAGCATAATATACTTTTACGCCCTCACTGAAGTCAATCCATTCATTAGACTTAATATCCTTATAAGGAGTTATTTCTGTATAATCGGTATTTCGGGTCACTATATAAAACGCATACTCATCCTTCAGGTATTCCACCATATTAGCGATTGACCGCACAGGTCCCCCGGCTTTATAACCCGGTAAATACCAATCAATAAAAATCAGGATTTTCTTTTTCTCTTGCATAACCAATTAAATTGAGCATAAAGATAGAGAATAACTTACATGATGCCTAAATAGTGACTGTTGGTTTTCTATGGATGATATCTAGTTTCCGAATATAAATGTAGCAATGGCTTATCAGGCATATATTTTTATTAATCTGATAGGAAGAATTTGGATTAGCAAGTCAGGAAAGAGGTAAGCACCTATGTATTCCTTCCTTAAAACTTATTTCCTTTAACCTTATACCTTTAACCTTTATCCTTATACCTTATTACAGCCAGCCTAAACGGTATATCAGTAATGAGTTTGGAGTATTGGGGATAAGATTAAAAAGTAAAGAAGAAAATAAAACACCGGGCACAAAAAGTAAACCGAGAGATTAATAAAAAATATGCCCGGTGAAAAAAAAATTTTAAAACTTATCCAGCACTAATGTACCATAAAACTTTCACAGTACGAAATGATATTGACCAATTCTGAGGGCTTAAACCATTTAATATCGCTATCGCGCTTAAACCAGGTCAGTTGCTTTTTGGCATAGCGCCTGCTATTTCTTTTAATCAGTTCAATGGCCTTATCTAGATCATATTCACCATCAAAATGAGCAAAGAGTTCTTTGTAACCAACGGTATTGAGTGAATTGAGATCTTTATGGGCATAAAACTGTTGTGCTTCTTCAATCAGGCCCTCCTCCACCATGATATCCACCCGCTTGTTAATGCGCTCATATAACTCTTCTCTATCCAGATTGAGTCCTATCTTAATTATATTAAAAGGTCTTTCTTTAATGCTATTGGTACGAAGGCTGCTATAGGGCTTCCCTGTGAGCAGGCATATTTCAACAGCATGAATAACCCGCTTATGATTTTGCAAGTCTACCTGATCATAAAACACCGGATCCAGTTGTTTTAGTTGCCGGCGCATCACTTCTATACCTTCCTGCTCATACTGATTTTTGAGCTGCTCTCTTAGTTCCTGATCGACTGTTGGCAACTCATCTATTCCTTTACACACGGCATCGATATACATCATGGATCCGCCGGTTAAAACCAGCTGTTGGTGTGTTTTAAAAAGTCTCTCGCTATAAGCAAGCGCATCCTGCTCAAACTCCCATGCACTATAATAGTCATGAATAGAATGAGTAGCAATATTATAATGCTGCACTGCACTTAACTCTTGGGCAGTAGGGGCAGCAGTACCAATTTTTAGCTCTTTAAATATTTGTCGTGAATCAGCCGAAATAATGACCGTATTAAAATGTCTTGCAACTTCAATACTCGTTGTTGTTTTGCCGATTCCTGTAGGTCCAATAATTACGATCAGGAATTTGTCCATTAATATAAATCTTCGAGGTCATCGGTATAGGATATCATGCCATTATCATCAAAATCCTCCTCATCAAAATCCATGATATCCTCATCATTAAAATCAGCAGGAGCATTGGGCATCTCCTCATCCGATTCTGCCAGCAAATGGCTTAAATCCACCTGTTGAGGAGCATCTCCATTTGCTCTGATACATTTAGTCATTTCACATTCAGCCTCTTGTATATCATAGGCTTCAATAAACAGGTTTCTTTCGTTGAAGAAATCAAAAACATATAAGAGTCTTTGTTTATTCTGCGAAACAAATTGATTAATGGGCACATCCGACATAATAAAAGCAGAACATGTTTCATCAAAAGCCATATCCATTAAGGTTATTTCTTCATTTTTCTGCCAGTCCTCAACGGTAAAAACAAACGAAGCCATCTGTCCCTCATCAAAGTTTAACAGTTCCTGGATAAACTGATGTAAATCAAGGAATGTTGCCTTACCGCTAATTTCAATATCTCTAAAAAACTCATCATCTTCACCTGAAATTAATCTTAATCTAATCGTCATGCTTATTATTTTACGGTCGGCAAATATATTAAAATCTATAATTTAATAACGTTGATATTTATATCTACGTATTTACATTTGAAAAAAACAATTGCTAAGCCTATTTGTTTACAAGCGTAAGTAAACGATGAATTCATTAAAAGGTTATGTAAATGTTAAAAAAAATAAGTAATCAAAAAGAAAAGATGATGTTGAAAGTGCTAGGTATGTGTATGCTTGTCCTTTGTATTTCTCCGGCCTGCAATAACAACACCTCAGGCAAGCAATTGAAAGGAGAAGAAACAGTGTCTGTAGCAAATGCAGCTCAGCATATGAATTTAAAAAATGGGGAACTTATTTATCAACGGCATTGTCAGGTATGTCATCAGGCCAATGGACAGGGCGTTCCGGGTTATTATCCCCCCATTATAGGTACAAAAAGTTCCAGTGGCGACAAGGGATATTTAATAAAAGTGCTGATGTATGGATTATCAGGAGAAGTAACTATTGAAGGCAAGAAATACAATAGTGTGATGTCGAACTTTCGCATGTTAAGCGATAAGGAAATAGCCGATGTTCTCAATTATGTGCGCAGCCAAAGCGATGATAATCTGGAACCAGTAAGCCCCGAAGAGGTAAAACAAATACGATAAAAATTTAACTATTGGCTTTTGGGGCTGATCTATACCGATTTATTAATGACAAGAGCGTTAATTTTGTTTCGCATTTAAAGCTATCACTAATCCATCGGCATTATCCCATGCGCTCATTTCATCATTAAAATGGTATTACTTCCTGCACAAAAGCCATATATATTATAAACTGTATATTTTGTTAGTTACAAAGCACTTATAAGGACTTCATCTTGATTAAAATTGTACCTCGATAACAAATAGATAAGCGTGTCGAGTGCTTTTCTTTTTTCTTAGATAATAGATTTTCATGGCATAATAACGGATTTTATTGTAACCTTTCGTACTATTATGGTGTTAAAAACGTTAATCAAAGAATTAACTAATTATATACTCGTTCGATATTAAACATTACTAATGGTCAATAAAAAAGGATATACCACTAAATCATTACATACCTCTTTACCACAGAAAGATGCATACAATGCCTTACATATGCCGGTATATGATGGGGTAGCCTATGAATTTGAATCGGCACAGGATATTGAAGATACCTTTACCGGAAAAAAGCCGGGGCATGTATACAGTCGCACTTCAAACCCTACGGTAGAATATTTTGAGAATAAGTTAAAAGAAGTAAGCGGAGCACGTGCGGTAATGGCCTTATCATCGGGTATGGCTGCTATTTCAACTGCCATCCTTACGCTGGTAGAAAAAGGGGGCAATATTGTTTCTTCGAATCATTTGTTTGGCCATACTTATGCTTTTTTTAAGGATACTCTTCCGGCATGGGGTATTGAGGTACGCTTTGTAGATATGAGCAATACCCAGGAAGTAGAAGCACATATTGATGAGAAGACACGCGTTTTATTTTTCGAGACCATCACTAATCCTCAGCTCGAAATAATAGACATTGCACAATTAAGCGCCCTGGCACATCAGAAAAAGGCAGTCCTGGTTGTCGACTCTACCATAACCCCTCCTTATGTTTTTGATTCGTCGCAGTTTGGCGTGGATATAGAAGTGATGTCGGTCACCAAATTTATTTCGGGAGGTGCAACAGCCGTAGGAGGAGCCATTTTAGATAATGGTTTATTTGACTGGCAGCACTTACCTGCTTTGGCCTCCTGGCATGAAAAATATAAGCAACAGGCCTTTATGGCAAGGATACGAAAGGAAATATTCAGGCATTTAGGAACATGCATGACAGCCCATACGGCCCATTATTTAAATATAGGATTAGATGTACTTGCCTTACGCGTGGATCGCTGCGTAACAAACTGCATGCTCCTGGGCGACTTTTTCAAGGGGCACCCACAGGTCAAAGCCGTCAATTACCCGGGCTTACCGGACAATATAGGCTACGAGCTGAGTGTAAAGCAATTTAAAAACAAACCGGGTGCGGTGATGACGATAGATTTAGAGAGCAAAGAAAAATGCGATGTCTTTATCAATAAACTACAGGTAGTTAGAAGAGCCACTAATTTAA
Organism: Saccharicrinis sp.; assembly: GCA_041595375.1. Lineage (GTDB taxonomy): Bacteria > Bacteroidota > Bacteroidia > Bacteroidales > Marinilabiliaceae > Saccharicrinis. The sequence continues at coordinate 7,041 of JBFHKL010000068.1, forward strand.
ATGATAATAAGTCATTGATTATACATCCATGGTCCACTATTTATGCGGAGTTTTCTGACAAAGAAAAAACAGCAATGGGTATAAGAGACACTATGTTGCGTTTATCGGTAGGCATTGAAGATATAGAAGATCTGATAGCAGATTTCACGCAAGCATTGACTCTGTAGGGATGATTAAGAAAAACATTATTTTATTTTTAACACTCTGTTCTTTAGGCAAGAGTATGGGTCAAAAGGTTGACGCTGTGCCCGATTGCTCCTCGGGCATTTTGAAAACAGTGGCAAACATTACTGAATGGGGCATTGATTTAATTACCATTGAAAAGGAAAATTCCACCTTTTTCTTTCTGCCTGTGGTAGGTTATGAGGAGAGAACGGGATTAAGCATAGGCCTATTGCCCTCATGGCGTTTTTACCTTGGAGGAAAAGAAGAGGGAGAAGGCTATTTCAGGCCATCGAGCATCTCTGTTTCCAGTGAATTTTCCACCACCGGGATGTATGAGTTTTATCTCTCTACCAAGTTTTATACAAAGAACAACTGGTATATCCGCACCAAATGGATACTACAACAAATGCCCGATCGTTTTTATGCCTTAGGTAATTCCACAAACAAAACCTACTACTCCGAAATAGAAGAAGATAAGATTGAATTTACCGGACGGCTGCTCAAGATCATCAACAAAAAATGGTTTGTGGGCTTAAACTACGATATGGCCTATTTTAATGTAAAGAATATTGAAGGTGATATTTTTAATTCATCCATAACAGGATACGGTAAGGATTGGATTGCCGGGATGGGTCCATCCTTTACCTATGATAACAGGAATAATGTGGTTTATCCCAAATCGGGCGTATTTATCGAAAGCTCTTTTCTTCATTATTTTCCTCAAATGGGAGACTATGATTTTAGCTCTTTCAAATTAGATGCCCGCACCTATATCGATCTGGGTAATAATGAACAGGTATTAGCCTTTCAAAGTATGGTAAAAGCCACCAATGGAGAGGTTCCTTTTTACCGCTTATCTGCCCTTGGCGGGAAAAGAGCATTCCGAGGTATTAGTCGCCCTTATAAATACCTCGAAGACAATAGTGCTTATGCACAGATGGCTTACCGCAGAAAAATGTGGTGGCGTTTAGGTTGCGAAATATTTACTGGAGTGGGCAATGCCTTCGACAGCTTTGACTCTGCCATGTTTGATGACCTGCACGTGATGGCTGGTGCCGGACTTCGACTGAGGGTACTGGAAAATGAAAAACTAAGTTTCAGAATTGATTATGGAGCTACCAACAGAGGCGATAGCGGTGTCTTTTTTACCCTGGGAGAAGCCTTTTAGTTTGATGTAATAGCAGCAGGAAAAGTCAAGTGCTTAATAAAAATATTCAGGCTTGCCTGTTCTACAGACTAAGCCGTTGGGTAAACATAGAGATTACTCAAAATCCGAAAAACAAACCTTTTCGATGGTCAATAGCCATTCGCAAAACAAGTACGATGCAGAAACTAAATTCTTGGCACAGGGACTATGTCATTATTATATACAGCAGCTAATATGAGCTTAACTACTTTCATCATTCTCCCCTACTCAGAGAGCAGGCAGAGAGTCATAACTACTGTTAAATATTTTAGATGTTGAACTAATTTATATAATTTTGGTTTATCTTTAAATCATTGAATACAATCAGAATGAAGCTTTCAAAGAAAACAGAATATGGTCTTAGATTTTTACTGGCATTAGCTGAGCTAAATGCAGGGAAATTTATGGGTATCTATCAAATCTCATTGCGTCACCATATTCCTATGAAATTTTTGGAAGCTATTGCTGTTTCCCTAAAAAAAGAAGGTCTGCTTGAAGTAAAAAAAGGAGCAGGAGGAGGATATTGCTTAAAATTACCTGCCCATGAAATTTCTTTACTTAAGGTATATGAATGCCTGGAGGGCAATTATAAAAATGAGCTGGAGATCAATGATGAGGATAACAGCAATAAAAAGGCCGTTTATATTGTGATTAATCATATCCGATCCGATGTACAGCATATATTGGGATCAAAGACCTTAGCCGATATCCAACGGGAATACAAAAACCTGAACGATAGTTTGATGTACTACATTTAGTATCAGCAGGCTTCAGTTGGAGCAGAGCGACATCCCATGGCTTTATGTTTCATTTCTGCGTGACGGCAGTCAATGGCTATTTAGATACTTTTCAAGGACAACTATTACATTTTAAAAAACTCAAAGCTCTTTACTAGGCGTTTTGATTCCTCAACCAGTTTTTGTGAATTCTGAGTCATCTCTTCCGACATCTTTGCATTATTCTGGGTACCTGCATTTATACTACTCAAAGCTGAGTTTATTTGATCGGAACCGGATTTAAGTTCCTGGCTAGCCACACTAATCTCTTCCATCAGTTTCATAGTCTGCTCCATAGCAGGAATTGTTTTTTCCATTTTTTCATTCACCAGCTGTGCCAGTTGCAAATTCCCCTTTGTAATACTCTTTATTTCATCGGCTGCTCCCTTACTCATCAGTGCTAATTTCTTTACCTCTCCGGCAACCACCGAAAACCCTTTACCCGCTACACCGGCTTGTTTAGCTTCAATGGTGGCATTAAGGGCTAATATATTGGTTTGACTGGCAATATCGTCAATAACCTTAATTTTTTCGGCTATGATAGCAATGGCATCAAAAAGCTCTTTGGCCCCTTGGGCACTGTCCTTGATATTTCGATTAGTCTGCTGGGTGGATATCTGCGTTTTTGAGGCATTCTCATAGGAAGAACTGATATTGGCATTCATCTGTTCCATAGACGATGAAATCTCTTCAATAGAAGCGGCCTGTTCAATATTTGCCCTGGTAAGTACCTGTGCCATATCATTAGAGGCCACCCCCATATTATTTACCGAAGTAGCAGATTGATTAATACGATTTAATGTACCTTTAAGTATATCAGCTAAATAAATAATACTGTTTTTAAGTTCCTTCAGTTCCCCCTTGTATTTTTTCCTGACACTAGCCTTATTGCTGGTATTTAAATCGCCCTTTGAAAGTTCTTTTAAATCTTTAACCAACACATCAAGCGGATCTCTTACCCATTTTGACACCAGATACAATAGTATAGCCGTCACCGAAATACCCGCAAAGGCAGCCACCCCATAGGAATAAAAATCAGGATACGAATAATGTAATTTACTATTGAACATGGTAAAAAACACATTGATAATCCACAATAAACCAATCTGTAAAAAAATACTCTTTCTAAATAATAGTCTAAGTACTATAAAACTTATGGGAACAATTACAATGGTGGTAATTAATAATTTCACTAAATTATCCATGAATATGCGTATATCCTCTTTATTTTTAAAACAAAGATAGTACGTTTTAGTGAATGCTTGGTTTCATTATTTTAAGCAGAGATTCGTAAAACTAAAAATAAATAGGATAGAACAGAATATTTAACTATTCAATCGCTTAATACGCAAATTAACATACTAACATTGTATGATTTAAAACAAAATCAAGAAAGCTATAGAACAATACAATTGATTATATAACAGCCTATTACAAAATAACACCTTAAAGAGCATCTATTTAAGCATGGTGTTTTAGTATGATTAATAGGAGTTATTCACTTGTACAGGAATAATTGATCAGCTATGTTTGTAAGGACAAAATTTAAAAGAACAAACAATAAATAGAAATAACCATGAGTGGAATAGCTAAAAATGTAACCGAATTAATAGGAAATACTCCTTTAGTACAAATCAATAAATTAAACACAGGAGGCGCACAAGTCGTTGCCAAACTTGAATTCTTCAACCCGGCCAGCTCGGTAAAAGACAGAATTGCCCTGGCCATGATTGAAGATGCAGAAAGAAAAGGTGAATTAGATAAGGATACCGTTATTATTGAACCTACCAGTGGTAATACAGGTGTAGGTCTGGCTTTTGTAAGTGCCGTAAAGGGATATCGTTTAATTTTAACCATGCCTGAAAGCATGAGTGTGGAGAGAAGAAAATTATTAAAGAAATTTGGTGCAGAACTGGTACTTACTCCTGCCTCTCAAGGTATGAAAGGGGCAATAGAGAAGGCAAGTGAATTGGCTTCCGAGCATGAAAAGTCTTTTATCCCGCAACAATTCAATAACCCGGCCAACCCTGCTATCCACAGATGTACCACTGCCCAGGAAATTTGGAAAGATACAGATGGCAATATCGATATCTTTGTCGCCGGTGTTGGCACAGGGGGTACCATTTCTGGTGTTGGTGAAGAATTAAAACTTAAAAATCCAAATTTGAAAGTGGTCGCTATTGAGCCTATTGACTCACCTGTTATTTCAGGAGGACAACCCGGACCCCATAAAATACAAGGTATAGGTGCCGGATTTATCCCTTCCAACCTGCATACCGACGTGGTGGATGAGGTGATTAAGGTAAGTAACGATGACGCTATTCATACCAGCCATGAGGCTGCATTGACCGAAGGCCTTTTGTGTGGTTATTCTTCCGGAGCAGCGCTTTGGGCTGCCATTGAATTATCGAAAAGAGAAGAAAACAAAGGAAAGCGTATTGTTGTTCTTCTGCCCGATACCGGAGAAAGATATTTGAGCAGTTTCGAAATCTAATCGACAACAAATCATATCTCTATGGCTAAGCAACACAACGTCCATCATACATATCGGTACGAATGGCTAAGCTGTAGATAGGTAAATACAAATCAGATAGAAAAAAAGTCTGAGTTCTGAACAACAGCAGAACTCAGACTTCCCTCCCACAAAAAATTACAAAAAATCAGTTTTTCATTTTTCCGGCCTTTAGCAAACCGGTCTGTTTTTTATTGTTTAGATAAAAAATAATTGACTTGGATTTGACTAATACAGCCATTGGTATATCATTTTTATTAGGTTGAATTATGTTTGAAGCATTTAAAAGTATTTTTACAGAAGAGCAGATTAATGCTGCGAGAAAATTGTATAATGGCTTATCAGTGGAGCAACGAATGTGGATGTCAGGTTATTTGGCCGGATTGAATCAATCGGGAGGTTTTTTAGCCCCTACCCCAGGAGAGCCTGCCAATCAGCATAAGGACTTACAGGCCCGGACACCTATAGATTTAACCATACTTTACGGCACACACACCGGCAACTCAAAGCTTATAGCGGAAAAATTTGCCTCCATTGCCAAAGCACAAGGCATCCAAATATCTCTATCCAGCCTTCCTGATTATCAAAACAGAAAGCTAAAGGAAGAAAAGAATATATTGCTTATCGTTTCCACACACGGAGAAGGGGAGCCTCCTGCTGCTGCTGAGGATTTTTATGCCTATATCTTTGGAAAAAAGGCTCCACAACTAAAAGAACTCAATTTTGCGGTTATTGGATTAGGAGACAGCAGCTATATTCATTTTTGTCAGACCGGCAAAGACATATTCTTTCAATTAAAAGCATTGGGCGCTTTGGCAGTGCATGATTTAATAGAACTGGATGTTGATTTCAATGATAAGCTGGATGGTATTTTATCGCAGCTGGTTCAACAATACACCTCCATCAACGGCGCTCCTGGTTCTGGGATTAAAACAGAACACAAAGAAGCAACCCCAGCAGATACTAAGCTATGGACAAAGGCAGAAGTGCTGGACAAAATTTTATTAAACGGTAAAGGATCAGAAAAAGAAACCTATCATTTCGAGTTTGATATTGAAAACACGAATCTAACATATAAGCCTGGTGATGCACTTGAGGTAATTGCCAGGAACAACGAGACACTGGTAGAGGCTATACTAAAAAAACTGGGAATCAAAGAAAGTGAATCGATTGAAATAAATGGAGAATCCATCGCCATACACGAGGCACTGATCACAAAATTGGAAATTACAACGATCAGCCCTCAGGTATTAAAGAAATTTGCTGAATATACTCCTAACGAAGAACTAAAGCGTATACTGCAGGATGCCAGTCTATTAAAAGACTTTCTATACGGCATCGATTTTCTTGATCTACTAAATACCTATCCGGTTCAACTATCGGCTAAGGACTTGAGCAGGCTATTAAGAAAACTACACGCTCGCTTATATTCTATTTCTTCAAGCTACGATTACAATCCGGACGAAGTGCATATCACAGTAAGCAAGGTAAGCTATTCGTTATACGACCGGGAGCACCTGGGAATCTGTTCTGCCTTTTTAGCAGATAGAATAAACATTGGCGATCATGTACTCATCAGGGTAAAACCTAATGAAGGATTCCGGCTACCTGATCATCAGGCAAAAGTAATCATGGTAGGTGCAGGTACAGGAGTAGCCCCTTTCCGTTCTTTTCTTCAGCAACGAAAAAATGACAAGGCACAGGGCAATAACTGGTTATTTTTTGGTGACCAGCGTTTTGCAACAGATTTTCTGTACCAGTCAGAGATGCTTGACTATCGGGATAAAGGTATTCTGGAAGGACTTGATGTGGCTTTTTCAAGGGATCAGGCAGAAAAAATATATGTGCAACATCGCTTAAAAGAAAAGGGACAGGAAATATACCAATGGTTAAAAGAAGGGGCCTATTTTTATTTATGTGGCGATAAAAATAAAATGGCCAAAGATGTTAAAAATGAACTCATTGGAATATTAGAAGCCTATGGCAAATTATCTAACGAAGAGGCTAAAGCCTATTTCAAAGAGCTTCAGCTAAAAAATCGCTTTCAGGAAGATATATACTGATAAAATCATCCTCTTCGGTTTGAGCAAAGAGCAAAAACAAACCTATTCAATAGAAAGTGCACAAAGCCAGCAATTGGTTCAATAAAACAGACAATAAATCCATTCCATTCACCATTCAATAACAAGCAAAAAATTAAATAGCGATGGCAGACGTTAAAAACAATGAAATATTTCCTTCCTGGAACCCATCTGACGTGGAGAGAATTAAAGAACAAAGCAACTATTTACGAGGAACACTTGAAAAAAGCCTGCAAGATACTGTAACAGGTTCTATTGCAAGTGACGACACACAATTAATTAAATTTCACGGCAGCTATCAACAAACCGACAGAGATTTGGATGCCGAACGAAAAAAACAAAAGCTGGAACCGCTATATAGTTTTATGATCCGGGTACGCGTTCCGGGCGGTGTGGCCTCTGCCAAACAGTGGATTGCCTTTGATGAGCTATCCAAAACAAAGGCTAACGACACACTGAAACTAACTACCCGGCAAGCCTTTCAGCTCCATGGCGTCATTAAAAAAGATTTAAAAGATACCATGAGAGGGATTAGCGAAACCCTGCTTGATTCGATTGCTGCCTGTGGCGATGTGAACCGAAATGTAATGTGCACGACTAACGAAGCTCTTTCACCCCTCGTTCCTGCTGCCTATCAAATGTCGAAGGATATTAGTAATCATTTACTCCCCAAAACTACCGCCTATCCTGAAATATGGTTAAATAATAAGCTCTTGGTAGATGGAAAGCTAGATGAAGAGCCTATTTATGGCAAAACTTATTTACCCCGTAAATTTAAGATAGCCATCGCCATTCCGCCTTACAACGATACTGATATCTATTCAAATGATCTGGGTTTAATTGCCATTGATCACAACGACAAATTAGCAGGCTTTAACCTGGTGATTGGCGGTGGCATGGGTATGACCTTTACCGAAAAAGGAACCTATCCCCGACTGGGCGATCTTGTTGGCTATGTTCCTTATGATAAAACAATTGAAATAATAGAAGAGGTAGTTAAACTACAAAGAGATTACGGAAATAGAGAAAACAGAAAAAAAGCACGCTTAAAATATACAATAGACAGAATAGGAGCATCCGAATTTAAAAAATTATTAGAAAAGAGATTAGGTTATTCCTTAGAAAAACCCAAACCCTATCTTTTTGAATCGAACGGTGATGTTTTTGGCTGGAAAAAAAGCAAGAGCGGCAAATGGTTTTTAGGTTTGTTTATTGAACATGGCAGGGTGAAAGATGATGGAGAGTACAGACTTAAGAAAGGACTACGAGCCATTGCCGATCTTCAAAAATGCGACTTTCGCTTAACAGGAAACCAAGGTCTGGTGCTGGGTGCCATCCAGGAAGATGATAAAGCCGAGATATCTGCTTTGCTCAAAGAATATAAGATTTGGCCAAAAGACCGTTTAAGCGGAGCGCGTAAGAATGCTATTGCCTGCGTGGCCTTAAATACCTGCACAATGGCATTCGCCGAAGCAGAGCGTTACCTCCCCTCACTCCTGGACAAGATAGAGGTGATTTTAGAAGCGAATGGTTTGTTTAAAGACGACATACTCATCAGAATGACCGGCTGTCCCAATGGCTGTGGCAGACCTTACCTGGGAGAGATTGGATTAGTAGGCCGATCGCTGGGAAGATACAATTTATACCTGGGTGCAGGATTCAAAGGCGACAGACTCAATACCCTATACAAAGAAACCTTATCGGAAAAAGAAATATTGGATGAACTTAATATTTTATTAGCCCAATACGCCCGTGAAAGACAACAGGGAGAACGCTTTGGTGATTTCGTAGGACGAGTTGGTATTATTGACCATCAGGGGCATATAAAGGAGATTGAATAATGAAGGAGAAAAGGTATAGAACCATCTTAAAGACTATTTCGTGGAGAACAACAGGCACGCTAGACACCTTTATTGTCGCCTATTTTATCACAGGAAAAATAGGTTTAGCTGCCTCAATCAGTGGCGTGGAGGTCTTTACAAAAATGTTTTTATACTATTGGCATGAACGCGTATGGAACAGAATAAAGTATGGCAAAGTGCCCCCAAAAGAGCCGGAATATTTTATTTAAAAAATTGATCAGGATTACTTAAAAATAAGCATATGGAATTTCTACCCATTTCAATAAGAATAAGTGACCAGCAAATTTTATTTATAGGAGGAGGCAAAGTAGCCTTGCATAAATTAAAAATATTGAAGCAATTCACCAATCATTTTAAGGTGATTGCGCCAGATATACTGCCTGCAATTAAAAAAATAAATGGTGTAGAATGGCATGAACGGGAATATCAAGAAGGGGATCTCAAAGGGTTTAGAATGGCGTATATCACCACCAATAAGCACGAGTTAAATCACACGATCGCACAGCATGCAAAGGAAACAGGCTGTCTGGTCAACGTGGCCGACAAACCTGCCTATTGCGATTTTGTATCTCCTGCCATCCTTGTTGATCAAAAGATGACCATAGCAGTAGGTTCTGA
>JBFHKL010000069.1:0-16126 GCA_041595375.1 Saccharicrinis sp.
GTAATCCAGGCATAGCCCAGCCCATAAATTGGTGTTCATCACCTTCTGGAATAACAGTCAGTTGCGAAGTATAACTTCCCAAATAACCCTCTTTACCAATTTGATTACCTGAAAGAACATTACCGCTGATATAACGAAGACTACCTTCTGTCACGTTATTTTCAACATAAGGCTTGATGTAAGCACCTACCTTAGTTTTAATATAATTTCTTGTTTTAAGCTCTGAACCTGTTAAGGCAATAATTCTTGACGCATTGTATACTCCCTCAAGCACCAACTTACCAATAGAAATTACTTCCTGGGGTTGAATAGTCCAGTATATATCTCCTTTGTTAATTGGGGATACATGATGAATCTGAACACCAACATTCCCTGACGGATGTGGACCCTCGAAGGCATGTGTGGTAACTCCTTTCAGCGACATAATCGCTTTAGCTGCCATTTCGGTGTTTATACCGATATGCACACCACCATCAGTAAGCTTATTTAAAGCATCTACCCCAGCCTGAAGAGCAGCTTCTTGTCCTGAAACGATAAAATCATAATCAGGAGCCAATGGAGCTGAATCAAATGCAGAAATAAAAATCGCCTTAGGCGAATCTGCAGGATTTGCAATCACATTGTAAGGGCGTTGACGAAGAAAAGGCCACAAACCTGCAGCTAAAAGTTTCTCAGTTACAACTTCCTTAGTCGCTTCAGATGCATTAAAAGCGCCAAAGTTTTCTGCTTCATTTTGGTTATCACTCTTAACCACTACCTCTAATATTCGTCTTCGCTCACCACGGTTTACCACCTGTACCTCACCACTAACGGGAGAAACAAATTTAATGTCAGCACAGTATTTGTCAAAAAACAACACCGAACCAACCTTAACTTTGTCGCCAGGTTTTACAACCAACTTGGGAACCAAACCCGGAAAATCGCCCGGTTTGATGGCAAAAAGCTCAGGCATTTCAGTTGTACCAAAAACCTTTTCTGCTTTACCCTTCAACCGAATATCAAGACCTCTTTTTATTTTGATTACGTCTGACATGTTTGATAAAAAGTTTTTTAAAAATTTCGATGCAAAAATACAATAATTTATTACTTAACAAGGTAATAAACCGAGTTAATAAAGAAAAAAATCGTTAAATAATTATTTTTTATAAGTTACTCCTAACCTTATCTTTAAATAATTTATCGAACAAGACAATCCATACTAACTTTAAACTTTTCTTTCTCTACCTCAATCAAAATCATCTTTTCCCAAATCTTCATTCTTCCTCTTAAACCAATGATTGTCTTCATATTCAAAACTAATTCAGACTACAGAATAAACAATACATTTTATCGTTTATAGTGTTTTTTAACTACCAATAGTAGGTATGCGCAAGCCATATTGAATAGAATAATAAAAAATTTTACAAATCTTTTTTACCTCAATTTTTATGGCAGGAAATTACCAATAAGCAGACGTAGCATACCTAAAAGTTATTTTACGAGACCTAAGAAGACTATGTTTTTTATTAACCTAAGCACGATACAAAAAACATCTGCTCAGCTCAATTTTAACTTTGTGTTTCATAAAAAAACTAGGGTAGCTTATAACATGATGCCTTAAACCTTTGTGAAAAGTCAATGATAACCAATAACGACTTCACTATAGGCCGACATTTATCAAATCGCATTAGTAACCATGCCGCCCATGCATTGATTATTAGCAATCTTCTATGCTATTGAGTTATACCCATTAAATAAATATCCTCCCGTTAATTACAAAAAATGTATGATTTAAAGAGATAAGGTTGATTTTTATCATATACTTAAGTCTCAAACACTGATTTATTTCATTAAAAAAAGCAGGTATACTATCGTAAATTTGTACAATGTAAATGATGCAGTTAACTCAATCCAAACTCATCATACAATTTTAGGAAACTATAAATTTTTAAGTTATGCCAAAAGGAATATTTAATGTACCGATCGCTGACAATGAACCGGTATTATCATATGCACCGGGAACATCGGAAAGAGAAGAATTAAAAGCGCAACTTAAAGCGTACAAGAAAACAGAAGTTGATATTCCAATGTATATTGGAGGTGAAGAAGTAAGAACAGGAAATAAAATATCCATTCATCCTCCCCATGAGCTCAGTCATTGTCTGGGATACTATCATCAGGGTGACGAAACTCATGTGTATCAAGCCATAGATGCTGCGCTTAAGGCTAAGCCAGCTTGGGAAAGCTTAAGCTGGGAGCATAGGGCATCTATCTTTTTAAAGGCTGCAGAATTAGTTTCCGGCCCTTATCGTCAAAAATTAAACGCTGCTACAATTTTAGGACAATCTAAAAACGCTTTCCAGGCAGAAATTGATGCAGCCTGTGAATTATCTGACTTCTTGCGTTTTAACGTGCAGTATATGTCAGATATATATGCTGAACAACCAGAAAGCAGCCCAGGTATCTGGAACCGTATAGAATACCGACCTCTGGAAGGTTTTGTATTTGCATTGACTCCTTTCAACTTTACAGCTATTGCAGGTAACCTTCCTACGGCTCCGGCTCTTATGGGTAACACCGTTGTTTGGAAACCTTCTAAAACGGCTGTTTATTCTGCAAACGTGTTAATGCAGATATTCAAAGAAGCTGGTGTGCCTGATGGCGTTATTAACCTGGTTTATGCTTCTGGTCCTGTTGTTGCTGACGTAGTATTTGACCATCCCGAATTTGCAGGTATTCACTTTACCGGCTCTACGGCTGTATTTCAAAGCATGTGGAAAACCATAGGTGCAAACATCCCAAAATATAAAACATATCCGCGTATTGTTGGCGAAACAGGAGGTAAAGATTACATCTTTGCACACAAATCATGCGATGCAAAAGCCGTTGCCACCGGAATTGTTCGTGGTGGATTTGAATACCAAGGGCAAAAATGTTCGGCTGCCTCACGCGTTTACGTTCCTGCCAGTCGTTGGGATGAAATAAAAGAGTATATTGGCGAACAACTCGCTAAAATTAAAACAGGAACACCAGAAGACTTTAGTAACTTCGTGAATGCGGTAATCGACGAAGCTTCTTTTGATAAATTGGCGGGTGCTATTGATACAGCCAAAGCAAGTAAAGAGGCTAAGGTAATATTTGGCGGTAAGTATGATAAGTCAGAAGGTTACTTTATTGAGCCAACTATCATTCAAACAACAAACCCTCATTACGCTACCATGGAAGAGGAGTTGTTTGGCCCCGTTGTTACTTTGTATGTGTACGAGGATGCCAAGTTTGAAGAAACAATGGATATCCTTGACAGCACATCGATGTATGCCTTAACAGGTGCCATCTTTGCACAAGACAGATATGCTGCAGAACAGGCTACTCGAAGACTAACACATACAGCAGGTAACTTTTATATTAACGATAAGCCAACTGGTGCCGTAGTTGGCCAGCAACCATTTGGTGGATCCAGAGGTTCTGGAACCAACGACAAAGCTGGTTCTGCTATTAACCTGATGCGATGGGTAAGTCCACGTACCATTAAGGAAACCTTTGTACCTGCTAAGGATTACAAATATCCATTTTTAGAAGAATAGGACATAATAGTTTTAGAAATACAATTACGGAAGCCGACTTCATTTATTTGAGGTTGGCTTTTTTACTTTTTACTCACCGGGTGCTTTTTACTCACCGGGTGGGCATCTTTTTTACTCACCGGGTGACTATGTGCGTCTTGGTTATAGTCACCCGGTGAGTAGGTGGAATTAAGCAGAAAACGCCAAGCCATATTCTTTTATCACTTCACGATCTATTAACTTACCATCTCTTAATCCCATTACATCCCGAGCAGAAGAAAATTCCCAATCTTGAGGCTGTTTTACCAAGCCTGCAACAACAGGGTTATTTAAAATGTAACCGTAACAAACCTGTGGATACTGCCTTTCCGGCACTTCTATATTTATCTTTGTCATTTCATTACTTGAAAACCAATTTTGTGCAATACCATCAGAACAAGTGATACAAACCCCCTTTGTATTACCACGAAATAATGATCCACTACGATTTTCCTGTTTGTTTATGGCACGGGTATAAGAACGAAGGATGGTTGCTATATTTTTACTCACCGGGTGAATATCCTTTTTACTCACCGGGTGACTATGTGCGTCTTGGTTATAGTCACCCGGTGAGTAAGTGGAACATGATAAGTTGAACACCTTCACCATCAAATGAAAATGGTTTGGCATTAAACACCATGCCAATATGCTGCAAACCGGCGTAAGATGCTTTTGCAGTTTTTGAAGAAAGAACACGTAATTATCGCGGGTGAAAAATATCTGCTGCTTATTGTTACCCTGATTGTAAATATGATATAGTTGGTCTGGTTGAAAATGCATGGTTTGTTTTTTCGTAGTAATTTAGGCTATTTAGCAATATAATTCAAGCTGATTATTTACTCACCGGGTGGGTATGTGCAGCTTGCATATTACTCACCGGGTGACTATCTGCGTCTTGGTTATAGTCACCCGGTGAGTAGGTGGAACCCGGTGAGTTGAGAGATCGATATAGAATAAGTGCTTCATCGGCATAACCAGTCTGTTGAAGCAAGAAAGCTTTCTCTTTTAAATACTCGTCATACCCGGGACGGTTCAGCAAAGCCCTGTCGATATTTTTATAAGCCTGAAGGTTTGCTCCTGTATTTTTACATTCCTCAAACTGATTAAAATAACATTTTGCTTTTGTATAATTAAACACAGGACGAATAGCAATATTTGAATGGCCTAGCTGATACGTTCTGATAACTGGAGTATGCATGAGTAATATTGTTAGCTTGTTGTTGCTAAACAATTTAAGGTAAAAAATATACTATTTCAAGTTTTATTACTCACCGAGTGACTATTCTTTTTACTCACCGGGTGAGTATGTGCAGCTTGCATATTACTCACCGGGTGACTATCCTTTTTACTCACCGGGTGACTATGAGCGTCTTGGTTATAGTCACCCGGTGAGAAGATGGAACCCGGTGAGTAGGTAGAAACAGGAACAAGCAAAAAGCCCAAACTTATATTATTTGAATACAACTAAACACTTCTACAAAACTAACAACCCACTTACAGTTCTTCCCTTAAGCCCAGAGGATTGGGGGAAGTACCGCATCGTATATGTGGAGATGGGGGTGACAAATAATCGTTTATATTCGTTGAGGTTGATATTTATTGTTGATCCCCATCCCACTGCCTTCTGCAGCGTACTTCCCCTTGCTCTCTGGAGCAAAGGGAAGAACCATTTACATGATTAACAACACATAACATTTAAACTTAAACCCATAAATAAATTTTGGTCCAATTACGATTATTCTAAAATTATTTCAATAACTAATACGCAAAGACCAATTACCTAACAACTGTTTTTTCTATCTTTGCATCAAACAAACAATCATGAAGTTGCCAAAAGTGAATATTCCGTCTTATTTAAAAAACAAGTATATCTTAACTCTTGTTGTATTTGGTGTATGGATTGTTTTTTTCGATCAGAATAATCTATGGGACAGGGCGAAGCTTTCTTCCCGAATAAACCAGCTGAAAAAACAAAAACATCATTACGAGGTAGAAATTGAACAAAACCAACGTAAACTCAATGAGATTCAGGAAAGCCCTGAAAGCCTGGAGAAATTTGCCCGCGAACAATACCTGATGAAGAAGAAAAACGAGGATATTTTTGTGGTCATTGAAAAAGAAAAATAAAGTACTCTCGGGGTCACAAGCTTAGTAAGTAATTTTCTTGAAATATATAAAGACAAGACTATCAAATCAGTAAGACATCAATCTACTCCCTGCTAAAGCATTTTACATTTCATCACCCTCTACAGTCAACCCATCTAATAAAAAATGATTAATATTGCGCCATTAAAAATTTACCTATATGAACTTATACAAAACGCTTAGCGCAGCATACTATGTTGGCATGTTGATGCTTGTTACGGGCATTATTTTTAAACTCAATGATATTCCTTACGCTACAATCATACTTACCATTGGTATTGTACCTTTTTTAGGGATACGACTTTTTAACTTAATAAAAGGCAAACCCGAAAACAGGAGACTACATGCTATTTTAGTGGTTAGTTCCTTATTTTTAGCAGCAGCCATTGCAAGTATCTATTTTAATCGTAGTTATTGGGTAATTGGAGTAGTTATTACGGCAATGCTCGATATGTATGTAAGCTTACGAAAATATGTATAATATCGGGACAAGCCCTTGCTGAACAGGCAAATTCAGGTAGGAAATTAATACATCCGTTGTAATTCCCGATATCGTTGTAGCAGCTCTTTTTCTTCAAAATAATCATCGCTATCATATCCCAACTGCTGAATCAAATCTAAGGCCGCATCAAACACAGGCGTTTTTTCAACAAAATGTTCATGTATGTAATTGATGTACTTAACGAGTTTAAAGGCGTTAAAAACCTCATAAAAACGCTTCCTAAACACCTTTAAGGAAGAGCAATTACCCATTAGGTTAGATAGCTCATCCCAAAAATCACTATTCAGCAGAAAGCTTCTAACCCTGCCCGGCAGTTTAAGAATTTCCTGCTGGTAGCTTTCTTCTGAAATTTTATAATAGTCTTCGATATGATCGAACAATACTTTTAGATCAAGAAAACCCTGCAAATGGTAGGTAAGATATTCCTGCTGGCTCTGCACTATACTTTTCACCGAAGGACCTGTGCCAAATGGAACCCGATCGGATATGCGCGGTGATGGATGCACCACAGTATTATTCAATTCTCCATATCCACCCAACTGAATGAGTTTTTGAATAAAGTAAAACTCCTCACCCCCTTGCCTACGATTCATCCCCCCTACTTTAACATAAGCCTCAGCTGTGGTGGCAAAACAGGAACCTATGGTATGAAAAGCATAGGGAAAACCAATCATTCGCAAGCTTTCGACATAATACCTCAAATGTAATTCATATTGCGTTATGGCAGCATAAATAGTATCCTCATACAAATCCCCATCAATGGGATGCTCAAAATAAATAGAACAAGCATTGTGCTTAAACGTCTTAAAATAGTCGTATAAGGCTTCAAAATAGTTTTGATCAACTGTGGTATCGGCATCCAATGAAACAATGATTCCGTCCTCATTTTCAGTAGCTGAAAAATATTGTACCGCCAAGTCCATTCCTATTTTCCGAGCCAGTCCTGCACCAAAATGTTTTTTAGGGAGATTAAAAGCCTCCACTGCATAAAAATGTAACCATTCACTACGCCCTTGTGAGTATTTAGAAAGCATAGCTATGGTATCCTTTTGCTGAAGAATAATCTCCTCACTTGCGTTAACACTTGCATTAACCACCAGTAAAACGGCTACATTTTGTTTCGGTCTATGGCATTGAAGCAAAGAAAGCAGGGTAGACTCCAGCTTATCTTCCAAGTACACCGGAATAACAACAACCATAGAAGTTTTTATGATACTTCCGACTTTAAATGAGGTAAAGGGTTTATGCTTTTCCAGATAAGAGGTAAAAACCTTTTTCATGCTTATTATTTGATTTTTATTTTCCATATGAATAAAGGAACTTTCCTATTTTTATTTTATTCGATACCGAAATAGATAGCCACTAAACACACGCAATACATAAGAACCCTTATCTGACTCTTTGTGTTCAAAATACAATTAGATTTTTTTTAGACTGATTAAAAATATCCCACCCACACATAAAAAAAGGCAGACACCCTAAGGAATCTGCCAGTATCATATGGGTGATTCAGCTTATTACTTAGCTGAAGTTCCTTTACTTGCTTCGTAGCGACTATTTAAAGCATCGGCCACCGTTTGAGTAATATTTACTCCTGGAGCACTATACAACACATTATCGCTCATAGTATTACTTAAGATCAACTTATAACGTCCATCCTTATTAAATTCTTCAAGATAAGAAGTTAAAGTATCTCTTAACTGGCGATTAAGGCTTTCTTGCTCAACCATTAATTCATTTGACAATTTAGCATTCAGGTTTTTTAAGTCCTGATCCTTAACCATCAGATTTTGTTGCTCTTGTTCGGCTCTTTCTCTTGACAAAAATCCGTTGTTTTGAACTTTACGTTGAAACTCATTCATTTGTGTTTGCAGTTTCTTGGCTTGCTCATTAAAATCAGTACGTGATTTTTCTTCTTTTTTCAATAATTGCTCCTGTAAAAAAATGGCCAACTGATACTGACGTAACAAAGAGTCTGTGTCGATATAAGCTACTGGGAAAGTTTCATTATTTCCTATACTTTCTGATACCCCGGCAGTTTCTGCTTGTTTATCAGCAACAGTATTTTCATTGCATCCTACCATTAATACAGAACTCAATCCTGCTAAAATAAATAAATTAACTACCAGTAAAAATCTTTTCATCTGTTTAAATTTTTTCTTTTCAAAACCTATAAATCTTTTTCAGAAGGCACATACATTACCCTGAAACTAAAATTTATATGCAATTAATATTTATGGGACACTACTCTCTGTTATAAAAAAACACTCTGTAAATACCTTTAAAAAGTAAAGTCAGAATTCTTTTTACAATTTGGACAACAAATATAAATTAATAACAAAGATTTAAAAATTAATTTCACTTTTTTTATCAAAACTATAATTGCGATACATAAAAGGATCTAAAAAACAGCCCTGCTTACAGGCTCATTATAATCAAGAGCAACCTTTATGAATCCTCATCAAAGACAAATACTTAGAATATTTTTCTTGATCGGGAATGATATTTATTACCGGTAGCTCCACCGCCAATATAACCTGGTTGAGAACAAGGGATGGCATTTCTGTTAATTCTTGGCTTATTGGATGAAGGAATGGTATAAAGTACGGAGAGCTCATGTGCTCCACCTGTACTACCAGCCAAATCGGATAAGGATAAATCGTAGGAATACCCTATTCTGGTTTTACCAACATTTACACCAACAATAGCAATAATCGCATCAAAGTTAGAATACCCTTCTTTATTATCAACCGGCAAACCACGATACCACAAACCCAATTCTATAGGATTATACTGCCAATAGGCTCCTAAATCGAGTTGGGCAAAATCGCCCTGAGAACGATAATCTACTGCAAAAGTGATACTCTGATCCGCCATACCCCTTGTGCCATTTTTATACACCCATTTATAGCCGGCAAAAGCGGTAATTTTCATCTCTCTATTTGTTTCGATATCGGTATATCCAATATCACTTTTTACCAGATGATCTACCGTAACACCTCCCCAGTAATTACTACTATAAATCATTACCGAGGCCGCTGCATCAAATTGATTGGTCTGGTCGTCTGTAACATCCAAGCCACCACTACTCACCAAATTTCCATCATTATCGTAACTCGTACCCAGGGTAGCTTTAGAAGCATCAATAAATGTTTGGGCAAACTTAAACTGAAGTCCTGGACGAACCATTAACTTATCACTCACATAAATTTCATAGGCATAAAGCAAGCCTAAGTTTTGATCCACCAATAATCCACCTCCCTGATCATCGCGATAATACAGAAATCCCAATCCACTATTAAAGCTAGAAAAATAATGATCGAAAGAAACTGCTATTGTCTTATAGGTATTTGGAATACTTGGCCACTGATCGCGGTAGACTACTGAAACACGACTTCCATCGGTCAGACCGGTAAAAGAGGGGCTTAAGTACAATGGAGAAGCATAATTTTGAGAAAATGACGCATCCTGTCCCTGAAGCTTAGGCAACAGTATAAAAAGCAATAGAGCTATACTAAAACTATAAACAATATATTTTCTCATTATTTGGATATTTCTATTTATAACCTGTATGAACGTTATACATTCATACAAGTTATAAATCTTTTAAACTAATTAACTTTATCGAACAAGTAAAACACTACCAGATTTATTAAAGACTGTACCACTAACAAAAGTACCTGTTGCTTTATAAACATATACTGCTTGTTGGGCAAGTACCCCGTTATAAAATCCATTCCAGCCTTCATCGATATCATTACTTTGGTAGATTAATTGACCCCATCGGTTAAAAATCTGCAAGGTATAAGTATCTACATCCTGATAAACAGGTCTGAATACGGTATTAGATTCACCACCACCCACAGTAGAGCTGGTACCTCCATCGGGACGTGGCATAAAGGAGTTCGGGAATACCACAAAGCCTTCCATATATGCAGTAACGGCATCTTCTTTTATGATTTCATCCACACAACCATACTCACTCTCCACAGAAAGGCTAATATCATAAACCCCTTCTTCAACATAAGTATACGATGGATTCACATCCGTAGAGCTACCTCCATCTCCAAATTCCCAATAATAGGTTTCCGCATCAACAGAAAGACTATAGCATCGTAACACATCGCCAGGAACATAAACCTCATCAGGACTATAGCTAAAGTCGGCCGTTGGATGATCATAAACCGTAATATCCGTTTGATATTCGCCATTTACATCATCAGGTCCAGGTGCGGTTAATATCACGGTATAGTAACCTGGATCTTCAAAGGTATGAACAGGGTTTCTTTCAGTGGAAGTCTCCCCATCTCCAAAGTCCCATATATATTCAGTACCATTTTCGGAATAATTGGTAAACTCAACGGTTAATGGATAGCAACCCTTAGTGGTATCAGTAACAAACATGGCATCAGGTACGACACGATATTCGATACTAACCTCATCATAGGTGACACAATCATTAACTTCCATAGTCCATCTATAGGTATTAACCCCTTCTGTCAGATTAGAAACAGTGGTATTAAAGTAAGTATCATCTTCAAAATCCCCAGTTCCACCAATCACTGTCCAAGTTGCTTCAATGTCATCACCTGGGTTAGAAGCTTTAAGAGCATAAGAACTCTCGTAGGTAATGTCATCTTCACCTGCATCAGGATCGGCTTTGTTACTCACTACTTCAACAACATCTTCAGTAGAACATTCGCCATAGGCTACTGTCCATTTAAACTGATTTTCGCCAAAGCCCAGACTCTTAGCAATGGTAGTAGGATTAGTACTATCAACAAATTCACCACTACCGCTGATTACAGTCCATACACCTTCACCCGAATCAGGATCATTGGCATTCAGGGTAAGATAATCATCACAGGTTTCCCTGTCTGTTCCTGCTTCTGCTTGATCTGGTACCTGATTAAATACAGATATTTCATCGGTTGAGCTACAGTTTCCTTTGACAATATTCCACATTAAGATATTCTCTCCAAATGTTAAATCTTGCACGGTAGTAAAAGCATCTGTACTATCCACAAAAGTGGCGTTACCAGAAACCAGAGACCAATACCCATCACCCTGAGTAGGCTCATTGGCATCTAATTCGGCATAATCCTTACAATCTTCAATATCTGGCCCTGCATCAGCTGTGGTAGGCTCGTTGTTAAGAATGGTAATTTCATCATACTTACTACATTGCCCCTCAGTGACTGTCCATCTTAATATATTTTCTCCTTCGGTTAAATTAGTGATGGTAGCTTCCGCCAAAGCAGTATCATCGAAATTACCACCTCCATCAATAATTGACCATGCACCGGTACCATAATCAGGCTCACTAGCCTTTAACACTACTGTTGAAGAACAGTATTCTTCATCAGCACCGGCATAAGGATCTGATGGTTCATCATTTGAAATAGTAACTTCATCTGTTGATGTACATAAACCATTATCACTTGTCACCGTCCATCTTAATACATTATCACCTTTAGAAAGGCCGGTAATCACGGCTTTTGGTTCATTTAACTGATCGCTTGCTATGGTAGCCGAACCCGTTAATACAGACCATATTCCAGTACCTATATCCACTGATGTGGCATCAAGGGTAGTTTCATCGGTACATAACTCTTGTGTATTACCTGCATAGGCAGTACTTGGTGTATTATTGGTAATGGTAACTTCTACAGAGCTTGTACAACCTTCATATTCTATTGTCCACATTAAAACATTGGTTCCTTGCGACAAGTCATACACCTCGGTAGTTGCATCGTTGGAGTCTGCAAAATAAGCAGCTCCTGCCCCACCAACAACCGACCAGGTACCCTCTCCTGGAGAAGCGTTATTTCCATTCAGGAATGTATTATCGGCACAAATTTCCTGATCATCACCAACTGTTGCTTCAATAAAATTGTAATTAATTTCAACATCATCATAGGAGGTACAATCTTCATTGGTAACCGTCCAACGATAAATATTTGAACCAAATTTTAAAGTATCCACGGTAGATGAAGGGTCGGTATCATCCTCAAAGGTTCCTCCTCCTGAAACAATAGTCCATAGACCAGAACCTACCTCAGGAGACGAAGCACTAAGAATAATAGAATCTTCACAAGTATCCTTATTATCTCCGGCATCGGCATCGGATGGTTTATTATTAGTTACCGATATCTCACTTACGGACTGACATCCTTCATAATTAATTGTCCAGGTTAATATATTCTCCCCTTGATCCAGATTACGCACTGTTGTATAAGGATCTGATGTATCATCGAAATTAGCAGAACCAGAACCACCCTGCACACCCCAGGTTCCTTCACCCGGAGAAGCATTATTAGCTTCCAGATAAGCTGTGTCGGCACAATTCACCTGATCTGTACCCGCTATAGCCTCAATCAGATTGTTAGATATCTCTACATCTGAATAAGAAGTACAACCATTATTATTCACAGTCCATCTAAAGACATTTGAACCTGTACTTAGATTGGTAACCAACGTATTGGTAATTGAAGAATCGGCAATTGTACCTGATCCCGAGATCAATGTCCAGGTTCCATCTCCATAGATAGCAGTGCTGGCTGATAGGTTAACCGAATCGGTACATATATTTCTATCTTGTCCGGCAAAGGATTCAGTAGGAGCATAATTCTCAATGGTTATGGTATCTCTACTAATACAGCTGGAGGTAGCTCCATCTACCTGCACTTCCCACACCAATTTGTTAATTCCCTGGGCAAGGCTATATACATAACCTGTACCTATTTCATCGGTTTCATTCCCATCAGTATCTTTACCTTTACCCGAACCTTCGATAACCCTCCATGAACCAGTACCATAGGTTGGAATATCAGGATTCAGGGCTGCAGAATCCTGACAAACCACAAGATCTTCACCTGCATAGGCATCCGATGGTTCATAGTTATAAACTGAAACTGTATCGTACGAGAAACAATCTTCATTCTGTACGGTATATTTAAATATATTCTCTCCTTTAGCCAAGTCTGTTACGTCGGTATCTGGATCGGTATTATCGGCAAATATTCCACCTCCTGACAGAACACTCCAGGTTGGACTACCTATAACTGGAATCTGAGCATTTAATGTGGTATTATCGTCACATACTGAAATATCGATACCAGCATAAGCATCGGATGGCTCATTGTTAACAATAACTACGGAATCTGTAGTATAATTCTCTCCTCCACCTGCAAAGCGTAGGGTCCAGCGATACACATTGGTTCCTGCTCCAATATTAGTAACTTCTGTTTCTGCACTATTTGAATCGCTAAAAGATCCACTTCCCTCATCAATGGTCCATTCACCATAGGTACCTTCAGGTTCATTAGCGCTCAAAGTAGTATAATCATCACATAGTTCCTGATCAGATCCTGCATCTGCATCATCCAACTCTCCACTTTGTACCACAACATCAACATAATCGCTACAATTTACGTTAGTAACAGTCCATCTGAAATAGTTATAATTGGCCATCAAATCAGTTACATCAGTAGTAGCAGAATAAGGATCTTCAATATCACCACGTCCTTCTGTCAGACTCCAGACTCCTGTACCTACAGTTGGTGTTGTTGCTCTTAAAGTGGCTTCATCACCATCCGTATAAATATATGTGGAGGCTTCCACCTCATAAGGTGCATTATTTGAAACAACTACTGTATCTGAAGAAACACAACCATCCTGAGTAATAGTCCAAACCAGACTGTTTGTACCATAGCTCAATGAGGTAGCTGTGGTACTGGCACTACTTGATGATGGGTTAAATATTGCACCTCCTGAACCACTTGCTGTACTCCATTCTCCGGTTGTTCCATCTGGTGCCTCTGTCGCATTCAAGGAAGCCACCGAGCTACACACTGCAGTATCTGCTCCAGCATAGGTTTCCACATGTAGGTTAGTGATGGTGAAATCAATGAATGAAGAACAAGTATTATTTGAAACGGTCCATCTGAAAACGTTATCTCCCTCTCCCAGATTACTTACCGCCGTGTTAGCATCGCTTGGATCCTCAATACTGGCCTGTCCATCAAGAAGAGTCCAAACACCTGAGCCATAGACAGGGCTCACAGCATACAGGCTATAATCATAATCACAAATAGAAACGGAAGAACTTCCTCCACTTATTTCAGCATCTGAAGGTTGATCATTATAAACTATAACAGTATCCGACGATGCACATCCATTACGGGTAAGCGTCCATACAAATAGATTTCTTCCTTCGGTTGTGGACTGGTCGAGATCTGTTACACTGGTGGTGGCCACATCTGCTCCATCCACAAAATTACCTGCCCCTTCTATTACGGTCCACTGACCTGATGCATCTGAAGGAATAGCTGTACCATATAGCACAGTGGTACCATCACAGGTATACTTATCCTCACCTGCAGAAACTTCAAGTGCATTATTTCGGATAGTAACTGTAGTACTTAATAAGCAGTCTCCTCTAAGGATATTCCAGCTTAAAATATGATCACCTTCTGTTATATTAGTTACATTAATCGTCTCACTATATCTATCATCGATGGTTACAGAACCTGACTCCACTAACCAATAACCCATTTCATCGGCCGAAACAGAGCTACCTCTTAGTGTAGTATAATCTGTTTGACAGCTTAGGTCTTGTAGGCTAATAGCCACATCATCTTCATCGTAAATAACAGGCGTTGTAGGTTCGTCGTTGGTTACTGTAACAGTAGCTTCACTATAGCATGATCCCTTCCTGATGGTCCAGGTAAAGCTATTTTCACCCTTATCCATATCCGTAACGGTAGTATAATTACTTGAGGCATCACTTATATTAGCATTACCTGTAGTGGTCCAGAACCCCTGATCTGCATCATCAACAGAGCTTAAAGAAGTACCTGTCAGTTCCACTGATCCATCACATACCTCATCATCAGAAGCCACTGCCTTTACAGTCAACTGATTGTTACTGATCACTACAGTATCCGATGAATAACATCCTGTTGTGGTATTGGTAACTGTCCAAACAAAGGTATTATCACCCTGAGACAGATTATAGATATCGGCATTCACATTATATTTATCTGTGCTTGAAGACACAAACTGAGCAGAACCTCCAAGAATAGTCCACAGACCTGTTTCTCCTGTACTTAGAGGAGCGGCATCCATGGTGTATGTTGTTTGACATACCTGATCATCATCACCTGCATCAGCAATTGGCAACGCAGTTATGGTTACTGTTAATCCTGGAGACCATACTTCATCGGTACTACAATCATTAACTGCCCTTACATAAATCACCCCTGTTGTAGAAGGTACATCCGGATCGAGATCAACCTCGATAGATGTTCCTGTTCCATCTCCTTGTAAAATAAATCCTGTAGGTAAGGACCATTCATAATACGATGCATTATCTACCGCATCAATACTATAAATTATACCGGTTTCGCCTTCACATAATTCTGTATCACCTGTTGGAGCATCTATAATATCATCGGGCAAGGCCTTCACATTAACCCAACGCTCAATGCTTGCGCTTACTCCACAATCATTTTTAGCATACACAGTAATATAGCCACCTGTAAAGTCATCATCAAAATCAATGGTAACATCTGTCGTTCCATTTCCTGTTATAATACTCATACCAGATCCAACAGACCACACATAACTTGTTGCATAATTAACTGCATCTATAGAATAATCAATGCCGCTTGCACCCTGACAAACTTCTCCTGTATCAGAGATACTGGTGATTGTATCTAAAGCCTCCGGCAACTGATTAACGCTTACTGTAGCCTGAATGGATACACTGATGTCCATTTCACACCCTTTTTCATCCACTACAGATGTAATACTATATACTGTTGTAGTGGAAGGGGATACAGTCCAGGTATATGTTAAAGCACTGGATGGGGTAACTAACAGTGTTCCTTCTACA
>JBFHKL010000070.1:0-16124 GCA_041595375.1 Saccharicrinis sp.
CCCTTCTTCGGTATAAACAGGAACACCAATTTGTTCACCCAACACCTGTAACTGGTTAATAGCCGCAGGACGATAAACGTCACCAGCCACCAAGAGAGGATTTTTACCTCTTTTATTTTTTAACAGGCTTGCTAATTTACCGGTATGGGTTGTTTTACCTGAACCTTGCAAACCAGCCATTAATAAAACTGCCGGATTACCCTTAATATTTACATCTACCGATTCTCCACCCATTAAAACTGCCAACTCATCGTGAACAATTTTAATCATCATTTGCCCAGGCTGTACAGCATTCAATACATTTGCCCCTATGGCTTTTTCTTTAACGGTTTCTGTAAATTCCTTGGCTGTTTTATAGTTAACATCAGCATTCAGAAGCGCCCTACGAACCTCTTTTAAAGTTTCGGCAATATTAATCTCCGTAATTTTACCCTGACCTTTTAAGAGTTTAAAGGATCGCTCCAGCTTTTCTGACAGATTATCAAACATGGTTTTTACTTTTTAATTTTAAGACTGCAAAAATATAAAATATTTGCATATGAACTACTGAAACTGCACATGTAAAATAAATCCGGCTTTTTTTATTCTTTTAAAAAAAATTAAATAATACTATTTTTTCAATCCAGAGCGTTATTTTTACCTTCTTAATTTGGTCGAAAGCAAAGAAATATAGCGGGTTTTAAATGGAAAAATTTATCATTATATTAATAGAAAACAGACACTTAGGAACATTAGCAGCACCTTATCTGGTTGAAGACAATGAGGATTCACCTTCCTTAAAGATCAACGAAAAGGTAGATGCCAAAAATCTTACTAAATATGATTATCTATTTTCTGACCAAGAACTTGAATTACTTCATATTTTAGAAAGAGTGAGTGATAAACATTTGTTTAGTATTTACTCAAAAGATAAGACCATTAAGCTTTTCTACGACAATCTGGATGATAAAAAATTAAATGATATTATTCGTCCACATATTGAAAAGTATATGGCTAAAAGTTTTGATTTACTGGCCGATTGTCCCCAAATCCCCATCTACTTTAAGGATTCTAATTACAGTAATTTGTATAAGTCAGATGAAATTAAGGTTTACAAACAAGTAGCTGAACCTGTTTTTTATTTTGATTTAAATACCGAAGGAATTAGTTACTCGTTAAAAATAAAACTGCAAGATGATGATTTAAGCTTAACTTACAAAAAGCCCATTGTTATTACGCATGACCCCTGCACCTTACTTATTAAAAACACCTTATACCGTTTTGAAAATACAGACAGCAAAAAATTCTTGCCTTTTTTTGAAAAAAAAGAAATTAAAATCCAGTCCAGAAGTGTTCCTACCTATATGGAAACATTTGTTCTCAATGCAATAAAAAACAACCATGTAGTAAACAAGGGATTTGATATTTTATCCAACGAAACTGAGCCTGTTGCTCTTTTATCGCTTGAACAAAACATTAGTCAAATGCCCGTTATTGTATTAAAGTTTAAATATGCACAAAAGGAATACCAGGCTAAAAGCATTTCAAAAATAGCTGTTCAGCTAAATTCTGAAAATGAACAATATATTTTCACCAAATACAAAAGGAACATTAAGTGGGAAAAAGATATTATCCAGTTTATCAAAGATCTAGGTTTAACAGAGGAGTCTGGTTCTCATTTTATTCCTGATACTAAACCTGATAGTGAAGTAAGTAATGTGCAGGAAATTATTGAATGGATCAACAATCATCTTGAAAGCATCCAACGCAAAGGCATTGAAATACAACAAAACAAACTAAAAAACCGCTATTTTATTGGTTCGTACAACTGTAAACTAAATACAGAAAAAAGAAAAGACTGGTTTGACTTAAATATGATTATTAAAGTTGGGGAATATGAAATTCCCTTCCTGAAATTAAGAAAGTGCCTGATTAATGGAAAAAAGGAATACAAGTTGCCCAATGACGACATATTTCTAATACCGGATGAATGGTTTACTAATTATACTGACATCTTAACCTTTGCCGAGGAAAAGGAAAACAGCATCAGATTAAACAACATGTATTATAATCTGTTGGGACAATCAACCAACTTCGATCATAAGAAATTTCAATCTCTTCCTCAGCAATCTGAAAATAGCGTACCAGCCTCTCTTAAAGCCAACCTCAGGCCCTATCAAATACAAGGTTTTAAATGGATGCTTTACCTCCATAACAATAATTTTGGGGGCATTTTGGCCGATGATATGGGATTAGGAAAAACCCTACAAACCATTTCTTTTTTATTAAAAATCTATGAAGGAAATAATCAGCCTGAAGAAGAGCAAAAAAAGATGCTACAACTCAATTTGTTCGAAGCTTCTAATCTGGAGGGCTATAATAACAGTGGGATTCCTACTTCGCTCATTGTTATGCCAACTTCGCTTCTGCATAACTGGTTAAATGAATTTAGAAAATTTGCTCCTTCATTAAAAATCTATATTTACTCAGGTGCTAAACGATTAAAGTCAAAGGAGATTGGCAAAATATTGCGTCACTATCATATTGTGCTTTCCTCCTATGGCGTGGTGCGTAATGATATTGACTATTTAAAACATTATCATTTTCATTACTTTATTTTAGATGAAAGTCAATACATTAAAAATCCCGGCTCAAAGATTTATGATGCTATCATGCAAATTAATTGTAATAAAAAACTGGTATTAACAGGTACACCTATCGAGAATTCATTAAGTGATCTATGGGCACAGATGAATTTTGTAAATAAAGGGTTATTGGGTAATCTGAGCTTTTTTAAACGTCAATATATATTCCCCATTGAGAAAAATAACAGTGAGGAACATGAGGAAAAACTGCAACAACTCATTGAACCTTTTGTACTGCGAAGAACTAAAAGTAAAGTAGCCAGAGAGCTACCTCCTGTTACAGAACAGGTATTGTATTGCGATATGACAAAAGAGCAAAAAAAGGTATACGATGCAGAAAAATCGGGCATACGCAATCAACTGTTAAAAACTCTCGAAACCAGCGGAATGGAAAAATCTACCTTTCTGGCTCTTCAAGGACTTACGCGCTTACGCCAGATTGCTAATCATCCAATTTTTGTTGATCCCGAATACCGAGGTGAGTCTGGTAAATTTAATATGATAGTTGACAATCTTAAAAACATAATCAGCGAAAAGCACAAAGTCCTTATTTTCTCTTCTTTTGTAAAAGATTTAGACCTGCTTGAAAAAGTATTGATAAAACGTAAAATAAAGTACAGTAAACTGACCGGAAGCACAAACAACAGACAAGCTGTAGTAGATGCCTTTGAAAAGAAAGAGGATTGTAAGGTGTTTTTAATTTCACTGAAAGCAGGAGGTGTTGGATTAAATCTGGTTAGTGCCGATTATGTGTTTATGCTTAATCCATGGTGGAATCCGGCAGCTGAATCTCAAGCCATCAACCGTGCTCACCGTATAGGGCAAACACAAAATGTTTTTGTATATCGTTTTATCTCCACCGAAACCATTGAAGAAAAAATAATGAGATTACAGGAACATAAATCAAAATTGGCTGATACTTTTATAAATTCAAATAATCCTTTTAAAAATATGAATGAAAAGGAAATAAAAGAGTTATTTTCATAGTATATTATTCTGGTATAAATATTGTTTCGTAATAAAAAAAAATAAAAAACATGATCATGAAGAAACTAATTGGAGCAATTGTATTTATTGCATTTTTCACAAGTGTTACTGCACAGGAAACTAAGACCCAAAATAGAAATATTGGAACATTTAATGAAGTTTATGCAGGTAAAGGGGTTAATGTAACATTGATAGAAGGCGACAAAGAGAAAGTACGCATAGAGATAGAAAATGCCGATGTGACAGATGTAATTACCAATATAAAAGGTAGAAAATTAGAGATTAAGTTAAAAACAAAGATCTATAAAGATATGTCGGTAATGGTTTATGTTACCTATAAATCCTTACTTTCAATTACTACAGGTACAGGTGCATTTATTGAAAGTAACAATACCATTTATGCCGATAATCTGGAATTGAAAGCAGGCACAGGATCAACCATCATTTTAGATGTGGATACTAAGAACATTCGCACTTCCCTTTCTTCGTCAAAGGTAGAATTGGTTGGTAAAACTGAATTCCAAAGTGTTTCATGTAGCACCGGAGGGAAATACATTGCCGATCAACTGCTTAGCAAGGAAGCTTATGTAAAAGCATCTACAGGAGGTGTAGCCTGGGTTAAGGCCTCTGAAAAATTAGACGCTCAGGCTTCTACTGGAGGTAAAATTAGCTACACAGGTAATCCTAAGGAATTAATTACCAAAGGAAATGTAAATAGAGATTAACATATAAAAGCCAGTGATTGGAGATTTAAGATTTTGGGAATAACTCCCGTCTGATCTTAAATCTCCAATTGTTCATTTGCTATTTCTTATAGATTTCTTTCCTCACTAAATTCTACTGTTCTTAGAAAACATACCCAAGGATCAGGCCTTTTTTTATTAGGAAGAGCCCTGCAGGGAAAAGATTAGATATTTTTTTCTACTTTTGCCGAAAATAAGAACTATGTCAGGTACATTATATTTAATTCCAACCACTTTAGGAGAATCTTCTATTGAAAGTGTTATTCCTTCAGATATTACTTTAATAATTAAGCAGATAAAGCATTTTATTGTCGAAGATATTCGTACTACACGACGCTATCTTAAAAAAGTGGATAAATCAATTAATATTGATGAACTTACATTTTATGAGCTTAACAAGCATACTACCCCTCAACAAAAAAGCATTTTTTTAAATGCGGCCAAAAAGGGTCACCCTATCGGAGTAATCTCCGAAGCCGGATGTCCAGGAGTTGCTGATCCTGGTGCCGACATGGTTGCTGCAGCACATCAGCAAAATATTAAAGTGGTTCCTTTAGTTGGCCCTTCTTCCATCTTATTATCATTAATGGCGTCGGGCATGAACGGACAAAGTTTTGCCTTTCAGGGATATTTACCCATAAAATCGGGCGACAGAGCTAAAGCCATTCAACATCTTGAATCTTTATCAATACGGGAAAAACAAACCCAAATTTTTATAGAGGCTCCTTATCGAAATAACCATTTATTAAAGGATATTTTAGCCAATTGTCATGAAAAAACCAGGGTTTGTATTGCCTGTGACATCACTCTGGAAACAGAATTTATTAAAACAAAAACAGTAGCTCAATGGAAAGGGCAACTTCCTGAACTACATAAAAAACCAACTATATTTTTAATACAAGGATAATTCACTAAAACCTTTCCATTCCTTCCTTTGTTATCGTTAAAAGGGATAAGAAATGAGGAATGTAAATTATTGGTTTATAATTGTTTTTGGATCTATACTGATAGGGAGTTGTTCCAAAGACAATGACGATTTTTTTAATGATCAACCAGATAACGATTATTTAATCAGTGTAACTAAGGTTAGTTCCTATACACAACAACAAGTAAATTTTATATTAAACTCTGCCGAAAACCTTTTAGGTGGAGATATTGATATATCTGATAAAAACATTGATGGAGTCAATGTTTATTATGTGGAATACAAGTCAGAATATATTAATAATGAAAGCATCACCCTATCTGGTTTGGTTTGCACACCTGCTAATAAAAATACTGAAGCTATAATGGTTAGCTTTCAAAACGGAACCATAGCCTTACACTCCAATGCGCCAACAAAACAACTAACTAATCCTGACTATGTTATTATGCATGCTTTAGCCGGATTGGGTTTTGTTGTCACCATACCTGATAATATTGGATTTGGTGTTTCTGAAGAATTTCAACACCCTTATCACCACAAAGAATTATTTCAACGCTCTATAACCGATTTAATATATGCCACCATTGAAATGGATCGTTCAACAGATTACCCCTTCAATCTCGCTAACAAGCTTTTCCTAACCGGCTACTCATTAGGAGGTTGGGCCAGTTTGGTAACTCATCATTATCTGGAACAAAACCCTATAGAAAACATGGAATTGTTAGGTTCTGCTTGTGGTGCAGGAGCCTATAATTTAGTGGATATGCGTGATTATTTAGTTGAACAGGACTATTATTCACAACCATTTTATATTCCGAATATGCTTATGGGATATCAGTCTGTTGGCGATTTATCCGAAGAAATATCATGCTATATCAACGAGCCTTATGCTTCGAAAATACCAGAATTAATAGATGGAGAACATAGTGCTGATGAAATCAATCAGGGCTTAACCACCGATATGCAAGCGCTCTTTACTACGGCATTTATCAACGAATTTCATAGCGAAACTCTTGCCAAATGGATCGAACTTAAAAATGTACTTGTCAACAATAGTCAGCCTGCCTGGATAAATTCAAGTCCCATCACTTTATATCATGGAAATGAAGATACTCAGGTACCTTACTCTCTTTCAGAAACTCTGCATGAGGATTTCAGAGCCATAGGTGTTTCTGATACTATGTTAACGCTTATCACTCTGGAAGGAGCGAGCCACGCAACAGGCTCTGCTCCCATGTATCTTCAGGTGATAAATGAATTATTAGACTATTAAATAAATATAGTCACACCTTTTTGGAACCGACAGTTTATTTAATCTATAGCCTTAGGGAGATTAAAATAGAATTCCGCACCTCCGTTGGCAGCATTTTTAACCGTCACCTCTCCCTTATGGATATTCACAGCATGTTTTACAATGGCAAGACCTAGACCTGTGCCGCCTTTCTTTCTTGAGCGCCCTAAATCGACACGATAAAAACGTTCAAAAATACGCGAAAGATGTTTTTCCGGAATACCGACCCCATTATCGATTACAGAAAAATAGTAGAATTCATCATCTTCGTGATACATATCCACTTTAATTTCTACTTTGTTACCTGCATAAGTTAATGCATTCACGATTAAATTCTGAAATACCGATTCCACTAAGGATTTATTTCCATTGACCACCACCGAATTTCCGATATTTACCTTTATTAAAGCTTCTTGTTCCTTCGTTAATTCTTCTGCATCTTCAACAACACTCTGCAGCACTCCTTTAATCGATATAGGCTCAAACTGATAACTATTTTCTTCTTCCTCTATCCTATTAATCACAACGATATCTTCAATTAAATCAGATAGTCGGTTAACTTGCTGAAAAGCCTTTGTAATAAAATAATCCTTTTTCTCTTCTTCTATATCTTTATTATTTATAATGGTTTCCAGGTATCCACTCACCGAAGCCACTGGAGTTTTTAGTTCGTGCGAAATATTGGAAGTCATTTGTTGTTTTAAACGTCTTCTTTTTTCAAGTTTAGTAATATCAGCTATAAATATTTCAAAACTCTTATCCTGAAATACAATACACTTTATTTCAAAATAGTATCCGTTTTTTTCTATTTTAAAATCTATTCTCGGCAAATCATTTTGGAGTAATGCTACAGACTCTTTATCCACATATTTTTTTATAAACTTCTGTAGTTCTTTTAAATAACTTACTTCAAATATATGTTCCGGGTTGATGGATGATTTTTCGGCAATCAGGTTAAGATATTGCACAAAATGGGTATTGGCGAGTACTGTTTTTTTATCTGAGGTAAAGAAACCAACTCCTTCATTAAGTACATACAGATGTTTGATCAATTTCTCTTTTTCAAAACTCAAGGCGTTTTTTGTCTCTGTTAATTTTTTATACATCGAAACAATTTGCTTACTAATAATACCCAATTCATTTTTCGGAAATTCAAAATCCTCTTGAAGCGATTTATTTTGACTTAATTGTACAGCAAAATCTTTCAACTTAGTAATACTTTCGCTCATTTTCTTTGTTACATACGATAGGATTAACCAAGTGATTATAAATATAAAAGCAATGAAAATAAAGAATAAATGCTCTGCCTTTAAAAAATTCTGTATCTCAATATTATATACTACAGCTGCCCGGATATAATAATGTGAGTAATCATGTACAAAATAGTAAAATGCCTGTCCTGTTGTGGATGACTTTCTAATATTTGAACCTTTCCCATTATCAGCATATCTGGCTTTTTGAACCTCTGGGCGGTCCTGATGATTTTCCATTCCTGTAACATCCTCTACAAAACTATCATAAAGCACCTCTCCATTAACACTAATAATAGAAATACGCATATCTTCGGATGGTAGGATTTGCAATAACGAATCAACATATTTTACTTTATTCTCTTCAAGAATATTATTTTTAACAATAAAATTATGGGTTAAATCTGTAATAGTATTTAACTTATTCTCTAACTGAGCAATACGAAATTGCTTCTCTCTATTGTATTGAAAAGCAACAAAACAAGCAGTGACAATAAAAAATATAGAAAAATAGTATAAAAACAATTTTCTTTTATAATTCATATTAAATGACATAGAACAGATTTTATTTACATTAAACATCAAAATAATATCCCAATCCTGGTCGGTTTTTGAGATATTCACCATATTTTTTTATTTTCTTCCTAAGTCGGGTAATATTGACATCTACGGTACGATCAGAAACAATCACATCATCTCCCCATATCCGCTTTAATATTTCCTCTCTTGAGAAAACCCGGGTTTGATTTTCGAAAAACAACCTTAATATTTCAAATTCCTTACGTGTTAATTCAATCCTATCATCTATGATAGTTAAATCTTTTCGCACGAGATTTAATACCATATTTTCGACTTGAATTATACCCTCACTTTTTTTATGACCCACAGGGGCACTTCTGCGCAATACCACTTTTACCCGGGCACTTAATTCTTTCAACGAATAGGGTTTAGTAACATAATCATCAGCACCCAGATTAAATCCTGTAAGCAAATCATTTTCACCACTTTTAGCTGTTAAAAAAATAACCGGGACATCAATCTTTAACTCTTTTCGAATTTTATCAGCTAATTTAAAGCCCGACATTTTACCCATCATTACATCCAGTATTAATAAGTCAAATGATTTCAAATCATATTTAAATGCCTCTTCTGCCGAATAGGCAACTTGTGTTAAATAACCTTCACTTTCAAGATTGAACTGCAAAATTTCACACAGATCTTCTTCGTCGTCAACAATCAGTATTCGTTTTTTTTCCTTATTCATAAAAATGGAATTTTTACGAATATACAGTTAAATCCACTTTTTTTTAATCTTCTTCTATATTTTGATGCCGAATATCTCTTCCCTCCATAGCAAAAATGGAAGCTTCTGCTATATGACCAGCATGATCACCTATCCGCTCTATTTTAGAAACCACGGTTTTAAAATTGATAAGATTCAGCAGCACCTGCCTTGCTTCATCCTGAAGTTTGGCTTTTTTAATACCTTTCTTCATCAATTTTTTATTCATTTCATCAATTACTTCATCATTTTTAATGGTCCATATGGCTGAATCTTTATCATCATTAATATACGACAACAAGGCTTTTTCAACCATACTACTGCTGGAAGTAATCATATTATAAATCACATCTGATAAATCTTCGTAGAGTTTCGAGTCTTCAATTTTTTGAATATAAAAAACTACTTTTTCTATCAGATCACCAATACGTTCCATGCTTATCACAATACGATAACAGGCCATCAAACGCCTAAGCTCGCTGGCAACAGGATGATATAATACAATGGTATTGATAATTTTTTCACTGATTTTAACTTCAAATTTATTCATCAGTTTTTCTGTAGCCTGAAGCTTTTTTACTTCTTTTTCCAGAATATTAGTTGAACCACTTTGGGCTATTACTTCTAAATCATTTAATTGCTTCATCATTAAATCGCAATACTCTTTAAAAGTTGCTTCTATATTCTGAATCGCTTTTTCTTTCTGTAACATCTTAATTTATTTACACGTTTCTACTTAATCGTTCTTCTTAAGTAAATTACAATTTAGCATTGTGAGCTATTAGTATTAAATATCACTATTACATTCTTGCCATTTTAAATGGCTTAAACCAGAAGCAAAACAATCAACCAAATTTTCCTGTTAAATATTCCTCCGTTTTTCTATCTCTTGGATTGGTAAACATCATTTTTGTTTTACCATACTCTATCAAATCACCTAGATACATAAACATCGAATATTCTGAAATACGTGCTGCCTGAGACATATTATGTGTTACCATAACAATGGTATAGTCTTTCTTTAACTGAACTAATAGATCCTCTATTTTAGAGGTAGCAATAGGGTCCAATGCCGATGTAGGTTCATCTAACAATATAACATCGGGTTGAAAGGCTATTGAACGAGCAATACATAAGCGTTGTTGCTGTCCACCAGACAAAAAGGTTCCCTTTTTGTATAAGGAATCTTTTACTTCATCCCATAAAGCTACATTGGTTAAGGATTTTTCTACAATATCATCACGTTCGCTCTTTTTAATATTTATACCATTAAGCTTATAACCGGCAATCACATTATCATATATACTCATAGTAGGAAATGGATTGGGGCGTTGAAAGACCATACCAATTTTTCTACGTAATTGAATTGTATCCATCTTCATAATATTATCCCCATTCAATAAAATATTACCCTCAGTCCGAATATCAGGATACAATTCGTGCATGCGATTAATAGCCCTCAATAAGGTACTCTTTCCACATCCTGATGGTCCCATGATAGCAGTAATTGCATTCTTTTTAATGGTCACATCAACACCTTTTACGGCATAATTATCTGCTTTATTATAGGCAATTTTCAGATTCTCAATAGTGAGAACAGGATTATCCAGTATATCAATATTTTTATTCATGGTCAGTTTATAATAAGAGGCATTAACGATTTGCCGAAATTCTTTTAGATATTATATTTAAGGTTAAAACAAACCCCATCAGAAATAAAGAGGAGCTCCAGATCAAATCCACCATATTAGGATCGTTATAGAAATCCCATATTAACAAGGGTACAGCACTGGTTGGAGCTGTTATATCCCAATTAATCATTGGGTTACCCAAGGTTGTTAACATCAGAGGAGCCGTTTCTCCAAGGATACGCGATATAGCCAGTAATATACCCGTTGAAAGACCGCTGATTCCTGTGGGGATTAACACCTTTATAATCACCTTATAATAAGGAACACCTAAGGCTAATGCGGCCTCTTTTAGGCTTCCTGGTATCATTTTCATAGTTTCCTCTGTGGAACGAATAATTAAGGGCAACATCATTATTGCCAGAGCCACACTTCCTGCCAGTGCAGAATAGCCTTGTGTGATATTTTTAACTACCCATAAATAAGCAATCAATCCTAAAACTATTGAAGGAACTCCCTGCAAAATATCTGAAAGATTACGGATCAGATTAGCATATCGCTTTCCCGGATTTTCAAATAAAAACAAGCCTACCAAGATACCCAAGGGAATAGCTATAACCGAAGACATTAACACAAGCATCAGGGTTCCTGTAATCCCATTGACTATACCTCCCGGAATAACTTCACCATTACCAATGGCAGTCATAGCCTCAAAGGTGCTTGGAGTAACCTGGGTGAAAAAGGAAAAGTTAATTTGCTTCAATCCCTTCCATACTAATTTTCCTATAATTAATACAATTGGAGAAATTGTAAGGATCGCAAAAAATATCACGCCCCAAAGGAACGCCTTATCTTTGATAGCGCGAAAAGTATTGTTTTTACTTATATCTACTGTAATATTCTTATTTCCCATGACAAATCAATTAGGATAACTTTTTTATGACCAGTTTCCCTACAAAATTTACAATTCCTGTTATCACAAACAGCAGTAAACCGATGGCAATAAGCGCACTCATTTTTAATCCATCAGCTTCACCAAATTGGTTAGCAATAACACTTGCCATACTATTTCCTGTGCTAAATAAACCTGTAGGAATAATATTGGTATTTCCAATAAGCATTGTTACAGCCATTGTTTCGCCTAAGGCCCTACCAAAAGCCAGAATAAAGCTGGCCACAATACCCGATCTAGCATTGGGAAGTATCACGTAATAAATCACTTCCAATCGGGTAGCTCCCAGCGAATAAGCTGCTTCTTTCAGTTCATTAGGTACCATGGCAATTATCTCGGCACTTAAAGAAGTAGCATAAGGAATAATCATAATGGCCAGAATAAGTCCTGAAGTAAATATACCATACCCCTGTGGATCAATACATAACGAAACAATAAATGGTCGCAGCGTATAAAAGCCCCATAAGCCATATACAATGGAAGGGACACCTGCTAAAAGGTCGACCATAGAACCCAGAATAGACGAGACTGTTGATTTTTTATAATATTCAGAAACAAACAAAGCCGTTGAAAAGGCCATTGGCAAACAAATAATCAATGCCAATATTGATGTACTCAGCGTACCAGCAATAAAAGGCAATGCACCATAGCTTTCGCGACCTTCTGTTGGATTCCATTCTGTAGAGATAATAAAACGCCATCCAAATTTCTGAAAAACAGGAATAGCATCTCCCAATAGGGAAAAAATCATACCGGCAGATACCAATAAGATAACAAAAGATGAAATGAATAATACGTATTTAGTTATGCTATCGCTTTTCATGCGGTAAAAAAATTATAAAACTCAGAAAACAAGGTATCTATTTAATCAGTAAACTGTTAATATTTAAACAAATACATTTTCTTCATGTTTATTTTTAATTTGTATTAAAAATTGCTTTTCTAACTGCTCATGTACAAACACATAGATCAGACTCAAGTAGAACCTGATCTTTGTATTCATGTTTTTATCATTTACCAGATTCCGGTATTTACAAGCACAACACTTACTTTAACAATGCTTCTCCATTGTAAGTAACCGAACGTAATATTGACTTAGCCTGTGTTACAGCTTTTTCAGGAAGTGGTGCATAATTTACTTTAGAAGCTACCGACTGCGCCTCAGTACTTATTAACCAATCTAAAAACTCAAGAGTTCCTTGAGCCTGTGCCTTAGAACGTCCTTTATAAGCCTGCTCTTTGTACAAAATAATCCAAGTAAACCCACTTATAGGATAAGCGTTGGCATCGTCCGAATTTGTTAACATCACACGCGTATCTGCAGGTAATGCACCCTGAGCTGCTGCACTAATAGACTCTATAGATGGTTCAATATAGTTTCCTGCTGTATTTTTAAGCAAGGCTACAGGTATTTTTTGCGCAAAAGCATATTCACTTCCTATATAGCCAATAGATCCTGCGGTTGACTTAATGGTTCCGGCAACACCAGGATTACCTTTGGCCCCTATTCCTACTGGCCATTGTAATGATTTACCTTTACCCACAACATCAGCCCAATTAGCACTAACTTTACTCATAAAATCACTAAAGATATAGGTGGTCCCACTACCATCGGAACGATGCACAAAAGTAATGGCCTGATCAGGTAAATTTAAACCCTCATTATTTGCTTTAATCCTGTTATCATTCCAGTTGATAATTTCACCCATAAAAATACCTTCCAGTAATTCGTTGGTGAGCTTTAACCCTTCAATACCAGGAAGATTATAGGCAATTACAACAGCCCCTAAACAAGTAGGAATATGTACTATATCTGCTGGCATTTCTGTCATTTTTTCATCCGACAGATAAGCATCTGTGGCACCAAAGTCAACCACCTGGTCTTTTAAACTTTTAATACCACCACCTGAACCAATGCCGCCATAGGTTACCAGTACACCCTTTTCATTGATGTAATTTTTAATTACCATATTATAATAAGGCATTGGGAATGTAGCCCCAGCTGCAGCAATAGATATTGTTTTTGAACTGCCTGAAGCATCCTTTTTTGTTCCATTTTGACAGGCTCCAAACATGGCTCCTATTAAAAGTACTAAGAATAACTTTTTCATGTTATTTTAATTTTTTAGGTAAAATATTTAAAATTTAATTTCGCAACTTACGTACATATAATTAATCGCATCGGACTCATTATTTGCAGGAGAATAGTTTCTGTAGTTAGGGGTGATTTTTATCCCATTTACCGGATTAAACTCCGCTCCTATCACCAATAAATTTCCGTCGTTACTTATATTCCAATCGTCTTTTGATTCAAGAATGTCGTACCTTGCAAATAATTTAGTCGATTTCATTTGATAGGTTGAATAAAATGAATAGCCTGTCAAATCATTACCGTCTGCTTTTTTGTTGTTATTTTGTTTATTAAACTCCGCTGCCAGAGATATATTTTTACCAGTGTAGCCTAAAAATAAAGCCCAAGTATTTTGCCTAACAAGATTAACTTCTTCTCCATCATCATCTACATAATCCGATTCTCCGGTGGTAGTTTCAACATAAGCTCTAGCCGTTAATCTTTCCAACGGCTTTAACGTTACACCTAAACCAAGAGAAAAAATACTGTCGGCCTCCAATTGCTTATATCCTTCACCATTAGCTACAATTACATCTGCGCTAATTACATCGCTAAACTGATAGGCAGCACTCACTCCCAAATCGGCACTTGAACCATATTTATAATTATCCTGAAACGATTTAAGTAAATACCTGTAAGCCCAAAATTTTTCTTGTACTTTAAAGGCTGTGGTGCTAATTAAACCAAAGTTCAACGCTAATCCATTCTTTTTATAGCTTAATAATGCATTTTTAAGATAAGCTGTCATTTCAAAATCACCATCATCATCTGGATTACCTACATCAAGTATTAACTTACCCGACCAATAAGGATTAAATTCATGTTCGTAACCCAAATAAGCTCGTGTAATTTCAAATTCGTTAAATGTTTCTCCATCGGAGAAGGTGCTGTGATAATTCGAAAATATTTTAAAAGTAGGTTTGCCCGAAGGAAAAAAAACAGTCTCTTCCTGAGCAAAACATACCATGTTAAAGCCTATTACAGCCAGAACAATAACCACTAACTTTTTCATTTTTCCTGTGTTTTCCTTTTTTAAGCATTTCCTCCCACAAAAATGCTAGTTTAATTTTTTAAAACTTTTACTAATTTTCCTGCCACAAACATACTTTAGTAAAGTTACAGCATAGTTAAACAACTGTTACATTCCTGTTACATTTTCGTTATTTCCATTACATTTTATTTCTTTGTTCTTAATTATTTAATACAATATTAAGCTTAATGAAAACTGTTAATATAAATAAGCAAGGTCAACTTATTGACGAACAAAATAATATATTAAATCCCCCTACTCATTGGATATTCTTACCTGCAGGAGATGCCGGTGTTACCAGAAAAGTAACCTCGACAGGTGAATACTGGAAAGTGGTATTTAAAAAAGGTCGCCGTACTATGTCGAAAGGAGTTTGGGCTCCTGCCGAAATAATAGAACAAGCCAAACAACAGATGGATAAGACCCGTTCTACTCCCGAATATCAAAGAAAAAAAGCCTATGATTCCCAACGCAGAGAGAAACAGCAACAGGACTATGAAATAGAATTCTGTCGGGAAGTTGAGAAATTCCTGAACTTTCATGTAAGCTATCACCATATTGCTAAAGCATTGGCAATTTTAGTTACCCGACATGCCATTCCGGTAGGGAGTGGCACGGTTGCCCGAACTGCCATGATTCCTATTGAAGAAAGAGCTTCAAAAGCCGTTATTGCCTGGATGCGACATCAAACAACAGTATACGACAACATGCAAATTCCCCGAATCAAGGGAGAAAGAAGAATGGTCAGAAGAATGCTGGCCGAACAGTCTAATCTGGTTCTTAACCATTATAGACAGGGAAAGTCGATTCCCGTAAACTGTCCATTAAAAAAGGCATTAGAACTACAAATACAAAAAAATTAACAAATGATAAATTCTCTTTGCCCCTGTAACTCTCAATTGCCTGCTCATGAGTGTTGCCTACCAATTATTGAAGGAAAAATAAATGCGCTTACGGCTGAACAATTAATGCGTTCTCGCTACACAGCTTTTACAATGGCTCATGTAGATTATTTAATGAAAAGTCATCATCCCAAAACAAGACCCATTAAAGAAAAGAAAAATATGAAACGCTGGGCCCAATCTGTACAATGGATAGGCCTTAAGATTATGAACATTGAGAAAGGTGGACCATCAGATACCAAAGGAACGGTTACATTTAAAGCGCTTTTTATAGAAAATGGCAAACCTGATCAGATCTATGAAACATCCTACTTTGAAAAGCTCAACAATTACTGGGTCTATGTAAATGGTACTCACAATTAAAATTGCCCAACAATTA
>JBFHKL010000071.1:0-16113 GCA_041595375.1 Saccharicrinis sp.
AATGTGATAATATTTCTGTTAGGGATGAAGTTAAACCAGGTTTGTCGTCACCTGAGATATTTACAAGGATAATCTCTCTGTTGCTAGCCATGTTTAATATAATATTTACAATGAACAAAAATAATAAATCATTATTAACACAAGGGATTAGGGGTGAAAAATAATGACATATTTCATGTTTTTTAACATCGATATGTTAGATAAGTCTTTAAATTTGCTTAAATGAATGCATGATTGACTCAAAAATGAATATCCTTTTTTAATATTCGTTCTTCAAGGGTTTTAACAGGTATTCCAGCCCGTTTAGTTTTATTTCGTACATGGTGTGCAGTAACATACCTAATTTGCCTTCGGGAAAGCCTTTTTGATGAAACCAAACCAA
The DNA here is from genome assembly GCA_041595375.1 of Saccharicrinis sp. Lineage (GTDB taxonomy): Bacteria > Bacteroidota > Bacteroidia > Bacteroidales > Marinilabiliaceae > Saccharicrinis. The sequence continues at coordinate 383 of JBFHKL010000071.1, forward strand.
GTAGTATTCAGGTAAATCGCAAAGCAGCCGTCCTTTGTATTTCCCAAATGGCATTCGCATCCTGACCAAATCAAGAAGTAATTTTTCATTCATACATTTACATTTGGGGTAAAGATAGTATTTTGTAGTATACTTAGGTGATTTGGATGGTAGGAATTATATAATCATCACCCTGATGTATGGTATAACTGTTTCATCGTTTGGTTGTTGATGTGGTTAAAGCTATGCTAATAACTGAAAGATGAACTTATAAACCAATCCCCTCTGCCATTAAAAAATATTCTAACTATTAAACCTTATGTGTACTTGATGTGTTTGACATATTCAATGATGAATTTTAAAAACATAAATATAATGCAAATAAGCAATGCCTTGGCAAAAGAATCGAGTCCATATTTATTGATGCATGCTCATAATCCTGTCAACTGGTATCCTTGGAGCAAGGAGGTTTTGAATAAGGCAAAAACGGAAAATAAGTTGCTTGTTATTTCTATAGGTTATGCAGCGTGCCATTGGTGTCATGTGATGGAGAGTGAGATTTTTAGCTGTACTGAGGTGGCTGATTTAATGAATAGCTCGTTTGTGAGTATAAAAATAGATAGGGAAGAGAGACCGGATCTGGATCAGGTATTTATGGATGTGGCCCATCTTACTACAGGACGAGGAGGATGGCCTCTCAATATTATTGCCTTGCCTGATGGTAGACCTGTATTTGCAGGTACTTACTTTCAAAAACGACAATGGATTAACTTGCTCAATGAGATATTTCAAATCTTTCAGCATGAACCAGATCGGCTGAATCAGATTGCTCAGCAGATAAAAACAGGCGTTGAAAGAATGGATTTTGTGAGTCTGGTTAAAGATTCTGCCTTGTTTACCAAAGAAGCACTTGATATAGCAGTTAATCAATGGAAAGTGAATTTTGACTTTACCTGGGGAGGAAATAAGGGAGCTCCTAAGTTTCCTATGCCGGTGGAGTTTAATTTTCTATTGTCCTATCTCAGAAAAAATGATAATCCCGAGATATTAACCTATGTTAACCTAAGCCTACAACGGATGGCCTGGGGAGGTATATATGACAGGCTGGGAGGTGGCTTTGCCCGCTATTCAGTAGATGCCTACTGGAAAATACCTCATTTTGAGAAGATGTTATATGATCAGGGTCAATTGCTCGAGATATATGCCCAGGCCTATCAGTTTACTCGTAATCCTTTGTTTAAAAGGGTAATTGAAGATACGGTAAGCTTTGTGAACAGAGAGCTGAAATCGGAGACAGGAGGATATTATGCTTCTCTGGATGCCGATAGCGAAGGGGAGGAAGGTGCCTTTTATGTATGGTCAAAAAATGAGATTGATGCCTTGCTTGGCCACGAGGCGGAGTTGTTTGCTGCCTTCTATGGGTTTACAGAGAAAGGGAATTGGGAGCAGGGCAAGAACGTTCTTTTTCAAACGGTTTCAGAAGAAGAGTTTGCTCAGCAACATCATATTTCTTTGGATAAGCTAAATGCGGTGTTGGAGCGTGGTCATGCGCTGCTTTTTAAACACAGGAGTAAACGTGTTCGTCCGGCATTGGATAATAAGATCCTGACTTCGTGGAATGCTATTATGATCAAGGGCTTAGTGATGGCTTATCGGGCTACCGAAAATAAAAGCTATTTAGAAAATGCCATAGAGACTTCTGTTTTTATCAAAGAAAAGGCTTTGCGCAAAGATGGAGGCTTATGGAGAAGCCTGAAAGGGAAGACGGGGAGTATCAATGCTTTTTTAGATGATTATGCCCTGCTGACAGATGCCTGGATAGAGCTCTATCAAGTTACCTTTGACGAGGAGTGGATGCATTTGGCACACAGCCTGTGTGAGTATGTTTCGGCTAACTTCTTTAACGACGATAACCAATTATTTTATTATACCTCCATTAATGATGATCCATTGCTGGTACGAAAAAGTGAGTTGGCAGATAATGTTATTCCCGCATCTAACTCGGTGATGGCCATGAATTTGTATCGTCTGAGTAAGTTTTTCTTGAATAAAGAGGCCTATCATACTTCTTTTCAGATGCTGAAAAACCTCAGTGGCCGTATCGATGAGCATGGAAAATATTATGCCAACTGGCAACGTCTGAAGCTGTTCTTTATTCATCAAAATCATGAATTGGTTATATCAGGTGATAAAGACGGGAAAGCCCATAAAGAGTTATTGAAAGACTTTAATCCCTTTGTTTTCTTAGCTTCAGGAAAAGATAATATTCCCCTGACTGGCTTTAAAGAAACGAAGAAATTGATATTTTATTTGTGTAAAAACAATACCTGTCATTTACCTATTTATTCTTTCGAGGAGGTGCTAAAGCAGATAAACTAAAGAGTAGATCATTAGCTATCGTATTTTTAGTTGGATAAGTACTCAAGCGGTAGTTGGTCATGCCTTGTTTGTTGGTGCCTTGCAGAAGTGCAAGGTTGAGCCTTATTAAATGTAATATGGATACTTGTCAGGCTTTTAGATGAGCTTAATGCGTAATAGGCTCTGTGTTTTTCAAGTGTAACGCAAGGTAGGCTAAGGAATTAAGCCTGTTCCGAAGGATTTCGGAATAGAAACAAAAGGCCTTGAATAACCGGTATTTTAAGTTTTGTAAGTGTAAAATATCAACAAGTAGAGTCATAATTTTATACTTTCAAATAACCTTTAAGTCATACACAAAACCAATACCCTGCTTCACTCTCTCCTCTTTGTATAAGGCGTTTCCGTGCTTCTAAGTTGCTATTGCAACACAGAGGCCGGGATCACAAACTCGGAGTTTATTACCTTTAACTTTTCTCATTGAATTCTTTAACCTCTCTCCTTGAATTCTTTCTCCTTGAATACTTTTAGTCCCTGCATTCCGGTTTCATCATTAAAAAAACTTAATTCAGCGCTTTACTTATTGTTATGCGTAAACATTACTTTAATTTCGCCGATTAAATCAGATTGATATGAGTCGCGGAAAGTCGAAAGTTAAAGAATTGGAGTTTGAGTCTATCCCTAAATTAATGTGGAGATATTTCCTGCCTGCGTTTGCTGGAGTGATTATCAATTCGTTATATAATATTGTTGATCGTATTTTTATAGGACAGAGTGTAGGTGCGCAAGCATTAGCGGGTTTGAGTTCTGTTTTTCCCATTATGGTAATCATGATGGCTTTTGGTATGATGGTTGGCATGGGTGCCGGTGTTCGTGTGTCCTTAAATATGGGTAAAAAGGATTTTAAAAGAGCCGAGAAAGTGTTAGGAAATGCCTTTGTGTTAATGCTTATAGTCTCTGTATTTATTACTTTTATTGGTTTTGCAATCAGTGATCCTCTTTTAATGTTCTTTGGTATTGGGGAGCAAACCTATCTATATGCAAAGGAGTATCTGGATATTGTTTTGATAGGGTCGGTATTTAATGTGGTAGGTTACTCAATGAATAATATTATTCGCTCCGAAGGAAGTGCAAAGGTAGCTATGTTCTCCATGCTCATCAGTGCCGGGTTAAATATTGTTTTAGATTATATTTTTATTTATGTGTTTCACATGGGAGTGAAAGGAGCTGCCTATGCAACTGTTCTCTCTCAGATTGTGCTGTGCGTATGGGTTATTCTTCATTTTAAAAGTAAAAGATCGGTTATTCAGCTGCATCTTAAAAACTTCAGATTACAGGCTGATATTATTTGGTATATTGTAAGTGTAGGCTTTGCTCCTTTTAGTATGCAGCTGGCTTCCAGTGCTGTTTTTGGAATATTTAATTATCAATTGGTTAAGTTTGGTGATGATTTGGCCATAGGAGCATTGGGTATTGTGATGAGTGTGTCTATTCTCCTGCTGATGTCTATCATGGCTGTTAATATGGCTATTCAGCCCATTCTTGGGTTTAATTACGGCGCTAAGATTTATACCAGGGTTAAGCAAACGCTTATTCTGGCCATGGTTGCTGCCTCTTTTATTTCGTTGCTGGGTTTTGCTGTTTGTGAAATTTTTCCCCGCCAAATCATCTATCTCTTTAACAGAGAAAACGAAAGTTTATTGATCACCGGGGTGCAAGGATTACGTATTTTCTTGGTCGCGTTGCCATTGATTGGCTTTCAGGCGATCATGGGAAATTATTATCAATCTATAGGAAAAGCAGGGAAAGCAGCCTTTCTTTCCGTATTGCGACAGGTTATTGTTTTAATTCCATTACTTTTTATCTTGCCTAATTACTTTGGTTTAAGAGGAGTGTGGATGTCGGCTCCATTGTCAGATACCCTCTCGGCTATTGTTGCCTTGTTTTTTGCGGTGAATGAGTTTAGAAGAATAAATAGAGCTATAGATAGTCAGGTAGTTTCTGCGCAGTCTTTGGTGGGTTAGTTATTTATATGAATTGAATCTGATATCGTTCATCTTTCTCTTTCGATTGGGTGTTGAAAATCCGGGAGGTCTTATTCTATTCTTTTTGCCTATCGTTATAGTCAATTCTCTCTGGTCCTTTTTAATTTTGCCTTAAGTATTGCTGCGTAAAGCCCTCTAATTCCGATTGTTCTTTTGCTTTCATCTGACTATCGGGGCTTAAAAGATGGTCTGTACGGTAACAATCTTTGAAATAGTTTTGAAATGAGAATATTCTCTTTATATTTGTAGCGAAAATACTTTTAAATGTACAGAATTTATTTTTATGCCGAGAAGAAAAAGGTTAAGGAAAGTTGTAGCACCTCCAAAATTTAGGGGTTTCAAACCATATGGTACCAGTAATGAAAATAATGGAACGGTAGAGTTACTCTACGAGGAATATGAAGCGATTAAGCTGGCTGATTATGATTTGTTAAATCATGAAGAAGCAGCCAAATTAATGGGTATTTCTCGGCCAACTTTTGCCAGAATTTATGAGAGTGCCCGGCGTAATATCGCATTGGCACTTACCGAAGCAAAAGAGATTGTTACAGTATTTGGCAATGCCACGCTCGAAGATAACTGGTTTGTGTGTAACAGCTGTCATGCCAGGTTTACTAAACCTGAATCTGTTGTGAGTGCGAATTGTCCGCTATGTAAATCACCTGAAATAGAGTTGCTGAGTAAATAAATGGATGATAGTCATTAGGGTTCATGACATTTCTGTTAATACAGGATACCTATTGAATCGAGTGAAACGATATTTTTTAGTATGATTTTAAAATAAATAAAAATGAAAACAGTAATCACATCATCAGGAAACACAGCAGAGGCTGCTTTTGACTTACGTTTTGGTCGCGCAGCTTGGTTTTGTGTATACGACGAGGATAATCATAAAACAGAATTCCTGGAAAACAGCCATGCCGAAGATAGTAATGGAGCTGGTATAAAGGTGGCTGAGCGTATGGTAGAACTTGGCGTTAATAAGGTTATATCGGGTGATTTTGGTCCAAAGGCAAAAGAAGTATTAGATAAGTTTGGTATTCAAATGGTGATCCTTCAGAATGATGGGGCATCGGTGAATGATTTACTTAATAAACTGAAATAAAATAGTTAACAGATAGAAATAAGATACCTGAGAATAGCTTAAAAACGATTCATAAGTTCTTTTATTAGTTTGCTATATGTTTTTGGTGATTTTTTCATCCACCCCACTTAAATATGTTGTCTTTAAGAAGGAGTGCTGATTTGTAAATCGTTTTTTGTTTGTTTGTTTGAGGGTGTCTTATTTCTGATGTTATAGGCGTTAAATAAATGTAATATATTAGAATATGGAAAAAAAAATAGCAGTTCCGGTAGATGAGAATGGCATTTTGGATGGTCACTTTGGTCATTGTAAATTTTTTGTGCTGCTTGATGTGGTGGATGGAAAAATTACTAAGCAGGAAAAAACAGTTCCTCCACCTCATGAACCAGGCTTATTACCTAAATGGTTGGGCGAAAAAAAAGCCACAGATATCATTGCCGGAGGAATGGGGCAGAAGGCTATTCAATTATTCAGAGAAAATAAAATCAATGTTTTCGTTGGTGCTCCTCAGTTAAGTGCTGCAGAGTTGGTTGAGGGTTTAATGAACGAATCATTAAGTTTTACGGCTAATTATTGCGATCATTAATGGCTCCGGAGTGTTATCAATGTCATTTGAAAACAGTAGCGCAATTGATTGAGAAATTTAATCCTGACATTGAAATTGCTGATAGCTTATTAAAAGAATCCAAGCAATTATTAACTCAAGGTCAGGATCAATCAAACCCTTTATTGGCTACTCAAATACATCGGCTGGCAAAGGAAAAAATAAATGTATATTCGTTATATCGCGACCAGAAAGTGCATGCTAACAAATTATTGTTGGCTCAATATGATTATTGGAAAGCTTTTGTTAACAATAGTGACAACCCATTGTTTACTGCCACCAAACTGGCCGTAGCGGGAAATATTATTGATTATGGTGCACATACTGAACCTGCTGATATTACACAAAAAATAAAAGAGCTGGTTAATCATCCCTTTGTAATTGATGAAACCAGCGTATTATTTAAACATCTATCAAAAGCTAAAAGTATCCTTTATCTGGGAGATAATGCCGGTGAAATTGTTTTCGATAAATTGTTGATAGAAACCATGAATCATCCTCTTGTTACTTTTGTGGTGAGAGGTAAGCCTGTGATTAACGATGTTACTTTTGAAGATGTAGGACAAACGGCATTAGATCAGTGTTGTTATGTGATCTCTAATGGATATGATGCTCCCTCCACTTTATTGGCGTATTGCTCTGATGAATTTAAGCAGGCTTTTAATCAGGCTGATCTCATTATTTCGAAAGGGCAAGGGAACTTTGAAGGATTAATGAATGAGAAGGAGAAAGATATTTTCTTTTTGTTAATGGCTAAATGTAGGCCTATTGCGGATATGTTAGGAGTGGATGTGGGTTCTTTGCTTGTTAAAAAAAATAATGTATGAGCTTTAAAATAGCTATAGCCAGTGGAAAGGGTGGAACGGGAAAAACCTCTGTTGCGGTTAATCTATACTATCATTTGGCACATCAGGTGAGTGCTAAAATTCAATTAGTGGATTGTGATGTAGAAGAACCTAATGATCTGATATTTTTTCCTTCCCATCATCAAATAGCTGCAAATGAAAAATATCAGTTGATACCTGAAATAGATCAGGACAAGTGTACTTTTTGTCGTAAATGTGCTGAGTATTGTGAGTTTAATGCCTTAACCATCATTCCTCCTGTACAATATGCCCAGGTTAACCAAACGCTTTGTCATTCATGTGGTGCCTGTTCGGTGGCTTGTACCGATGGAGCTATTACAGAAGTGAAGCTGCCTATTGGTACTATTACCAGTTATGATATTCATAGGGGGGCAGGACTGCTTGAAGGCAAACTTAAAATTGGTTCGGCCATGCAAACCATGCTTATTAAAGAATTAAAAAAGGAAGTAAATGAAGAAAATGATATCACTATCTACGATGCTCCTCCGGGAACAAGCTGTTCGGTGGTGGAGTCTGTAGTTGATGCGGATTATGTGGTATTGGTAACAGAACCTACTCCCTTTGGTTTAAATGATTTAAAATTAACCATTGAACTTATGCAGGATCTGGGTAAAGAATTTGGTGTTGTTATTAATAAGGCAGGTCTGGGTAATGATCATACTCATCAGTATTTAAAAGAGAATAACATGGATATTATAGGAGAAATACCTTTTATGCGTGAGTTCGCCTTAAATTATGCCGATGGTAGCCTTTGGGAAAAAATGCCTGATGCCATTGTAAAATGTTATCAGGAGTTGGTTAGTTTTATAGATAATAAGATATTGATAAATGAAGGAAATCACCATTCTTAGTGGTAAAGGAGGTACAGGAAAAACATCTTTCACGGCTGCATTTTCAGGTATTGCACAAAATGCTGTTTTATGTGATAATGATGTGGATGCTGCAGATCTTCATTTAATTTTGAATCCACAGGTCATCAGCGAACATGAATTTGTGAGTGGATGTACTGCTCATATTCATCAAGAAGATTGTACGCATTGTGGTCTTTGTTTAGATCATTGTCGCTTTGGAGCCATTAAAAAAAATGAAGACGGAGAGTTTGAAGTAAATCCTTTTTTATGTGAAGGCTGTAGATTATGTGAACGTATTTGTCCGGCAGAGGTTATTAGTTCTGAGGAACGTAATAATAATGCTTGGTATGTGTCTTCCACACGTTTTGGAACCATGGTTCATGCCAAAATGGGACCCGGGGAAGAGAATTCAGGGAAGCTGGTTTCCAGAGTGCGGGTTAAGGCTAAAGAAATTGCCCGGGAAACTGGTGCCGATTATGTAATTAACGACGGACCTCCGGGAATAGGATGTACTGCTATTTCTGCTTTGTCGGGAACTAACCTAGTGGTGTTGGTTACGGAGCCTACAAAATCAGGATTAAATGATGTGAGTAGGTTGGTGGAGCTCATTAAGTCATTTCATATTCCCATGATGGGCATCATTAATAAGGCTGATTTAAATGATGGCATGAGTGCAGTCATTGAACAGTTTTTTAAGCAGAATGATATTACTTTGTTGGCAAAAATGCCATTCGATAAGGCTTGGGTTGAATCGATGGTAGAAGGAAAAACAATTGTTGAATATGCTCCGCAATCTAATACTGCTCACATGATCAGTGATTTGTGGAGGACTATTTCAGCTCGGTAGTTTTTTAGTGTGAATAGATTGATAGTTAAGAATATGTTGATAGATGAATTTAAAATTAGACCCCGGTATGATGAAGTAGATCAAATGGGGTATGTATATCATGCCAATCATATTTCATATTGCCATCAGGCTCGTACCGAATTATTGCGTAAGTATGGCCTTAATGATGCGGTTATGGAAGAAAGAGGGATTATGCTTCCGGTTATTTCATTTGATATAAAATATAAAACACCTGCAGTTTATGATGAGGTGTTGACCATAAAAACAATGGTAAAACAAATGCCGGGAGTACGGTTTAGTTTCGAATTTGAAATATATAATCCTGCCAATAAATTGGTTAGTTTAGGAAAATCAGAGGTTGTTTTTGTCGATAAGCAAACGCGTAAACCTATGCAGGTTCCTCAATTTGTAAAAGAAATACTTAAGCCTCAATTTGAATGTACTTTTAATGCCATTCAAAATTAAAGATCTGAGGCAGCCAAGGAATAAGAAATTTAGATATTTGGTCTCCTGTTAACAGTCAGCAGTCTTTAGTCGGCAAAGTATAATTGTAGATTAACCACTGCTGACTTTCTTTTGTCCACTGCTTTCCCGCCAAAATGAAACATAAGGCAACGGGATATTGCTCCATTCCAACTGCTTTATCCTTTACGCTTGTTACTTTATTCTTTACCCTTTAACCTTTTTTCCTTTAACCTTGAATCATCCGGATTATCGCAGTTATGGGTTCCCCGTCTGCGTTGCTGAGGCCGAAAGTACATACTCGGAACCTTTATTGTTTGAACTTCGTCATGAGCATTGAAAATGTCATAAAACGAGGCATAACCTGTCCTTATTGCTTTCGGGAGCATCCTTCTGGTGAGTTGAGATGAAGCAATGAAGTGACTTGTTTTGAAGTAGTTTAGATGCGTAATAGCTTTTCTAAGTCATATTGCAGGTTCATATCACATTCACTTCTTTTTCAATATGGATACCAAATTTTTCATGAACTGATTTTTCTATTTCATCTGCCAGATTCAGGATCTCTGTTCCGCTGGCCAGACCTGTTTTGTTCACTAAAACAAGTGCTTGTTTATCATGTACAGCAGCATTTCCAATAGATTTTCCTTTCCACTGACATTGATCAATCATCCATCCAGCAGGAATCTTAGAATAAGCGTCATCAATAACATATACAGGAGCTTCTGGGTATTCTTTTTTTATACGGGTAACTACCTTGTTCGCTACTATTGGGTTTTTAAAAAAACTTCCGGCATTTCCCAGTTTCTCATGATCAGGTAGTTTCGATTCTCTAATGTGTATAATGGCTTGGCGCACATTAGCTAGGTTTAGCTCACCTAACTCTTTCACCTTAGCCATTACATCTCCATAGTCGAGCTTTAGTTGGGCTTGTTTCTTCAACTCAAAAACCACAGATGTAATTATGATTTTATTTTTAAGTTCCTTTTTAAAGATGCTGTTGCGATAGCTAAAATGACACATGGCATTTTTATAACTAAAGCGTTCCTGTGTATCAACAAAAATACCATTGACTTGAGCGATAACATCTTTCACTTCTACGCCATAGGCACCAATATTTTGTACCGGACAGGCACCTACATTCCCCGGGATTAAAGAAAGGTTTTCAACACCATAATAGTTCTTTTGAACACACCACTCTACAAACTTATCCCACTCCATGCCTGCACCCACTTCAACCCAAACGGTATTTTGGTTGGATTCAGTAATGTTGATGTTAGTTATATTTGGTTTAATTATCAGTCCGTTAAAGTCCTCTTTAAATAAGAGATTACTTCCTCCGCCTAATATTAATATTTTGTTTTCTTTACAAATATCCTTTTGCAATAAATCAATAATCTCGTCTTCACTTTCAGGGGCAGCAAAGTATTTACTGCTGATATTGAAATGAAAGGTATGGTGCTTCTTTAAAGAAAAATATTCTTGAATAATCATCTGTGTTTATTTCTTATTCTTGCTATCCTCGTAATATTTGTCGGTATAATAATGATAGTTACCTAAGCTATTTGAGATATCATTATAAATAAATCCAATATTTTCTATGTTTTCCGACATTAAATTCTGAATGGTATGCTTAAAATGCTCTTTGATGGTATGCTCGGCTCTTACCACAAACAAATGGCAAAAGCTATAATCCATTAAAATTCTGGCATCAGCAACTACACCTATGGGAGGTGAATCCACGATGATCACATCAAATTTTTCTTGTAACTCGGTGAAAAGTTGTTTGGTATAATCATTGGCAATTAATTCTGAGGGATTGGGTGGAATAGCTCCTGAAGGAATAATTTTTAAGTTTTTCAACTCTCCCGGATAGATGATATCATCCAGTTTTGTCTGTCCAATCAGATAATGCGATAGTCCATCGTTATTATAGTGGCTGAATATCTCAGTCAGACGGGGTTTACGTAAATCAAAACCCACTAAAACAGTCTTTTTTCCTGATATAGCATAGGCAGAAGCCAAATTTAATGCGCAAAATGTTTTTCCCTCTCCAGTATTGGTTGATGTAACCGTAATAATGCTCTTTTTATTGGCAGGACACATAAACTTGAGTTTTATCCGTAATGCCCTAAATGATTCAGAGATATTGGATATGGGCTCTTTCTGAATCACATTGTTATGTGGTCCTTTGTATTGGGGTATATAGCCAATAATTGGTAAGCCAGAGGCTATAGCGTAAATATCTTCTTTGCTTCTGATTTTATTATTCAGGTATTCCTTTAAAATAATAATAGCAACAGGAATAACCAAGGCCAGCATGAGAGCCTGTCGGTTATTTTTACTTTTATTGGGCGACACAATTCCTGTAATTACAGCTTCGTCAATTATCTCATTATCGGGCGTATTCGATGCCTTTGAGATTTGTGTTTCGCTTTGTTTTTGCAATAAAAAAGTATAGATAGCATCATTCAGCTTGTATTCTCGTTCAATATCTAAATATTTACGTTCCAATTCAGGCAGGTGGTTCATCTTACCGGATAATTCACCCATGTCGGATAGTAGCTTGTCTTTTTCTATTTTTACATTTTTCAGTAGCTTATCAAGCGACAGAATCAGGTTCTTTTTACTGATATCGAGCTTTCTTTCCAAATCTTCAAGTGCAGGATTAATAGTTGAGGATTGCGACGAAAGCATGGCCCTCTCATTGCTAAGGGTTAATAATTCGCTTACTAATGTTGAAATAAAACCATTGGCATCCTGAGAAAAGGCAGGCATCAGATAATCTTCGCTTAATGGATTTTCTTTAAGATGCTTACTGAGATTCTTGTAATAGTTCTCCTTAATATCCAGAAATTTTAACTGCTTTTGATATTCAAAATATTGATCTGTCAATCGGGTGGACATTTCCGAGGGTGCGCTATAAAGATTTGATCTTCGGAAATGGGATAGCTTTTCCTGGGCTGCTTTCAGGCTATCAGAGACTTGTTTTAGCTGTATGTCGATAAAGCTGATGGTTCGGGTGGCAATTTCATTTTTCCTTTCCAGGCTTTGTTCCAGATATACTTTGCTTAAAGCATTTAAAAAATGGGTAATTTTTTCGGTATTGGTACCTGTGGTAGAAATATATAAGATCGAGCTGCCTTCTTTGTAAGGCGAAACGCCAATTCGGTTTCGGTATGAAGAGGCCAGCCAGTTGTGCGACCTGAAATAAAAATAATAGTTCACACCTTCTCTTATTCCCTGATATTTAGGTTCGAGTCGAAATTTACAATAAGGGGTTTCAATTTCATCACCCCAGTTAAAGTTCTTGGAAAAAGAAATATGACCAGATGTTCCAGAGTTTTGTTCACTCTTAAAGGTGTGTAAAGCAGCACCTTCTGTTTCTATTGTAATATTTACCTTGTTTTGTTCCAGCGGCTGAATATGAATGGCGGTATTGAGTAACTGAACATGTGAGGAATCCATACGCACGGAAAAAGGACTTTTATGGTACATATCATAATCCTTCATCACACCGTCACTGTATATATCAATGGCAAAATCTAATTTGTCAATGGCTCTTTTTACTATTTTTTTTGAACGTAAAATAATGGTTTGATTTTCAATGCTTTTCATTTCTGGCGACAGACCAAAGCCTTCTATTAATTCAGCTCTGGAAATAGTTTTAGCCTCATCACTTTTTATCATTATAGTCACCGATCCCCTGTAAATATCCTGAATATAGCGATGGTAGATAAATACCGATGCCAGGCAAATAGGGATAGAAATCACAAACAGGTACCAATTAGAGAGTACCATGAAAACTATTTTTTTAATATCAGGAAATCCATCTCCTTTGGGCTGAGATAGGTTTGATGTATTTGAATTATTTTGTTCCACAGATGAGAATTTATATTTATTCACTGCCAAGTATCACTTACGTGATTAACTATAAAAAGTTTGAACGTCATTTTTTAAAGCTTCCAGTGCCTTTTTTATATGGTAAGCTGTACTGTTTGGGTATTGCTCCAACATGGTTTTTCCCAGTGCAATAGATGGATCTTCAGGTTTTACCATTCCAGAACAAATATTCACCAGACGAACCATCTCTTCCTTGGCGGCTTTGATCAGATTCCATGTCAAAGGAGGCATGTATACCTGCATGGCAATGTTATGTTCGTATTCAGTACGTATGGTGGATAGCAGATGTGCCTGAAAATGTTTGCAGGTAGTCGTTTTCCCTTGTTCGCGTATCACCAGTGATTCCGCACTGATTCTTTCTAAAAACAAAGTCAGTCGCTCGTAGGCAGCTAGTCGGGTAGGTAAACTATCCTTATGTTTCAACAATAAAAATTCTTGCCTACGTCGTTCCAAATCGTTTTTTAAAAACCAGCGTACTAATAATAATGCGGTAAAAAATACAACGAGTGAAGGTAAAATGTATTTAATTAGCTCCAGAATATCTTCCATAATCTCTAAAAATATTACTTTTGACAAGTGAAATAATAATTGCGTGAAAATAGTAGTATTTAATATCAATTCCAATCATTTTAGTTTTTCAAACCGTTGGAGCTGGACATTATCTTAAATGTAAAAATAAATTAATATGTATATTTCTGAAAGATTAGCTAATGTAAATGAATCGGCTACCCTGGCTATGTCGCAAAAAAGTCGTGAGTTGCAGGAGAAAGGTTTTGATGTGATTAACTTAAGTATTGGTCAGCCCGATTTTAATACTCCTGACCATATTAAAGAGGCAGCCAAGCAAGCTATCGATGATAATTACTCGAAATATACGCCTGTTGCCGGGTTTCAAGTGTTAAAGGAAGCTATTTGTGCCAAGTTTAAGCGCGATAATCATTTGAATTTTTTGCCTTCTCAAATTGTAGTTTCCAATGGAGCCAAGCAATCTATTGCCAATATTGTTTTGAGTTTAGTGGGCCCTGGCGATGAAGTGATTATCCCGGCTCCATACTGGGTGAGCTATGTGGAGATTGTTAATCTGGCTCAGGCTACCAATGTAATTGTTGAAGCAGGTATTGAACAAAATTTTAAAATCACACCTGAACAATTGGAAGCCGCCATTACGCCTAACACAAAGTTGTTTATTTTTAGTTCGCCATCGAATCCTACAGGTAATTTGTACACAAAAGATGAATTAAAGGCACTGGCCGATGTTTTTAAGCGATATCCGCAGGTGGCTATTGTTTCAGATGAGATATATGAGCTCATTACTTTTGAGGGTAAGCATGAAAGTATTGCTCAGTTCGAAGAGCTAAAAGACAGGGTAGTGGTTGTGAACGGCGTTTCGAAAGGTTATGCCATGACAGGATGGAGAATTGGTTATATTGCTGCCCCTATGTGGATAGCTGATGCATGTAATAAGTTACAGGGACAGTATACTTCGGGAGCTTGTTCTATTTCGCAGATGGCTTCAGTTGCCGCATTATGTGGTACGCAGGAACCATCAATGAAGATGAGAGATGTGTTTTTAAGAAGACGTAATCTGGTAATGAAAATGGCCCGGGACATTGAGGGTTTGAAGATAAATGAACCACAAGGTGCTTTTTATGTATTTCCTCAGGTGGATGCTTTCTTTGGAAAATCATACCAGGAATATACCATCCATTCCGCATCAGATTTAGCTATGTACCTTTTGGAGAAAGCGCATGTAGCCACTGTTACAGGTGAAGCCTTCGGGAGTCCCAAATGTTTACGTTTCTCCTATGCTACTTCTGATGAACTTTTGGTGGAGGCCATGAAAAGAATTAAAGAGTATTTGGGCAGGTTGGAGTAGTTAATTAAACTGCTCCTCCTTTAATCGGGTATCTTCACATTTTAAAATTCGTCCTTTGTATTTATCAATCATGCCATAGTTATGTGTAGCCATGATAACGGTTTTTCCTTCTTTCGATATTTTTTGAAGTAGCACCATCAACTCATTGGTAGTCTCCGGATCGAGGTTACCAGTGGGCTCATCGGCCAAAATTAAATCAGGAGCATTAAGCAGCGCACGGGCAATACCAATACGTTGTTGTTCTCCTCCGGAAAGCATGTGAGGCATTTTATACCCTTTATGAACCATGTCTACCTGCGATAATACATCTCTGATGCGTTTATCCATTTCTTTTTTGTTTTTCCAACCGGTAGCCTTCAAAACAAAATTCAGATTCTCGTACACAGAACGATCGCCCAATAACTGAAAGTCCTGAAAGATGATGCCCATCTTACGACGCAGAAAAGGAATATTGCGCGATTTAATTTTTTTAAGGTCGTAACCTACAGCAAAAACAGATCCTTCAGTAACAGGAATTTCGGCATAAATAGCCTTTAGTAGGCTCGATTTACCACTACCTACTTTACCTATGAGGTATATAAATTCTCCTTTTTTAACTTCCAGTTGAACGTCCTTTAATACAATGTTTTCACGGTGGCGAATCACTGTGCTTTTGAACTCAACAATGTTTTGTTGTTTATTTTCTATAGTGATATCCTGTTTTTTACTCATCTGACTAAGATACTATATATTCTGCTGCAATTAATTTTTGCTGAAAATAAAAAAATAAATTGTGATAATCATACGTTTGGTGTAATGTAATAATTCTGTTATCACACATGACCTTATTTTTATATCTTTAGGGCCTTAAAAGTATTTGTAT
>JBFHKL010000072.1:0-16076 GCA_041595375.1 Saccharicrinis sp.
AAACGAATACGATTAGTCGTATAAAAAAAGAATTGGAGCTTTATCCCAGAGAAGTTCTAATTGAGCATTGCCTGCGACTGGCCAGGTATAAGAAAGAGAATAAGGAGTTATTAAATTATATATTGTTTGAAGCAGATGATGAAGAGACTTATGTGGATGAAATAAAAAAAGATATAGCCGCAGCTTTTGCAGAGGTTAACCAGGTTACCTTTTATTATGCTAAAAAAAATATAAGGCGTATACACCGACTGACCACTAAGCATATTAAATACTCAGGATTAAAAACGACAGAAATTGAACTTTTGATTTTTTATTGCCGTCAAATGCAAACCTGTGGTATATCATTTAACGAGAGTAAAGTGATGCAGAATATGTATCAGCGTCAGATCAAGAATATTGAAAAGGCAATGGCTTCACTTCATGAGGATATACGTTTGGATTATGAAGATGAACTAGAAAAAATAAAAAAAGGATTGTAAAAATCATAGGTAATAACGATGAGATTTAAACATAGCAAAAAAAATAAGGCGAGACTGTTAAGCTCATTCGGAAAAATAAAAGAAGAGGATTTTGATTTTGAGTTGATTGCAAAATATTTCCGGAGTAAAAATAATGAACAAGCATTTCAGGTGCTAAGCGATAAAACCTGTGCTGATTTGGATATAGAGGAGGTGTTTATGTTTTTGGACAGAACCCATTCCAAGGTAGGTCAGCAATATTTGTATAATAAATTAAGGGTAATTCCAAAGTCAGCAGAGACCTTAGGCTTACATGAAAGAATTATAGCAAAGCTGATTAACGAAGAAGATTTTAGAGTTAGTGTACAAAATGAACTGGAGCGATTGAAAAAGGATGATGTTTACCACATTGTTTCTTTGTTTCAGGAAGAGCATATTAAGCCACCCAGTTGGTTTTATGTGATAAAACTTTTGTGTTTTAGTATGTTCTGTTTTTTATTGATGCTTCCTTTTTGTACTCCGTTAATCATACCGGTATTGTTTGTTTTTCTGATTAATGTGGCTATTCATTATTGGAATAAAAAAAACCTTCATCGATATCTTGGATCCATTCCTCAGTTGTTGAGGATGAAAAATGTAGCCGATAGCTTATATAAAAATGAGGCGCTTCGCCATTTGTCGCCCCTACTTCCATCTTCTATTAAGATACTAAACCAGATAAAAAACAGAATGTCATTTTTTCAAATGGAGGCTAAGGTTCAGGGTGATATAGAAGCCCTTTTGTGGTTTCTGTTAGAAGTAATTAAAACAATTTTCCTCTTAGAACCTTTGTTATTATTTGGTGCTTTAAAAAGATTAGAGACCAAACGTAAGGAAATAGATGATGTTTTTTCTTTTGTAGGTGAAGTGGATAGTTTGGTTTCTGTAGCCTCCTTAAGAAGTGGGTTGGTTTCTTATTGTGTTCCCAAGATAGATGAACAGGGTAAAGTGTTGTCTGTTGAAAATATAGCTCATCCTTTGATTGTAAACTGTATTACCAATAGTATCAAGGTCAGTGATAAATCCATATTACTCACAGGCTCTAATATGTCAGGTAAAACTTCTTTTATACGAGCCATAGGAATAAATGTGATTACAGGCTTAAGCTTGAATACTTGTTTTGCCGATAAGATGCTTTTGCCCCGTTTAAAAGTTTATTCTGCCATTAGAATAAGTGATGATTTAGTGAATGACAAAAGCTATTACTTTGAAGAGGTATTAACCATAAAAGATATGTTAAGTCAAAGTAATCGTGGCGGAAAAAACTTGTTTTTGTTGGATGAGATTTTTAAGGGAACCAATACTATTGAACGTATTGCTGCAGGAAAAGCCGTTTTGTCGGAGCTCAAAAAAGGAAATGATATTATTTTTGTTTCAACCCATGATATTGAATTAACTGATTTGCTTAGAGAGGAATATGAGCTGTATCATTTTAGCGAAATAGTAGATGACAATAAAGTCGATTTTGATTATCTGCTAAAAGTAGGCAAATTGAAAAATAGAAATGCTATCAGAATACTTCAAATTAATGGATACCCCGATCGCCTGATAGAAGAAGCGGTATGTATTTCAAAGCAGTTGGATCAAAATAAAATTCTTAGTCAGCCATCGGCTGTTAACCAGCCTTTGGACTATTGATTTTTAGTCTAGGCTCTTAAAGCATTTATCCGTAACTCAAAACTCTGCTGAAAACCTAAGGAGTGATATCTGCAAAAAGAAATAATAATTCTTTGTTTCTGCTTGATATACTATTTGATATGATGTAAATTGTATTGACTAATCTTTTATTTTTCATGCTGACTTCATCTTTATATCGTCTTGTTCTTACGTTAATCATATTGGTTATGGTGGTTTGTTGTGGTCAGCAAAGTAATCAGGATTCCATACTCAATGAATACGGATTGCCATATGCACCTTATAGCTTTGACCCTCAAAAATATGAGGTTCAGCAGTTTCAGGTTCCCCCTGTTGTTGATGGTAAATTACAAAAAGATGAATGGAAAGGAATTTCCTGGAGTACCTATTTTGTTTCGGAGGTAAATGGTAAATCTGAAGATGGGCGCTTTGCTACCAGATTTAAAATGGGTGTTGCGGAAGATACTGTTTATGTGTTGGTTAGACTGAATGATGATCAGGTTTGGGCAAACCATGCAAATTATTATTCGTCTTATTTCCAGGATAATTCGATCACATTATATATTGATTGGGATAACGATGAATATGATTATTTTACCATAAAGGTTAATGCCATGGGCTTGGTTAGTACCGGCTATGGTAATGTTTTGCACAAAAAAAAATATTATCCAGCTCAGGATCTAGGAGTTCATTGTGGTGTTTTTATTGATGGTACCTTAAATGACCCATCCGATAAGGATCAATATTGGCAGGTTGAAATGGCTATCCCAATAAATATTCAATTTAATGATACGGTTTTACTTCAGCCGAATCATTGTTGGAAGTTAAATCTGGCCCGATCTCAATGGCAGTACTCCTTGGTGAACGGAATGTATAAAAAAGTATTAAACGCTGAAGATGGTAGAAAATATCCAGGTGAGTGTTGGGTGTGGAATAATACGTGGGGTAATCCTATTTCTAAAGTCGAATTATGGGGAGAGGTCTTTGGATCAGATCCTGAACTTATCTCAAATGAAGAATGGAGTATTAAGCGTCGCATAAAATGGGAGCTCAGAAATGTGTTCTATGCACAACAGCTGCACTATCAAAAATATGGTAAGTATGCCAATAAAATAGGTAGACTAAAAGATGTGGGTCTCGACTTGTCGGCTTTGCATTATAAACCGGATATTCAATCTAATAATAATCAATTTGTAGCGATTATTAAAGATAAAAAATACAGTATTAGCTGGTCTGTTGATGAGTTGGGACGCGTAGATGATGGAATTCAGCAGTAAATATTTAATTCTCTTTATTTTTATTCTTTGCCTTTAAGCTGTTTTACGCTATGTATTGCGGGGTAAAATATTACAGCCTTCAAGCCCTGTGTTTATTCTGTATTACTACTGGCTAAGAAGTGATTTTTGATTTATATCTTTTATGAATAGCTAATGATAAAAGATAAAATGCGTTCAAAATAAATCCTTATGAATCAAGCTATTGTATGTTTCTTCTTAGCTGTCTGTTTGATGGCATCACTAAAGATGTTATAAACAAAATTACCTTGTTCAGTTCAAAAAAATTACGATTCGTCCTTTTTCTTTTTAATGCCTTATTAATCTTTCTAAAATTTGTATGATAAAATTGAATAAACTAAGGATTAATAATAAACGAAATCATGAAACGGGCTTGTGAATAGTTTCTCAAATAGGAGGCTGAATATTCGATTAGCAAGTTTTATGTAACCATCGAAAAACAAATTTGAGACACATGAAAAAGAAAGCGATTAGTATTGGAATAGCTGTTTTGATTGTATTAGGAGCTTTTGTTGTAGTAAAGGCTTTACCTGCCAAAGAAGTTCAGGGAGCTGATCATACAGAGAAGGAATTAGGTATGTTGGTTGAGGTTATGTATGCTCAGTTGGGTACCGTGCAACCCTCTTTTAAGGCAACAGGTAAATTGACCGCTTTTGATCGTTTAGAGATGTATGCACAGGTAGAAGGGCAACTTCTTACTTCTGCAAGGAACTTTAAGGAAGGGAAGAGCTATGCCAAAGGTGAGGTGATGTTGGAGATTGATCAGCGAGAATATGGGATGACTGTACTGGCACAAAAGAGTGATTTTATCACATTGATAACTTCTGTTTTGCCCGATCTTAAATCGGATTATCCCGATGCTTATAACGTATGGCGCAAATATGTATCCTCGATTGATGTAAAAGAAAAATTGAGTGAATTACCCGAAGTGAGTACAGAACAATTAAAGTTTTATCTGGCTGGGAAAGGCGTTTTTAGTAACTATTATACCATTTTATCTGCTGAGGAAAAATTGGCTAAATATACTTTTGTAGCTCCTTTTGATGGAGTAGTTACCTCTGCTGTTGTAGAAGCAGGAACAGCTGTTCGCTCAGGATCGGAGTTAGGAACTATGATCAATACCTCGGCTTATGATCTTGAAATTACCGTACCTCTTTCCTTATTAGGAAGTGTAAAAGTGGGAACACAAGCCATATTAACTTCTTCGGATCTATCCGGACAATGGCAAGGTAAAGTGGTGAGAATAGGAGGTGATATTGATGAGCAAACGCAGAGTGTGAAACTATTTATCCGTACTTCAGGGCAAAACCTGAAAGAAGGAATGTATTTAACGGCAGAGCTTGAACAAAAACCGTTTGATAATGCCATGAGTATTCCTCGTAAAATGTTAGATGATAGCAATCGGGTTTTTATTGTTGATAATGGCACGCTAAAACAAAAAGAGCTTCATGTGCTGTCGCTTCAGGATGACGTGGCTATTGTGGAAGGGATTGATGAAGGTACTCCCCTGTTGTCGACAGTGATTAAAAGTGCCTATGATGGTATGAAAGTGCGAATCGCTAATTAATCTTGAAATAAATAATTAAATACCAAGAATTCTAATACTTGCGTCAGAATACTATACAGTAAAAAATGAAAAAATTAATAGCGTATTTTATAAAATTTCCTCTCGCAGTGAACCTGGTATTGGTCATGGTTTTTCTGTTTGGAGTAATCGCTCTGATGAGCTTGCAGAAAAACTTTTTTCCTAATGTACCTACCCGTTATATTTATGTCGATATTGTCTATCCGGGAGCTTCTCCGGAAGAGGTGGAAGAGGGAGCTATTCTTAAGATAGAAGAGAATGTAAAAGGTCTTGAGGGCATGGAGCGGATTACTTCTGTTTCAGCTGAAAATTATGGAACAGTGACCATTGAGATGTTGCTGGGTACCGATATGGATGAGGCCCTTACCCGAGTGAAAAATGAAGTGGAAAAAATATCCTCTTTTCCTGCTGATATCGAATCGGTAGTCACCTATAAGCACGATAATACAAACTTCGCGATTAACTATGCCATTACGGCACAAGAAGGCAAATCTGTGTCGTTGAAGTATATAAAGACTGTAGCTCGTGATATGGAGAAGGATCTGCTCCGTATGGATGGTATTTCAAAGATTGAAATTAGCGGTTATCCGGATGAGGAGATAGCTATTTTACTGGATGAGGAAGCAATGGAGTCCTATCAGATGACATTTTCTGAGATAGCCAATGCTGTGGCTGCCAGTAACCTGATTATGACAGGGGGTAGCATTAAGGATGGTGAAGAGGAATTTTATATTAGGGTTAGAAATAAAAAATACTGGAGTGAAGGACTCGAAAATACTGTGGTACGTAACTCCAGTAAAGGAGGTATTGTATACCTCAAAGATATAGCCAAAATCAAAGATCAATGGGAAGATTCTCCTTCAGAGATCAAATTTAATGATAAACAGGCAGTTGTTATCACTATTAATACAACTTTTGAAGAGGATATTATTACGGCTTCAGAAAAATTGAATGAATATCTTGATGATTTTAATGACAATCAGGATGTATTGCAGGCAGAAATTATTCGGGATCAGAGTGATACTTTAAATCAACGTATCGAGTTGTTGATGGATAATGGATTATTGGGTATTATCCTGGTTTTGGTTTTCTTGTCATTGTTCTTAAATCCTCGTATTGCTTTTTGGGTGGCTGTTGGTATTCCTTTTTCTATGCTGGGTATGTTCGTGATTATTCCGGCTACCTCGGTTACCATTAATATGTTGTCGTTATTTGGCTTAATTCTGGTGTTGGGTATTTTGGTGGATGATGCCATTGTAGTAGGAGAAAATGTGTATCGACATTGGCAAATGGGTAAAAGCCCGGTTAGAGCTGCCGTTGATGGTACCCTTGAAGTTACTGCTGCTGTGGTATCCGGGGTGTTAACTACTATGACAGCATTTTCGGCCTTCCTGTTTTTGGATGGAAAAATGGGAGAAATGTTTTCCGAAGTATCGGTAATTGTAATCATTATATTGTTGGTTTCGTTGTTTGAAGGATTATTTGTGTTGCCGGCTCATATGGCACATTCAAAGGCCTTAAAGAAAGGGAGCGATAAAAAATGGATAAAATATATGAGATGGTCAGAGCAGTTAATGGTCTGGATGCGTGATAAATTTTATCGCCCCATATTAAGTTATTTTATTAAGCATAGAGGCATCACCCTTGCTATTTTTACGGCTCTTTTTATTCTTTCTATAGGTATGATAGCCAATAAGGTAGTTACGGTTACCTTCTTCCCTGAGGTGGATGGTGATTATTTTACTGTAACGCTGACTATGCCTTCGGGTACAGAGGAGGCTGTTACTCAAAAGCATCTTGATCGTATCTCAAAAGGGATCTGGGATGTGAATGAAGAAATGAAAGGTTTACAGCCTGATAATCAGAATATCATTAAAATATTGTATGAAGCATTTCAGGGCTCAGGTAATAGTGCTATCATTGGCGTTACCTTATTGGATGCTGAGGTAAGAAATTCGACAACTGCCGAGGTGATTGAAAAGATTCGTGAAAAAGTAGGTGAAATACCAGGTGCAGAGACTTTTGAAATTGTAGGTTTTAATCCTTTTGGAAAAGCACTTTCCCTGTCGTTGGTGGGTGATGATAACGATGTTTTGCAAGCTGCCAAAGAAGAGTTAAAGATAGCACTCAAAAATATGCCTGAGCTGTCGGATGTGTCGGATAACTCACCGGTAGGGAGCCGGGAGTTTGAACTTACCCTAAAGCCTAAGGCGTATCATTTAGGAATCACCTTGCAACAGGTAATCAGTCAGGTACGTCAGGCTTTTTACGGTAATGAGGTGCAACGTTTGCAAAGAGGAGAGGATGAAGTGAGAGTTTGGGTGAAGTATGATATTGAGAACAGGAGATCACTTGGGCAACTCGAAAATATGAAAATACGCTTGAGTAATGAGGCAAGCTATCCTTTATCTGAACTGGTTTCCTTTAAAATGGTTAATGGAGTGACGAATATTCGGCACTTGCAATTTGATCGTGATGTGATTATTGAAGCCAATCAAAGTGATCCATATTCTTCTTTGCCAGAGATTATGCAAAAGATCAATAAGGAGATATTGCCTCCTGTTTTTGAAAAATACCAAGGTGTAGGGGTGTCGTATGATGGGCAACAACGCGAAACCAATAAAGTGGCAAGCTCTGCAACGGTTGTTATTCCTGTTGTGCTTTTATTGATGTTTGCCATGGTGATTTTAACCTTACGATCAGTGAGTCAATCCATTCTGGTTTATTCAATGATTCCTTTGGCCTTTTTTGGAGTGGTCATGGGACACTGGATTCATGGAATGGCGATAAGCTTAATGTCGGCCATGGGAATGATTGCTCTGGTAGGAGTAATGATTAATGATGGACTGGTGATGATCAATGCCTTAAATATAAATTTAAAAGAGGGCATGGCTTATAAAGATGCATTGCTCAATGCTTGTGTATCGCGGTTTCGCCCAATTATTTTAACCACATTAACAACGGTGGCTGGTATGGCACCTATGGTCTTGGAAACCAGTTTGCAAGCTCAATTTTTGATTCCGGTAGCCTTGTCGCTGGCCTATGGAATGATTATGGCCACTACAACAACCTTGTTTTTGCTTCCGGTAATGTTATTGATTGTAAATAACCTGAAAGTAAATTTTCAAAAATATATAATGAGGAGAACTGTCACTGCTGAACAGGTGGAAAGTGCCATTCGGGAAATGAAATTCGATTATGATGAAACGGAGATGTAAAGCATACATTTCACCTATCAAATAAAGATTCAAATTCCTGGTGAGTTACCCGTATGATGAAAATAAAGGCATGCGACAAGTGAAAGAAAAAATAAATATATGAATAATAGATATAGATTAGTATTAGGTTTTGTTATTGTTTGTAATGGATTGTTTGGGCTAAAGGCCCAAACAGTTACTGAAAACATGAGCTTGCAGAAGGCCATAGAAACCGCATTGGTAAATAATTATGATTTAAAAATTGCAGAAAATACCTTAAAGCAAACCGAGAATAGCAATACAATAGGGAATGCTGGTTTATTGCCATCTGTTTCCCTAAGTGGGTCGGCAGAATATTCCGATTACAATTATGATAATGAATATTCAACTTATAGCTCCAATGTAAGTGGAAATGGAACAACAACAATTGATGCAACGGCTTATATAGGTTATACTTTGTTTGATGGTTTTGGAAATCAGTATACCTTCAAAAAATTAAAGCAGGCAAATAATATGCAAAATACCCTCTTTCAATTACAAATGGAAAATACCGTTTTAGGGGTTGTGCAATATTATTATGAGGTATGTAAGGCTCAGCAGAATTTAACTCTTGCCAAACAGTCCATGCAGATATCGCGCGACCGTTACAATCGTACCAGCGATCAAAAGATGTATGGTCAGGCTACTCTACTGGATTTGTTAAATGCCGAAGTGGATATGAATGCCGATAGTACCAGTTTATTACAAGCAGAACAGACCATGCTCACTACCATTAAAGATTTGAACTTGGTGATGGGTGTTTCAATCAGTGAAAATTATATGGTTGATGACCAGATTGTATTCCGTGAAGATTTAACGGCAGACAAAGTGCTGTCAGAAGCATTAACAAATAACAAAGCCTATATTGCTCAGCAACAACAAGAAGGGTTGTCGCAGATAGATTTAAAAATAACCCAATCGGCTAAATACCCAAGCATCGACGCTTATGCGCAGTATTATTATAGCAATACTGAATATTCCAAAGGAAGTACGGTATCCACTAATTATAAAATTCCTACGGTAGGTGCCAGCGTGTCATTTAATGTTTTTAACGGCAGACAACAGCATACCAAAGAGCAAAATGCTAAACTGGATGTGTTAAGTGAGCAGGAACGTAGTCGTCAGGCAAAAGCCGAATTGGAGCGTGATGCAGCTAATGCCTTTACCGATTACGCCTATAAGCGAAGGATTGCAGAATTGCAAATGAGTAGTTTGAAACAAGCTACCCTTAATTTTGAGCAAACTAAAGAGATGTTTCAGCTGGGGCAGGTCACCTCTATTGAATTTCGTACAGCACAAGAAAATTTGTTAAGCGTTGGTAATCAATATAATGATGCGCTGTTTCAAGCTAAGGTGGCCGAATATAACTTACTGCAATTAACCGGAGAGTTGATTAAATAGTTTTTTGGCTAAAACTGCGATGATTGCTGCAGATTCACAATTGTCGCGTGTTTTATGTAAATTTATAAAATATATAGCTCTATGCTGCCCTATTAAAACCATTAAAGAATGATTACGAATCGTATAAAAATATTTTTTATTCCCTTTATCACTGTGCTGATTATGTTGACATCAGTTTCGTTGATGATTCTTTTTGGATACAGAACCTTTGATGAAGTGATAGGCGTTTTTTCGCATCGCATCACAATATCCTTAGGTAATGCGGTAGTAACGGTAACTTTATTTTATTTTGCAGTTAAGTGGTTTAATAAAAAGGTTGACTGGAATAATAAATGGGGTATTCGTTTATTGATGGATGCCGGTCTTATTGTTGCTCATTCATTATTGGGTATATTTTTCATTAACTATATGATTAATAATGGATTTATGGGGCATGATCCTGAATCGCCTGGTAAAGAGTTATTGTATATCATGCCTCTGGTTATGGATACTTTATTTTTAGTCTTGATAGAATTAATTATGGCTATGGAAGAAAGAACTAAATTGGAGTTACAGGTTGCCCAACTCGAAAAAGAACAAATTAATGCCAAGTATGGAGCTTTAAAGGAACAGTTAGATCATCATTTTCTGTTTAATAACTTAAGTGTCTTGTCTTCCTTAATTTATGAGGATGTATATAAGGCAGATCATTTTATTCAGGATTTTTCTTCCATCTATCGCTATGTTTTACAAATTAATCAACGTAATTTGGTAACAGTGGAAGAGGAACTTGAGTTTATTAATAATTATCTTCATTTATATAAATTCAGGTTTGAGGAAGGCTTCGAATATCATCTGGATGTAAAGGATAGTGGGAATTGGCAGATTCCGCCTTTGACCTTACAGGTGTTGGTTGAAAATGCCATTAAACACAATATGGTATCACGTCATAAACCTCTTATATTAGAAATAATAGGTGGGGATGGTGAGTTGCTTATAAAAAATAATTATCAGCCCAAGAAAGACAGAGAACCTTCAACGCAAAAAGGACAGCTAAACCTGCTTGAAAAATACCGTTTGCTGGGAAGCCGTTTGCCGGAATTTAAATGGCAGAATGATGAATATCTTGTAATAATACCGTTAATAAAACCTTAGCATGACTAAAGTATTAATTGTCGAAGATGAAATGCCTTCGGCGCGCAAGTTGAAGACATTTATTAAGCAAGTAGCGCCGGATTTTGAGGTGGTAGACATTTTGGATTCAGTAGGGCAGACCATTGAGTTTTTGAAGGGAGAAAAAGTCGATTTAATTTTTTTGGACATACATTTGTCTGATGGAAATAGCTTCTCTATTTTTGAACAGATAAAAGTGGAAATCCCCATCATATTTACCACAGCATTCGATCAGTATGCCATAGAAGCATTTCAACAGGTAAGTGTGGATTATTTACTTAAACCTCTGGTGAAAGAGCGTTTGGAGCAGGCTATTGAAAAATTCAGGAAATTTCATCAGTCAGGATATAAACAGAATGAGCAGCAATTTGATTATCAGGCCTTAAATAAACTGATAGAAAATAATTTTCGTCAAACGGAATATCAGGAGCGCTTTATGGTTCATTTTCGTGATAAAATTAAAACTATTCATGTGGCTGAAATTGCCTCGTTTTATGCAGATAGTCGCTCAGTCTTTATTTTAACCTATGAAGGGCATATTTTTGATGTGGCTTTTACCCTGGAGCAACTGGAAGCAAAATTGAATCCAAAATTCTTTTTCAGAGCTAATCGTAAGTGTTTAGTACATATTAAGGCAGTAAAAGATGCAGTGATCTATTCCAAGAGCAAGCTTAAATTAAATGTTCAGCCCGAATTACCTTTTGAGGTTATTGTTTCTTCAGAGAAAACACCAAAGTTTAAGCAATGGCTAAGCCAGTAAGAATACAATGTGCCATTATGCTTTGGATAGAGTAAATAGAGAGCATGGTGAATAATCGTTTTATCGTTGAGTAAGTCTTTTTTTGTTTTTTAAATTTATCTTTTACATTTGCAGCGATCTGGTGTTTTATACTTTTAAAATAAAAGGGAATGTCGCGAATGTTGGCAACAGTACCCGTTGTTGTAAATTCTAATATACAGTTTTGATTGTTTAAAGCCATTATTTTAGTTGCATTGATCTATTGCAGTTGAAATTAG
The DNA here is from genome assembly GCA_041595375.1 of Saccharicrinis sp. Lineage (GTDB taxonomy): Bacteria > Bacteroidota > Bacteroidia > Bacteroidales > Marinilabiliaceae > Saccharicrinis. The sequence goes on from JBFHKL010000072.1 coordinate 11,819, forward strand.
AAGGTTTGCAGATTAGGAATCAATCAGAAGACCTGCCAGTGATTGTTGAATCAATGCTTTCGGGAATAAAAGCAATATTATTATCCAATAATGCAAGTGTAAGCTTTATTGGTGTTAATTCAGGTAAATAGATTTTTCAAAAACCAGAATCATGATTAAAAGATGTCAGAAATGTAACGAGGAGTTTGATTGCAGACACGATGAAATTTTAGAGTGCCACTGTGTTCGGGTTCCTCTGAATGAAAAAGCATTACAGTATTTAAAAGAAAACTACAAAGATTGTTTATGTAATAAATGTTTGAAGGAAGTGGCAGCTATGTTTCCTAAAGACTAAAACTTGTATTCTTTTCATTTGCCATAGCCTATATTCAATGAAGATGGTGTAGATAAACAATTTGTCCTATTTTGGGTACCATTTCTTTGCGTTCAATTATCATGCATATTTACAGTCTCGAATGCGAATCTTATTTTATCGCTTAAATTAACTCAATAAGCATCGCTGATTTTGCTTTGATTTTGATCAATTGTAAGTCCTTTATTGTGCGCCGGGTTATTATGTTTTTACCCCTTGAATATTTGTGAAGTATTTCGTTAAATGCTGTGGTGTTTATCTTTTTACCATGCTTGTTGTTATTGAGTATAATCATAATGCATTGCTCAACAGTATATCTGAAATAAACATAAATGCCGTTTTCGGGAATGAAATGCATGGTTTGTCCATATTTTAAGGCTACGGATTGTTTGCGGTAATTCAATAGTGTTTTTATATATTTGAATACTTTATTTTGTTCTACGTTTCTGCCCTCTCTGCTAAAGGCATTTGTTTGGTCATTTGGCCATCCTCCAGGAAAATCCTGACGTATATGGGCATGTCCATCAAGACCATTTCCACTCATTAGCAGTTCTGTACCATAGTATATTTGTAAAATGCCGCGGGTTGTAGCCACATAGGTTAATGCCATCTTTAACTTATTGATATCCTCGCCTAAAAAATGATATATTCTACCTGTATCATGGTTGTCCGGAAAAATCATTAGGTTTAATGGGTGAGGGTAAAGGTGGTCATCGGCCAGGGTGTTGTATAATCGGGCAAGTCCTGTATCCCAGCCTTCTTCTTCATTAAAAGCCATGCTGATGGCTTTTTGCATAGGGAAATCCATTAAGGTAGGAAGGTGCGAATTAAAACCATCCTTGTTCGGGAAATCTTTTTGCCAATAACAAAGTTTAGATGCTTCAGAAATCCAGGCTTCACCCACTATATTGAAATCAGGATATTCAAGCATGATTCGTTGGGCCCATATGGCCATACTGTTTTTATCAGGGTATGGGTAGGTATCCATCCTGATGCCTTTTAAACCTGCATATTCAATCCACCAAATGCTATTCTGTATTAAATAGGTGAGCATAAAAATATTTTCCAGATTCAAATCGGGCATGTGGGTGTCAAACCAGCCTTTTACCGATAGGTTTTTATCGTGTTGCGACACATAAGGATCGGAGATGGTGGATAAGCGATAGTTGGAACGGGTAAAATTTCCCCAATGGTTAATCCAATCTCTCATAGGCAGATCCTTCATCCACCAGTGCTTGTTTCCACAATGGTTGAAAACCATATCCATAATCATCTTTATGCCTCTCTTAGTGCATTCATCCACCAGTGCTTTAAATGCTTTATTGGAACCCAGTCTGGGATCAATCCGGTAAAAATCAGTGATGGCGTAACCGTGGTAAGAAGCTTTGGGTTGATTGCTTTCTAAAACCGGGTTTAACCATATAGCCGTATAACCCATTTCTTCAATATAATCCAAATGGTTGTATATGCCTTTTAAATCACCTCCATGTCTGCCATACTCCTTTCTGCGATTGTTTTTTTCTAACATCTCTACTAAATTATTATTGTCAGTATTCCCATTGGAAAAACGATCAGGCATAATTAGATAGATGGCGTCTCCCGAATCAAAACCTTTGCGCTTGGCAGAATTTTCTTCCCTTGGTAATAGTTTATAAGAGTGTGTATAAATCAGTTTGTCATCTTTAAAAAAATGAATAGGAATTATCCCAGACCTGGCAGAAGGTAAGATGGTTAAATCAATAAACAGATAATTAGGGTTTTCAACTTGATGGATTTTTTTAATGCTTACTCCCCGATATTCTAATTGTATCTGAAACGAAGAAATATCTTCTCCATAAACCATCAGTTGAAGGTGAGGGTTTTCCATATTAACCCACCAATTATCGGGCTCTATTTTTTTAACGGGGATCTTATTTTGTTTTTGAGAATTGGCTTGATGACTATTGTTTGGCATGGTAACGCAAATGAATAACTGGTTTTTATTGCATACACTTAAATGGAAAGGTACTAAAAAATGGCAATAAAATGAATGCTTTATTGGGTGATAATAGCTGTATGTGAAGAGGTAAAGTGTTTTCTCGATCTATGTTTTGTCAATTTTCAGTTAATCAACATAGTATTGTTACTGTCAAGATAGGGTATGTCATAAGGCATGAGTTATAACAAAGGAGTAATTAATTTCACTCACCCAATAAAAAAATATGTAGTTTCTAGGAACCTCTACTTGTTTGCTCTGATCCCTTTATCCTAATAGTTTCTCAAGTTTTTTTTCTATCTGTATCCTTGTTTTAATATCGAATGAATCGATGGCATGTTTTAATTTTTCTCCGTTTTGAATTAACCATAGGTTATTTAAGTTTTGTCCTTGTGTAATCATCTGTTCTGATAGTTCAAGCAAGTATTGTTTGTTTTTAGGTTTTGAGGAATTAAGTATTGGATATAATTTTCCTTTTGCTTTTTTAATGTTCTCAATATCCATGGCAATGTTCGGGTCACTTACTTCAATATACTTGTAATCTATAACTTGATGTTTGATGTGTTTACATAGCTCACCCATTAATTGAGATTCAATAAATGGCTTTTGAATGTATCCGGCAAAGCCCAGTTCTAATATTTTATCTATATGATTATCACTGGAGTGAGCTGAGTAGGCTATGACTTTAGTATTGCTCTTTGTAAAAAGTATTTCAGGAGTTTTGTACTCATTTATACACGATAGATAAATATCCATAAAAATGATGTCAGGATTTACTAAATCAACCTTTTCAATGGCATCTTTTTCATGTTCGCAAAAGTGAAGGTTAACATTATAATCATGCAGACATGATCTTATTAAGTCATGGTTAGATTTGTTATCGTCGATAACAAGTATTGTTGCAGGCTTAAAATTTATGTCTTCAGGTTTACTATTTTTGTTATAGGAGTAACTAATATCTTCGAGTCGGTATTCTATATTAGGAATAGCAATGGTAAAGGTTGATCCTTGTTCCAGTTCACTCTCTACTTTTATATGGCCATTAAAAAGCTTAATAATTCGTTGCGCTATACTTAATCCCAGACCTGTTCCTCCATATCTTCGAGTAGTACTACCATCAGCCTGTGTAAAATCGTTAAATATATCATTAATTCTATCTTTGTCAATTCCTATTCCACTATCTCTTACCTTAATGATTAGTGTTGATGATTGATTATTTGTTTTTTCAATACCAAAACTTAAACTAACAAATCCATGATTTGTAAATTTAATGGCATTGCTCAACAGGTTAATAAGAACCTGTCGTAGTCTTAATTCGTCAATTTTAATTAATGTAGACGGTCTAATGGTGGTTTCAAAGGTCAGAAGAAGTCCTTTCTCTGTTGCTTCGAGTTCAAATATATTTTGTATTTCTTTTATGAATTCATTGATATCCCAAAAGTCGTAATTCAATTGAAGTTTGTTTGCTTCAATTTTGGACAGGTCAAGTATGCCGTTTAGTAAATCTAATAATGTTTTACTACTTGTTTGTATTGCTTTAATATATGGTTTTAGTTCCTTATGAGTTATTTTATTATATAATATATTCGAAAAACCGATAATTGCATTCATAGGTGTTCGAATCTCATGACTCATATTGGCCAAAAATTCGCTCTTTGCCTTGCTGGCATTTTCTGCTTTATATTTTTGTAATTCCAGTTCCGATGTTCTGATTTTTACTGTCTTTTCGAGGTTTTTTTTGTGTATTTCTAATTCCTCTTTGTTTTTTTTAAGATCCGAATTGGTATTGGCCAAAAGGTCAGTCAATCGAAGTAAAGCTTCTTTCTGTTGTAGGATCTCATGATGTGATTTCTCGAGTTGACACTTTGATTGGCTTAGATCATTTGTTCGTAATTGAACTTCCTGTTCTAAATTCTTTCGGTGCATCTCTG
>JBFHKL010000073.1:0-15989 GCA_041595375.1 Saccharicrinis sp.
AGCAATGGGTGTTGACACAACCGGAATGAGCACACAGGAAGCTGCAGAATCGGCATTAGATGCGATTACTAAATTATCAAAAGATGTGGGAATTCCTGCTAGTATTAAAGAATTGGGTGCTAAGCCTGAGGATTTTGAGCTAATGGCAAAAAATGCATTGGCCGATGTATGTACAGGAGGTAATCCTAAAGCGGTGTCTCTTGAAGATGCTGTGAAAATATATCAGAATGCATACTAATCCAAATCTATAGTAAAAAGAGAGGTGAAGTTCATTTGAACTTCACCTTTTTTTATGCTTTTTTCTTAACGATGGGAATCCAAATTTCCTCTTCTGAACATGGATCATTGTTCTTGTATTTTACTCCTAGAATTTCAAAATGCGATCTCCTGTCAAGCAGGTAGCCTGAGTTGGCGAGCCATTCTTTAAAAATAAATTCAAAAATACGAAGATAAGAATTGCAGCTTTTATGGGTGAAAATAGCGTATTTTCCATTTTTCAGATGAAACATTTTCATGCCCCTTGGTAGATAACAACAGGCAGAGACCTTTACGCAATTCTTTAAAAGTTAAGATGTTGATTAGCTTTAAGTCGGTTCTAAGGAATAAATTATGTAATTAAAAATTTGATGGACTTTACATATTCAACTAATTACTTTTGAATAACTTAGCGTATGACTAACAAAAAACATTAATTTTAAAACTTTAAAATATTTTTTTTAAAACATGATTAAATTATTGATGAATAAACTCTTTTTATACATACTTGTTTTACTATTGGTAATACAGTATGCTAACGCGAGCAATATTATTCCCGGGAATCAAAAAATAGAAAAATTTGTTAGTGAGCAAGGTTTTTTTCAAAATACGGTTCATGCAATTACTTCCGACAAAAATGGCTATCTGTGGATTGCAACGTCTAATGGTTTAGCTCGTTATGATGGTTATTTATTTGAATATTTTTATCACGATTACTACAATTCTGAATCGATTCCCGGAAACAAAGTTAATGACCTTTTAAATGATTCGGAAGGAAAATTATGGATTCGCACAGATCAAGGTTTGTGTGTATATCTTGCAGGAAACGAGCAGTTTGTTCCTTTTGGCTATGAACTAAAAAAAGGATTATTTATTAAGGAAGATACTCAGAAAAGAGTATGGGTTGGCAAAGGTTCCAATCTCCATGTTTTCGATACCGGACTTCAAGTTTCAGAGATGGAGAAAAACGGTATAGTAATTAATTTAAAAAAGGAACTGAAAGGGGAAGAGATTATTGATATTGAGTTTCTTACTGAATCTGTAATTTTGATTGCAACACCTTCGAAGGTTTATAAGGTGACATTTAATGAAAGACAAAGCTATTCTTTTGTAATTCAAAATTTATTATTGGATTATGTCGGAAATGGTATTTCTAAAATAATTAAAACAGATAATACGATTTGGATAGGTACAAATAATGGGATTTATCAAACCGTTTTTGAAAATAGCCGACTAACTTCTATACGACAATTCTTAAATTCATCGAATCAGAATGATTCAATAGAGGTACAGACCCTCTTTTTTGATCAGGAAAAAAATTTATGGATTGGTACAAAGCGAAATGGAATACTAAAATATAATAGTAAAACAGAAGGTTTTGTAGCGTATAAATTTGATCCTAAAAATTTGTTTGGATTAACAAGTAATAGAATTAATTGTTTTTATGAAGATGTGTTTGGAGTCATGTGGATTGGCACCGCCCAAGGAGGATTAAATAAGCTCAATAAATATCAAAAGCCTTTTCAAAATCACGCACACAATCCTTACGATGATCAATCGTTATCAAGCAATTTAATTAATCATATAACGGGGGATAAAAAAGGGCGTATCTGGATTTCGTTTTTTGATAACATAATTTGTCGAACAAATAATGAAATAAACATTACTGAAGGGCATCAGATTAAATTTAATAGACTTGAGAAGCAGCTAGGGAAATTAAAGAATAATATTGTTGTTTGTCTTTTTCAGGATTTAAAAGGATATTGGTGGATTGGATCCCTTGAAGGGCTCTACCTTTATGATGAAACCAACGATAAGTTGAGAAAAGTTCAGCTGAAATCAGATAAAGGGATTTTTTCTACACTAGGAAACAGAGTGATTGACCAAATTAATCCAAATCAGATTTTAATTGGGGGTTCTGATGCCTATTTGTTAGAAGATCCCTGGAATTGGATATTAAATGACAAGCCGGTTCCGGTTGGTCCTAGCCTTCTTGATAAAGAAAAAAACAAATCTATTATTGCATTTAAAAAAGATGGATTTGGAAATTTATGGTTTGGTACACAGAATGGGATTTATCAAGTTTTGGAAAAAGATAAAAAGTTTCTTGTGAAGAATCATCTAAATGCAAATCAAAAGGATGATAAACTTAAGCTTAGTCACAATCAAATTTTTTGTTTCCATATCGGTAGTGATAAAAACTTATGGATTGGATCATTTGGTGGTGGTTTAATGAAATTAGAGCTTGATGAGTCGGGAGATCCAAAAAAGATAAAAAGATATCATAAAAATGACGGATTGCCAGATGAAGTTGTTTATGGGATTTTAGAAGATAAAGAAGGAAAATTCTGGATGAGTACAGATATGGGAATTTGTCGTTTTGATCCTGTATCTGAAAAATTTGATGTCTACGATGTGAGCGATGGAATCCTAAACAATAATTTTCGTCAGTCATCCTTTTATAAAACAAAATCTGGATTAATACTTATGGGCGGATTAAATGGCCTAACTATTTTCGATCCTGAACAAATTACAAAAAATGAGATTCTCCCTAAGGTGTTAATTTCTCGATTAAAGATTAATGATCAACCTATAACCGTTGGTGAAAAATTTAATAAGAAAGTTATTCTAAGCAATTCGATTACTGATACCAAGAAATTGGTTTTGGATTATCAAAACCGAAATATTTCCTTAGATATTATCGTACAACATTATTCGGCACCAAAGAAAAACAGTTTGTCTTATATGTTGGAAGGAGTGAATGCAAATTGGATAGAAATCGATGGAGGAAAAGCTACAGCAACCTATACCAATTTGGATGCTGGAACATATCGGTTTCTTTACAAAGGTGCAAATGGTGATGGTATTTATACCGAAAATACAGGAGAACTCATTATCTGTATATTAGCTCCATGGTATTTGCAATGGTGGAGTTTAATGATTTGGGGTGCTATGGTTTTATTATTGTTTTACGGCTTATTAAGCTTAGAAAAAATGAAGCAAAAATTTAATTTTGAGCAGTTAGATAAGGAGCGTATTCACGAAATGGATCAGGCTAAATTACGATTTTTCACCAACATCACGCACGATTTCAAAACGCCTCTTTCTTTAATTATTGGACCACTCGAGAAAATTTCGGAGCGATATCAACGCAAAGAAGATCTGAAATATTTCTCTATAATTCAAAATAATATTTCTAGGCTTCACAAACTCATTGATCAACTTATTTCATATAGGAAAGCAGAATCGGGGCACCTAGATCTGAAATATACTAAAACAAGCTTGGGGAATTTTATTTATCCATTGTTAGAAGCTTTTGAGGAAAATGCAAAAAGGACTAATCTGAACTTTTTTTATAAAGTGAATTCTCCCAACCGACAGGTGATTATTGATATTGATAATACCGAACGCATATTGATGAACCTGTTTTCAAATGCCGTTAAATTTACTGGGCAAGATGGAGAGGTTAGTATTGAAGCCGGTTTTCGTGAAGTTGAGAATACAGAGGTTCTGTATATTGAAGTGAGTGATACAGGAATTGGAATTCCCCAAGCACAACTGGAAAAAATATTCGATCGTTTTTATCGGGCTGTTGATGATCGAGGAAGCTGGAGTGGTACTGGAATAGGATTGGCTCTATGTAAGTCGTTGGTTGATTTGATGAAAGGGCAAATAGCCGTGAAAAGTACTCCAGGAGAAAAAACTGTATTTAAAATTGAGTTGCCGTTCGATGTTGTGGTAAAAGCTGATGCAAATGATGATTTGATTAAACACAAAAGAATTGTTACAGATTGGCTGCCATCCGAATTGACCGATTTGCAGGAAATTGACATGGATAGTTCGCTTCCTTCCATTTTGATAATTGATGATGAACAAGATGTTCGTTTATTTTTACAGGAAGCATTTAGTGATACCTATAAAGTTACGCTTGCAGCTGATGGAGAAGAGGGATGGAAAAAATTAATCGAATGTCAACCTCTTTTGGTAATTTCTGACGTTATGATGCCAAAATTAAATGGTTATGAGCTTTGTGAAAAAATAAAATCAGATCCTCAAACTTGTCATATTCCTGTTATTTTGCTTACAGCACTAGATGATGATGCTAAGATGATAGAAGGATTGGAATTAGGCGCAGATGATTACATTAAAAAACCATTTTCGATAAAACATCTGGAAATTCGTGTGAAAAAACTCATCGAGAGCAAAAAACGGATAATTGAATATTTTTCAAATAGTCGTGTTATTCCTGAAGGCGATTTGGGAATGCCGGAAAGAGATCGTCGTTTCTTGCAGTGCATTATTACTTCAATTGAAGAGAATATGTCAGATTCAACCTTTGGTGTTGAAGAATTGTCAAAATCAGTTGGGATGAGTTCTGCCCATATGTATCGCAGATTAAAACAACTAACGGGACAGGTGCCTAATGAATATCTGCGGAACTTTCGCTTACAAAAAGCTGCCGAATTATTGAAATTAAACAAAAACTTAAATGCTGTAGAGGTAATGTATAAAATTGGAATAGAATCGCCATCCTATTTTTCAACTTCATTCAAGAAATTGCATGGAGTTTCACCCTCCAAATTTCAAAAAAACAGTTAAATCATTATTTTTTGCCTCTCTTTTTATCCAGTGCAATCGAGTTAAAGTCTTATTCTAATACACAAGAAATTTCTATTCTTGAGCTTTCTTGAATGATACGATCCAATTTACTGGTGGGATAGGAATCCCTAATCATACTTTCTGCAGATAGAAAAGAGATCTCTTTTGTACGGTTTATATCATTAATTTTAAAGAAAATATATTTTTAAATTAATTGATTGATTTGAGCAAGTGGGGGTTTAACTTTCTGATAATTAACAGTTAGGTCTTTCTCTATTCCTGTGTTCGATTTGAGCAAGTATTTTTTTTTTTTGAGATATAGTGCTTCAATTCTTTCAACTAAATTGGTCAAATAAAATCAAACATGTAGCCTTTGTTACTAACCTAAATTCTAACAAACCAATTACTATGAAAAAAATCCTATCAATAATCTTTTTATGGATTATTTCTACCTCTGTTTTTGCCCAAACGCAAACTATTAGAGGGACAATAACCGATTCGTCCGGATTAACTCTACCAGGGGTGTCCGTTGTTATTAAAGGAACAACTACGGGTACTATTAGCGATATCGAGGGTAATTATATATTGCCTAATGTATCAAGTGAGAATGTATTGGCTTTTTCTTTTGTGGGAATGATAAGCCAAGAAATTTTAGTGGGAACTCAGTCTACTATTTCAGTAAAAATGGTTGTTGATGCTGTAGGACTAGATGAGATTGTTATAATTGGGTATGGAACCGTTAGGAAAAGTGATCTAACGGGATCAGTATCAAAAATAGATACTAAAGCGGCCTATAAATCACCTGTTGCGAATATTGAAAATGCAATTCAAGGACGGGCTTCAGGGGTTCAAGTTACCTCTTCTAACGGATCGCCAGGAAGTGCTCCTTCAATTAGAATTCGAGGAGGAAACTCAATTTCCGCAGGAAATGCTCCTCTTTATGTAATTGATGGATTTATTGGAGCTAGTACATCCATTAACGGAAATGATATCGAATCCATTCAAGTCCTTAAAGATGCTTCATCAACAGCTATGTATGGAGCTCGTGGTGCAAATGGGGTAGTTTTAATTACGACTAAAAAAGGAACTAAAGGTAAAGCTAGGGTGAACTTCAAATCATCATTTGGTATTCAGTATTTACCTTCAGAGATTGATGTTCAGACTGGCTATGAGTACGCTGCATGGATGAATGAGATGGATGGATCTGATCTTTTTGATTTGACTGATCTTCCCGGCGAAGAAACAAATTGGCAAGATGCTGTGATGGCTCCTGCTCAAATTACAGATAATCAGATTTCTGTATCTGGTGGTACCGACAATACAAATTATTATTTATCTGCAGGATATTTAAGTCAGGATGGTATTGTAGCAAGTACAAGCTATAAAAGATATAGTTTACGATCAAATTTTGATGTCAAGCTATCAAAGGTATTTAAAACAGGCGTTAATCTTTCACTTGTAGAGACTTATAAAGATGCCAATGACATTACTTTTAAAGAATTGATACGGGAAGATCCATTAAAACCCGTTTATGATAGTGATGGTGACTATAATATTTATGGTTATGGTACAGGTTCTTACGACAATAATCTTTTGGCAGATAACGAAGTAAATCTTCACGACATTACCAGTGATAGAGTATCGATCAACACCTATATTCAGGCATCATTGGCTGATAAAATTACATTGAAATCAACCTTCGGAGGAACCTATGCTTTTACCAAAACAGACAAGTTTTCACCTTCTACGAATCCTATTAATGTTTATAACGGTAAACTGGCTTATGGAAGCATTGCTCAGACAAAGGCAGTTGGTATGCTAAACGAAAATACAATTGACTATAAACAAACTTTTGGCGATCACTCGATAGGTGTTTTGGGAGGGTTAACTTTCCAAAAAAATAGCACTACATCGACAGGTATTTCTGCAAGCGATATTCCAAGTGATGGTGTAGGTGTAGACGCTGTTGAATTTGCTGCTGATGCATCAATAAGCTCAGGCTATACTCAAACTTCTATATTTTCGGTTTTGGCAAGGGCTAATTATTCTTACTTGGGAAAATATTTATTGACAGCAACCTTCCGTAGAGATGGGTCGTCAAGACTTGGAGGCGCTTATGCAAACTTTCCTTCTTGTGCGATTGCATGGAATATGGCCAAAGAATCTTTTTTAAAGAATTCAGAAGTAGTAGATGTACTGAAGTTGAGGGGTAGTTACGGATGGACAGGGAATCAGTCTGTTAGTGCTTATAGTACACTTGCAACCTATTCTTCTTCAGGAACAGCAACCATTATAAATGGTGAAGAAGTAGCTGGAGTTACACAAGGAAACATTGAGAACGATGATTTGGAATGGGAACGAACAGAACAATTCGACCTTGGGTTAGAGGTTGCCCTTTTTAAAAGAAGACTTTCTGCTGAAGTAGATCTTTATTATAAAAAGACACATGATTTATTGCTGGATGCAGAAGTGCCTTCTCAAACAGGTTATACCGAAACAACACAGAATGTTGGTTCGCTTCAAAATAAGGGTATTGATATCAGTGTGAACGGAATCATTATTGATACAGAAGATTTTAATTGGTCGGCATCATTTAATATATCAACCTTTAAAAATAAGGTGCTGAATTTGGGAAATAAGACATCTATCGATGTTATTAATTTACCTTCCCCTTCTGGTGATTGTGCTAGTCAATTAATAGTAGGACAGCCAGTAGGTACCTTTGTTGGAGCAGTGTTCGAAGGAATAGACGCGGCAACAGGAGAAGCATTGTTAAAAGATATTAGTGGCCCTGATGGTGTTCCGGATGGCGAGTACAGCTCTACCTATGACGATGTGGTGATAGGAAATGCGAATCCTGATTTTTATGGAGGTTTTCAAACTGACTTTAAGTACAAAAATTTTGATTTGCACGCGTCCTTTCCTTTTTCTTATGGAAATGATATATATAATATGGAGGCTTATGTAGTAGGTGAAACCACGATAAATTCCTTTGCCAAACTTAGGGATAAAATGTGGTCAGCTACAAATTCTGAAAATGCAGAAGTTCCTACGGTTGGTAATGATAATTTCAATAAATCGAATAGCTTTTATATTCAGGATGGTAGTTTTATCCGCTTGGGTACACTACAATTAGGTTATACACTACCCAAAGGTTTGTTGAAGGGAATCAGTAATTGTCGTTTTTATGTGACAGGTAACAACTTGTTCTTAGTAAAAAGTTCAGATTACTGGGGGTATGATCCTGACGTAAGTAGTTATGGTGATAATGCAACGAAACGAGGATTTGACAATATTCAGTACCCTCAAAACAGGTCTTACCTGGTAGGTCTTGATATTACTTTCTAATTTATGCTTTCCAATTTAATAAAATAGTGATGAAAAAAAATATATATATACTGATTGCACTTGTTACGGGATTGTGTTTAGCCACATCCAGTTGTGACGAATTTTTAGAGGAAGATGCCAGTGCACTTCTTACCCCAGATAATTATTTACTAAACGAAGAGGAAGCAAATTTGGCACTGAATGGTATACAAGGACAAATGCCAAATGGGACGAGTATGGGGGATTTCTTAGGCACCGATTTGGGTGTGTATGGGCGAAATGTTGCTTCGGCATCAATGAAACCTGGTATTTACAACTATGATGCGGACAATAGTGTTGTTGCAAATGATTGGACGACGGCATATGCTGGTGTTAAGGATTGTAATTTTCTTTTATCACGTATCGTTGAGTCTTCTTTATCTGACGAAGTAATCGGTAATACTTATGCTCAAGCTTTGTTTTATCGGGCTATATTCTATTGGGATCTTACTACTCGTTTTGGGGATGTTCCTTACTGGAGAGATGAACTCGATATGGATTATGTTTCTCTACTTGGAAAAACAGACGCCTCCGAAATTCAAGAAGGTATGATTGCTGATTTGGAATTGGCTATTTCAGGCGGATATCTGTCTACAGATAAATGGAATGACAACGATTCAAGACCCACAATCTGGGCAGCTCGAATGTTAAAAGCTTACTATCATATGTGGTTAGGGCAATGGGCCGAAGCACAAGTAGAACTTAGTGAAATAACGCTCAATTCTCCTCATACCTTAAGCGATGATTATGCTGACATCTACCGAGAGGGAAATGAAACGCATGACGAGATTATTTTTGGTGAGGAAAAGCTCTCTACAGCGGCTAAAGCTTATACTAATAATTCACATAACAATGCGCACTATAATAAAGCTGGCGAATCATCAAGTACATATAGTGTAATGTCTGATTTAGATATATGGCAGAATACGGCGGGAATGACTTTACGAAAGAGTTTTGCCGATACTTTTGATGATCAAGATGAGAGAAAGCTATACAATGTTTGGGATAGTTATACCGATGAAGAGGGTACAACAGTTGATTTCAATTGGATATATATGCCTAAGTTAATGCGTGCCTGCATACCTCTTGAGGATCCTTTAATGGAAACAGCAGATATATCTAAGTATTCGAGTGAGTCTTATAAATTATTTCGATTGTCGGAAGCCTATTTATGCCTTGCTGAAGCAGAGTTTATGATCGATTCAACTTCAACTGCAGCATCACTTGCAGCTATCAATGTCGTTAGAACAAGGGTAGGTTTAGATGCATTAACAGTAATGACACATGAGGATATTCGCAACGAAAGAGCTTGGGAATTAGCTGGAGAAGGTTTTTCCGGGCGCAAAAAGGATCTTATACGTTGGGGAATGTTAGAGTCTACTGTTATAGCAACACTCGCTGCAGAAGAACTTGCTGGTGCAACTGAGACGGCTATTGAGCGTGCACAATATGAGGCAGATATTATTTCAGCGGCAGAAATAGGAAAATATCAAGTTTATCCTATACCTAATGACGAACTTGAGATGAGTAAGGATATTGGTGGATCTTTGGTTCAAAATCCTTTGTGGGAATAAGACTTATTGAATATAAGGAATTAAGCCAAGATAGAAAGAGATTGAATTTTAGTAGTAGGAAATACTATTTATAAACGGTAGTTAGGTTAGGTAAGTTTTAAAAGCGCGTGAATTTCTCGCGCGCTTTTATTCTAACTTCTGATCTCAAAATTAAAAGAATTCTGCTTGGTAATTTTTAATGAATCATTATTTTAACTTCTTACTGTTGAGGGTAATTGGTTTCAATTGTTGATGGGTAAATTTACTTGTTTCGATATGAAAAAAGCACTACTATTTATAATGCTGATTTGCTGTGCAGGTATACTGCAGGCACAGGATCATAAAGGCAAAAAAGGGGATAAAAGTATGGATCAAATGTGGGGTGATGCCACCGTCGCAGTTGATGCATTAAAAGCTGGTCGAGGCAAATTATTCGACGAAAGTAATTTCGGAATGTTTATTCACTGGGGATTGTTTTCTAACCTGGGAGGCAAATGGAAGGGAAAAACCTATTATGGAATTGGCGAATGGATCATGAGTCCAAGGGTCGCTGGAATTCCTCCGGAAGAGTATAAAAAAATTGCTAATGAATTCAATCCTACTCAATTTGATGCCAAGGCTATTGTGCAATTGGCTAAGGATGCAGGAATGAAATATATTATTATTACCAGTAAGCATCACGAGGGCTTTGCCATGTTCGATTCTGATGTTGATGAGTTTAATATTGTAGATGCCAGTCCTTTTGGACGTGATCCGATGAAAGAACTATCCAATGCTTGCCATGAAATGGGATTAGGTTTTGGATTTTATTACTCACATAATCAGGATTGGACAGCTCCAGGAGGAACCAATGGTCCCACAACAAATGCTGATGGAACACCGGCTACTTTCGACGAGTATTTTTACAGAAAGTGTAAGCCTCAGGTAAAGGAAATTTGCTCCAATTATGGCAAAATTGATTTTATTTGGTTTGATACACCGGGTGGCATGAAAAAAGAACATGTTGTTGAATTGGCCGATTTAGTAAGAGAACTTCAACCTGAAGCCATGTTGTGTAGCCGACTAGGTTTTGGATTGGGCGATTATGTAACTCATGGTGATATGGAAGTACCATCACGTAATTTAGATGTTTTATGGGAAAGCTGTGATACGAATAATGATTCGTGGTCCTATGCTTGGTACGATAATAATTTCAAAGGACCGAAGGAAATATTGCATCGATTGATTTCAACCATTGGGCGTGGGGGTACATACCTCTTTAATATAGGTCCTGATGGAACAGGAAAAGTACCTGATGTTGCCGTTAAGTTTCTTTTGGAAGCTGGGAAATGGATCGATAAGTATCCACAGGTTATTTACGATGCTGGTAGTTCTCCTTGGCGACATGCACTTTCGTGGGGTGATGTAACAACAAAAGGAAATTCTCTTTTCTTGTCGGTTTTTGACTGGCCACAAGATGGTAAGCTTTATTTACCTGGAATGCAAAGTGAAATTGTTTCCGCAGATTTATTAAAAGGAGATCATTCAGAGGCAATTACTTTTAGTAAGCAAAATGACTGGATTGTTCTCGATGTTCCTGCTGAACCTGCCGATTCTCCTGTTTCAGTTATCGAATTAAAATTAAATACAGAAGCTAAAAAGGTCATTGTAGATACAACACTTGGTATTTATCCTAATATTTCTACAGAATTGTTAGTCGAATTTGCTGAAGTTTCAGGGGCGAAGCAAGAAGCGATTCGTTGGATGGAAAAGTTTGGCGAATGGAAAAAAACAACGCAAGTAACTAATTGGGAAGGAAATGGTAAAGCAGTATGGACGGTTAATGTAAATACTCCTGGATACTACCATTTGGATTTGAACTATAAAGGAGAAGATCGTTTGGTTTGGCATGCAGAAACTGATGAAGGTGTAATTGTACAAAATCAACAGGCAGCCACCGAAAAATATGAACCCTATCCAATGGGAATCATCGAATTCAAAACAGCAGGGAAACATTCTATTACAGTATCTCTTGTTGAAGGAAACCCAAAAACTTCCAGTTTAAAGGCGATTGTTATAAAACCCATTGAGTAAGGATCAAAAACGAATAAATGTAGACCAATTATATTTAAAATGAAAAACTTCAGATCAATTATTATTTTAGCTTCAATAGCATTATTTTCATTTAATAGCTGTACGTCAAAGAGTACAAAAGAAGCAGAAAGCAGACCAAATGTCATCCTAATTATGACGGATGATCAGGGATATGGGGATTTCGGACACACGGGAAATCCAATAATCAAAACTCCCACCATCGATGCATTTTCAGAGAAGGCTGTTAACCTTACAAATTATCATGTGGGTACCACATGTACTCCTACACGAGCAGGTTTATTAACCGGACGAAATTGTAATCGCAATGGGGCATGGCATACCATTATGGGAGCATCTTCTTTAAATGGCGATGAGGAAACTCTGGCAGATGTATTTCAACAAAATGGGTATAAAACTGCGATGTTTGGTAAGTGGCACTTGGGTGATAATCATCCTTCTCTTCCAAACGATAAAGGTTTTGAGGAAGCTTTTTACCTCAAAGGGGGTGGTATTGGTCAGACTCCTGATTATTGGAATAACAATTATTTTGACGGTACCTATTTTAGAAATGGAAAGCCAGAGAAAGCAAAAGGTTATTGTACCGATGTGTGGTTTAACGAAGCAACGAAATATATTGAAGATAACAAGAATGAACCCTTCTTTTGCTATTTAAGCTTGAATGCTCCTCATTCTCCTTACAATGTTCCGGAAGAGTATTACAATATTTATAAAAATGATACGACTATTATGGAAAGTCAGAAACGTTTTTATGGAATGATTACCAATATTGACGATAACTTTTCGAAGCTACTTGCAAAATTGGATGGACTGAAAATTGCAGACAATACAATACTTATATTCACTACTGATAATGGAACTTCCGGTGGCTATAAAGTGGATAAGAAAACAGGAAAAATATGTGGTTATAACGCTGGAATGCGAGGAACAAAAGCGAGTGAATACGAGGGAGGACACAGAGTACCGTTTATGATAAGATGGCCGAAGGGTAAATTAACCGGAGGTAAAAAACTAAATGAACTTGCTGCTCATGTTGATATGTTGCCAACCTTAAGCTCATTAGTTGGACTTAAATTTACTCCATCAAAAGTGTTGGATGGTACAGATGTTAGTAATTGGTTAAAAACAGGTGAAAAGATAAAGGATAGAATGCTTGTTACAGATACACAGCGCGTTCCTTGGCCTATAAAAGGAAAGCAAAGTTGTGTTATGGATGGTGCTTGGAGATTAGTTAAAGGAAATGAGTTATACAATTTAAATGAAGATCCAGGCCAACAAAACAATGTGGCAGACCAATATCCTGAACGGGTGCTTGAAATGAATAATTTCTACAATACTTGGTGGGAAGATGTAATAAAGGAATCAAAATTCACTGTCATGGATTTGGGTGTTGATTCAGTAGATGTGCTAACATGTATGGATATTCATTCAAAAGGTCAATTTCCTAATTGGAACCAAGAAATGATACGAAAGGGAACTGCTTTAATACCAGCAAGTTTTTCTGTGAATTTTACTCAAAAAGGATCTTATAAAATTAGTATTAGTCGTTGGCCTGAAGAAAGTGGTCTTGCTTTGGGAAGTGAAGCTAACGACGAAGTAAAAGAAACAGCTTATAGCAATGCTCGCAGTATAGGGAAATCATTAAAATTTAAAAAAGGGTTTTTAAAGATTGGTGAAAAAGAGTATTCCTTTGATGTTGATAACAATGAAAAAGAAGCAGCTATCACTGTTGAAGTTGAGAAAGGTGAAGCTGACCTGACTGCTTGGTTTGAAATGGAAGGTGGCACGCTAACAAATGCATTTTATGTTTACGTGGAAAAAATCAATTAATAATGAAATGATCCTTTTATACAAAGGATGATTAAAGGTGATTTACAGGAGTCAAATCTAAAATAGTAAAGAATAAAGGAAACAATCATGAGAAACATTTTCATACACACGAGATTGATTCTAAATGGAATTTTTGCTTATGATTATACTAAACAGATGAGGGTAACTATCATCTGTTTAGTATTAGCTTGTTGCATTGGGTCTGTTCAGGCACAGGATCCTTACCAGCTAGTGTATGCTAAAAGGGAATTTTTACGAATAGATAAAAACAAGAATGATCTTCTTGAAAAATCTGAAGTGAAAAATCAATGGGACAGATTTAAAGCTTTTGATTTAGATGGTGATGAAGTTGTTTCGCTAGAAGAGTACTCAAAAATTGATATTCCATATCTGGAGACTCAAGGAGAAAGAAAACTAAATATTAAATATAAATCTACACCTGAGGAGGATTTGTATCTGGATATTTATTATCCTTCAAAACAAGCTGAAAATAAAACTTATCCTGTTGTGGTTTATGTGCACGGCGGTGGTTGGTTCAATGGGAGTAAGGAAAATATTACAAAGGAATTAGTAAAAGAAACTTTTTTAAAATTACTAGGACAAGGATTTACAGTAGTCTCTGTTAATTATCGACTGACTCGTCACAAGACCGTAGTCATGAAAAATTGCCTTGTAGATGCTATGGATGCCGTTCGCTATCTTTCTAAAAACAACAGTAGCCTGAAGTTGGATACTAATGGTATTTTTGTGTTAGGTGATTCTGCTGGCGGCCAACTGGCACAAATGATCACTCTTGCAGATCCATCAGATTTTCCTGGTGACCCTGTTCTGTATGATTACAACTATAAAATTGCAGCAGGTGTTTCCTGGTATGGGCCAAGTGATTTTACCCGAATTGAATTATTCGAAACAGATGATCCTAGCAAAAATCCAGACCGGTTTCGAGGTAGAATATTAATGCCCAGAACTGATCCTTTGCAAAAAGATGCCTTATTCAAGGAGATGAGTTCGATATATTATTTAAAAGCACAAAGTCCACCACTTTTTATGATGGCGGCAGAAGATGATACTACAATTCCCGTAGGTCATGCATATCTCATGAAGAATAAGGCGGACAGTATTGGCGCAAGGGTTGAACTGTTTATAGCAAAAAATGCAGGACACAATTGGCGTAATGTAGGCGGTGAGATAGATCCATCAACTGATGTGATTATACAAAAAACGGTAGATTTTTTTACGAAGTTTAAATAAAATAAGCGATATGAAACGTCCATGTATAAAGCTTTCCACACACAGGGAAATGATTATAAGGTAAGTTCCATATGGCAAAAATATAAAATTGTAATCATATGAAATATTTAACAATTTTCTCTTTGCTGTTTGCTATTGCTTTAGAGAGTTTTGGGCAAAAACCGAATATCATTTACCTGATGGCCGATGACCAGAATGCTTTATCGGTTGGATGTTATGGTAATGATGAAGTTCGTACTCCGAACATGGATAAAATTGGTAATCAAGGTGTTATTTTCACTAAGCACTACAATACAACATCTATCTGTATGGCGAGCCGTGCAACCGTTTTTACCGGTATGTACGAGTACAAAACAGCTACAAACTTCGATCATGGTGATATGAAACCAGAAGTTTGGAAAAAGTCCTATCCAGTGCTGCTTCGCGAGGCAGGTTATCTCACAGCTTTTGCTGGTAAATTTGGCTTCGAAGTGGAAGAATTAGGTTTATGCGAGGAAGATTTTGATATATGGGGAGGAGGTCCCGGACAAACTGTTTATCAAACAAAAGATAATCCTTCAATGGTACAATATGCCGAAGATTATCCGCATTCAACTTTGTCGTATGGTGCTTTTGGAAAAGACGTAATTCGTAAAGCTGTAAAACAAGATAAGCCTTTCTGTTTATCGATCAGCTTTAAAGCACCTCATCGTCCGGTAGAACCTGACCCTAAGTTTGATGATGTTTATGACGGAAAAATCTTTACAAAACCGGCAAATTATGGTCGTGAAGCCGGAAAACACATGTCAGAGCAAAGTAAGCAGGGAAGGCAATATTCTCGTTTTGAGGAATGGCATTACGATACCGATTATGATGGTGTTATGGCAAAATATTATCAGCTGGTTTATGGCATTGATGTGGCAATCGGAATGATCATGGATGAGCTGGAGAAACAAGGTATCGCCGATAATACAGTGATTATCTATACAAGTGACAATGGTTATATATGTGGTTCGCATGGTTATGCATCAAAAGTTCTTCCTATGGAAGAGGCATCGAGAGGGC
>JBFHKL010000074.1:0-15969 GCA_041595375.1 Saccharicrinis sp.
ACTTTTTTAACTTCTGATCGGGTCATACCAAAACGGATATCATCTAAACCCTTTCCAATTAAAATGTCCTTCATGTTATGTATAATTTGAATTCGCGATGCAAGATACGGGAATAAATGAAGATATATCTCTCTCAAAAGTTATTTTTATAACAATTGTAAAGCTTTTTTAAAATCCTGTGCCGAGCTTATCATATGAAAATTCTCTGGGATGCCGGAAGCATACTGTTTTACCTGTAAACCGGTTAAATAAAATGGAGTGTCTGGAAATTCTTCTTTATAGGTAGCCAGTATAGTATTCAATTCATCTTTAGAAGGAGGGCTAACAAAAGAGGTAAAAAAAGCATCCGCCTTTTGAATCTCATTAACCACCTTTAAGTCACTAAATGGCAACGACATACCTAAATAAATCACGTTATAACCTTCTTTGCGGGCCAATAAACTGTAAAACAACAGGCCTATTTCATGCAGCTCATCCTCTGCCAGAAAGAAAGTAATTTGTTTTCCTGATTTTATTGTCCCCATTTCATTATCAATGGCAACAATAAGTTTTTGACGTATAAGGTTGCTGATAAAATGTTCCTGAGCGGGTAATATAGAACCCGCTTGCCACAAAACACCAATCCTATCTAAAAATGGAAATAGAATTTCCTCTACAGTATTTTCAAAACCTCTTTTAATGATGGAATGGGTAAGCACATTATTAAATTTCGCTTCATTTAGTTCGAGCATAGCCACTACTAGGCTTTCAATTTGAACATTCACATTACAGGTATCCAAACAAAGATCCAGCACGCGTTCCTTTAACTCCTTATTATCGAGTTTAGCAATTTTTGATATTTTAAACCCATTTTGATTTAAAATAGAGACATTTAAAATCCGCTTCAGGTCGAGGTCGTTATATTTTCTAATGTTGGTTTCGCTACGCGATGGTTCAACAATTTTATACCTCCTCTCCCAAATTCGGATAGTATGTGCCTTTATTCCAGAAATCTTTTCCAGATCTTTTATTGAATATTCTGCCATTTCTATGAGTTGATAACGATTACTACAAATTAAATAGTATCTAAAACGATTTATATTCCATTAACGAGATTAAGACATTTTTTGTTCATCAAACAGCAATAAATATTTATCAAAACAGAAATGAGTAAAATGTGTGTGAGATTTTGTATACTCTATGGCACGATGACCTTATCTATTGCATGAACAACCCCATTTGTTGCTTGTACATCGGCTACAATCACATGTATATCTTGGTCAATGGTTACACCATCTGAAATATCAATAGTTATTGATTTATCTTCATTTAATGTTTGAACAGTACCATTGCTTAAATCACTGGATCTAATATTTCCACTCACCACATGAGCCAACAACACGGAAGTTAATGTTTCTGTATCAATTTCATCAATTCCTGAAACCTCTAAAGCGGTAAATAAATCTTCAAACGCAGCATCAGTAGGCGCAAAAACAGTAAACGGGCCATCTCCTGATAATGTCTCAGCCAATTCGGCCTTAAGAACCGCTTCAACTAAGTAGCTAAATACACTATTATTTATAGCTACATCTACTACCGTTCCCGGTGAAATTACTCCATTAATAACATGAATAATACCATTTGTTGCTACTACATCTGTTAATACAACCGATGCCAGACCATTTAGAACAACACCATCAGTAGCATCAATATGTATGCTGGTATAATTTTCCTGATAAGTACTTAAACTACTCACATATCCTGATGCAACATCTACTGACGGCACAAAAGCATCTACAACATGATATAATAGTATAGGCATCAAGTCTTCCTGTGTTAGGTCATCTAGCGTAAGACCCAGATCGCTTAAAAAAGTTGAAAAAGCATCGTTGGTAGGTGCAAAAACAGTAAAATTATTAGTATCATCATCTAAAACAGTAGCTAACTCAGCCTTTACAACAGCTGCTGTTAAACTGCTTAAATCATCATTAGCAATAGCATGATCAGTTATAGAAGGAGGTAACATCACTTTATCAACTACGTGAATAACGCCATTATCGGCCACTATATCAGCACTTGATATATTTACCGATCCATTAATCATTAGGTCATCTGAAGAAAAATAAATAGAATAATAATATCCGTCCTGTTTTTCACTTACTGACGAATAATAGCCAGTAGATAATGAACTTGATAGATTACTTCCGCTAACTACATGATATAACAATATCTCAGTAAGGTCATCTGTCGAAATATCATCTAAAGAATTCACTCCCAAATCTGCAAGCAGATCTTCAAAAGCATCATTAGTAGGCGCAAAAACAGTATATTCAGTCACTCCATTTAAAGTTGATACCAAATCGGCCTTGGTTAATGCTTCTACTAAAATGGAAAATGTTGCATCGCTAACCGCTATGTCAACAATTGTATTCGTTTCTTGTACCTGTGTTTCATCCTTATCATCGTCATCGCAGGCTATGGTCACAAAAGGTATAATTACCAAACTTATAAATACAACAAACCAATTGATTTGATTTGAATTGAATCGGGTGTTCATTTTTTTCGTTTTCATCGTCTTTAATTTTTAAATTAGATAATGTGCAAACTAACAGATACCCTTTAACGCGCGAAATAAAATGAATCTGCCAAGTCATATGTTGTGCTGAGCAAAAACTCAGACTGAAAATGAAATTCAAAAGTAAAACACGAAGATTCTATTTTTGTTTAATGTTTTTTACATTTTTTTAAACAAATAGAAATACAGACCAGACCAAAAATATCACAGTCTTTAATTAATACAGCATTTTTTACACTCTTTACACTTGTATAGAACCAAAAAATGGGCTTATATAAGGGGATGTCGTGCTCTTCTGGCTTTCATCGCAATCGTTCTGCTCTTTACGCTGAATTTTGGAAGGTCAGTAGCTTTTAATACTTTATAACTTAAACATCATCTGGTGTTACACAATCAATAGACACTCATAAGTGTAAAGTTTAGTATGAATGTCAACAATCTTCAAAGTACTATTGGCTAAGAAAGAAGGTGTTTATATCCGTAAAACAACAGCATAAAACAAATACACGACTGCCAAAAGCTAATAAGATATTTTATCATGTATGTTTCGCATAAAAGATTAACTTTGTGGCATAATTAGCAATAAGTATTATGATAAAGTCAATGACCGGATTTGGTAAATCCATATGCGAACTTCCTGGAAAAAAAATCAGCATAGAAATTAAATCATTAAACAGTAAGCAACTAGATGTTAGCATGCGTTTGCCAAATATCTACAGGGAAAAAGATCTGATATTAAGAAATGAACTGGCTAACAAACTTGGCAGAGGGAAAGTAGATGTTGGATTTTACGTTGATTTTTTAGGTGTTGAAAAAAATGCTTCGATTAATCAACAGGTTATTGAATCGTACTACAACCAGTTATTACCTATTGTTGATAAATTAGGTTTGACTGATAACACAGATATTCTAAGAACCATTATGCCTTTACCTGACACGGTTAAGATTGTACAAGCCGAATTAGATGAAGAAGAATGGAGTAAAATAGAAAAAGCATTTTTAGAGGCCCTGAGTAAACTCGATGAATTCAGAACCCAGGAAGGAAAAATTCTTCAATTAGATATTATTGCCCGAATCCAAAAAATCAGAGAGCTGGCAACATTGATTGAGCCCTACGAAAAAGAGCGTATTGAAAGAGTAAGAGAACGAATACTTGATCAGCTAAATGAAATAAAAGGCAAAGTAAGTATTGATGAGAACAGATTTGAACAGGAAATGATATATTACCTGGAGAAACTGGATATTACAGAAGAAAAAGTACGTTTGGCAAACCATCTGAATTATTTTATTGAAACAATATCCAATGAAGAGCTGGTAGGTAAGAAATTAGCTTTCATTACCCAGGAAATAGGCCGGGAAATTAACACCATGGGCTCAAAAGCAAATCATTCGGAAGTGCAAAAACTGGTGATTCAAATGAAAGACGAACTGGAAAAAATTAAAGAACAAAGTTTAAACATACTTTAATTAGTATACAGTAATCAGTAATAGTAATCGGTTTAATAGCTCAAGCAATAGATTACAAAAAACTGATAACTGGCAACTGATGATAATAAGCAATGAGTAGTACAAAAGGTAAATTGATAATATTTTCGGCACCATCA
Organism: Saccharicrinis sp.; assembly: GCA_041595375.1. GTDB lineage: Bacteria > Bacteroidota > Bacteroidia > Bacteroidales > Marinilabiliaceae > Saccharicrinis. Next base: position 4,159 of record JBFHKL010000074.1, read on the forward strand.
GGTTCGGGAAAAACAACCATAGTTAAAAACCTCCTTCATAAAAATTTTAACATGGAGTTTTCTATTTCAGCAACTACGCGCAGTCCACGGGGAGAAGAGAAACATGGTGTTGACTATTATTTTTTAAGCCCTGAAGAATTCAGAAATAAGATTAAGGCCGGTGAATTGCTGGAATGGGAAGAGGTTTATAAGGATAAATACTATGGCACCCTGAAAAGTGAAGTAGAAAGAATTACCAGCAAAGGAAGCAATGTAGTTTTTGATGTGGATGTTGTTGGTGGCCTGAATATTAAGAAGATGTATGGCAATAGAGCCATCGCTATTTTTGTTAAAGCCCCATCAATCGAAGCTCTTAAAACAAGACTAAACATTAGGGGAACGGACTCTGAAGAAGTGATTCAGCAACGATTGGATAAAGCCGAAAAAGAGTTAAGCTACGCCGATGGTTTTGACCATATTGTAATCAATGAAGAACTATCATCTGCCATTTTAGAAACTGAAAAATTACTGACTGATTTTATTCATGCCTAAGGAAAGGAAACATATCGGACTCTTTTTTGGTTCTTTTAACCCGGTGCATGTAGGGCATTTATCGCTGGCCAATTATATAATTGAAAATACCTTACTCAACGAAATTTGGTTTGTGGTTAGTCCTCAAAATCCCTTTAAAGAGTCAAGACATTTGATAGACCCTGCTCATAGGGTAAATATGTTGGAATTATCAATACAAGGCTATTCGGCCTTTAAGGTATGCGATATTGAACTCAAACTCTCCACTCCTTCCTATAGTTATAAAACATTACAAGAACTGGAAAGACTATATCCCTCCGATAACTTCACTATTATTATGGGCTCTGATAACCTGTTAACCCTTGATCGCTGGAAAAATATTGAAGAAATACTTGCTCGTTACCAAATAATGGTATACCCAAGGCCGGGTTATAAAATGGATAAAAACCAATATTTAAAACAGGTAGTAACAGTTAATGCCCCTGTTTTTGATATAGATTCTACTACCATAAGAGAAGGATTAAAGAAAGGAAAAGATTATCGTTTTCTAATTCCAGGCCAAGCCTACCAATATATTAAAGAGAAAAAATTATACAACTAATAATTTTCGGATAGCTAAGATCTTAATTCATTTGAATAGGGTAAAAAGATAACAAACATAAGTCTATTGTCCTATTATTTATTGATTACAGAACACTTAAACACCAACACTTAACACCATTGGCTTTAAATTTGTGCCGCATTAGCAATAGCCTCCAGGTCACAGGTATTAGGTGCTATTACCCTTGCTCGTTCCCTTACAAGCAACACCCAACGACCTATCACCTATACTTTTCACATAATAATCAGATGGTAAAACCTAGTGAGAACAAACATGTCCATCAGCTCCATGAGGTGGACAAACTGTAAAGTTTCCTTTATTTCCGTTTAACCACTGATCCAAAACTCTTTTTGATTCTCCCTGATAACCACTAAAAACCTCAATTCCTGATTGCTTTAGTTTGTTAATAGCTCCCTGACCTATTCCTCCTGCCAATAAAACATTAACGCCTTCCTTCGCCAAATCGGCAGCTAAATCACTCTTACAACCACATGTTTCCGATCCTTTAAACTCTTCTATTCCGGTGACCTCATTGTCTTCAGATAAGGAAATGATCATAAACTTCTCACAATGTCCAAAATGATTATCTAACATTTCACCCTTTGATGGTATTGCTACTTTTCTCATTCATTTAAAATTAGTTATTATCTGAAGCAAAAATAAGTATTGAACTTAACATAGCAAGCTATATCACTAAAAAACATTGCAATAAAGTCCCGACAATAAAATATATACATTAATCATCATAATGCACCCGCATGCTAGCTGCAAAAGCCATACAAAAGAGCTCTAACCAATAACAGGAAGATTAAAAGAAAAACAGGAACCTTTATCTACCTCTGATTCTACATGTATTGCTCCACCCATCATAGCCAATAGCTTTTTTACAATAGCCAATCCTAAACCCGAGCCCAAACCGGCCGATCCAGCATTTGCAGAATGTTGTATTTTATAAAAACGATGAAAGATTCGGTTAATCTGATCTTCACTTATACCAATACCCGTATCTGAAACCTCAAAATGCATTATATCATAATTTTGCTCCACCGACAAACAAACCTCTCCCTCAAAGGTAAACTTAAGTGCATTGTGCATCAGGTTAACCAATATTTGTTTTAACCGCCCCTTATCAACATGAATCAGATCATCATCCGAAATATTTTTAGCTATAAACTGAATATGAATATTGGATTTTTCCAGGTGATTTTTTTCTGCCTCTATAATAGGCAGCACCATGCTTTTTATAAAAGGAATGAGAGCAATATTTTCCGGTATCAGATTCATTTGACCGGTTTCTATCTTGCTCAAATCAATCACACTATTTACCAGCCCCAATAAATATTCCGAATTGGTATAAATAATTTTTTTGTAGATATCCGCATCTTCCTCTGTTTCATACATCCGCTGCCTTAAAATATTAGCGAATCCTATAATTGCGTTTAATGGAGTACGAATTTCATGACTTATGTTCTGCAAAAATGCGGTTTTTAAACGATTACTTTCTTCTGCTTTTTGAATGGCCCTTTTAAGCTCCGAAATATCTTTGGCAAAACACACCAAATGATCTATTTCAATATTCACCACATCCATTTTAATATGCTTTAAGGTACAATCAGCTGCTACCAAGGTACATTCTCCGGATACCGGTTTTATATCAATAGCCTTACAAGCCTTTTTAAATTGAATTAAAGATTCATTGTCGTTAAACAAATGAAATAACTTATTTCCTATTAGCAGCTCTCGGTCATGCCCTGTTAGTTTGCAACAAGCCGGGTTAACGTCTGTAATATCAAAATTCTGATTCAATACAAAAATGGCATCTGTGGCACTAGTAAAATAATTATTTAATCGAGCTTTGGTATGCTTTAAAACCTCTGTTGCATTATGTTTTTCTGTTACATCCTCAATACTGCCTACCAATCCTTCCAGTTCTCCTCTGTCATTAAAAAATGGGGCATTTCGAACTTCTAGCCATACGTTGTCTTCTTTGGTGTTAGTTAATAAACCAACAATCCCTTGCACCGCTTGTTTTCTTTCCTTTAAATCATGGTCCATCCTATTAAACCGATTACACTCTCTCCTACCCCAATTCATTTCATCGTTCGTCTTCCCAACAATATCTTGCAAGCTATTGAATCCCGCCAGATCTATATAACGTTTATTAGCATAGATAATTCTAAACCCAGCATCTTTTATAAATATGGCAAGAGGAAAGTGATCAAACAAACAGCACAAATCAGGAATACGAACATCAGTCATCAAGGGATCTGATTTTTTTGCCAAAACCTCTATCTGATCAATAAGTTTAAATGCTTTGGTACAATCAACCCCGTTACCTGTAAGTTGAATACCATTCAATTCCTCTTTCAGCTTTACAATCAGCTCATCTTGTGAAACACTATCCATACCTTATTTTTAGTCCAGTAAAATATAGGCATTAATTCAAATATATTCAAACAGCCTCCCTACAAATAAACAGCAAGAAAAAGATGATTAATCAAAAATATAATGCTTCATCTATACTCTTGTGTTTGCATGCACTATTAACACAATAAGAAAAGTCTGGAAAATTTAATATATAATTGGAATCCATAAACCATTAAAAATGGGGCAAAACCATAAAGCCACAAGAGTAGAAAGCTTAAATCTAAAAATAAACTCATAATTAATGTGTCACAGAATAATGAAGACAATTAGTATAAGGAAATAAATTTTCTAAGAATAACAGCCTTTTCCATATGTTTAAAAATTAGCGAAACTTCACTAACCTGTGCCAGTTTCAATCCTTCACCTCCCGCTTAGTTGGGCCAAGTTGTTTGTCCTCTTATTTGTGCTGACCATGCCCTTTCACGTACTATTAATGACAATGGGAAAGAACACCATACCCAAAGGGCAAAATTAAGCAAGTACATATAGAGATAGCTTAACTTTTATCGATTACTGAAACCCAAAAACAGATAGCACGAATTAAAATTAGTTATTTGAAAATATTTTACACTTTTTAACACATTTTATTTATTTATACCCCTTTATTACTAAGGCTGGAAAGTGAAAGCAAGTTGTTTTTCGTACTTTTGCAGGCTAATTTCACAATCACCATTCAATCAGCAATTTAAAATTCTAAAAATATATGAAGTTTTCATTTTCTTTTATCGACAAACGACAGGGCTCTGTGAAGGATGATATCTTATCCGGTTTAACAGTAGCACTAGCCCTTGTACCTGAGGCTGTTGCATTTGCCTTCGTTGCCGGCATCTCACCTGTCATTGGACTTTATGGTGCATTTATGATGGGTTTAGTTACAGCGGTCTTAGGAGGCCGTCCGGGAATGATTTCTGGCGCTACAGGGGCTTTAGCAGTTGTTATGGTTAGTCTGGTTCTGGAAGGTAACGCTATGGGTGCACCGGAAGACATGATGGGGATTCAATATCTATTTGCTACTATTATACTGGCAGGGCTATTTCAGATGGCAGCCGGTTTCCTTAAACTGGGTAAATTTATTCGTATGGTTCCCCAATCGGTTATGATGGGATTTGTAAATGGTCTTGCCATTGTAATTTTCACCTCACAACTAGGCATGTTTAAGGTGGATGGTGAATTTTTAAGCGGCTTATCTTTATACACTATGCTTGGTTTGGTGATTTTAACCATGGCCATTATGTATTTCTTACCCAAATTCAGCAAAAAGATACCTGCAGCATTGGTAGCTATAATAGCTGTATCTTTAATCGTAATACTTGGAGGAGTAGATACTGAAACGGTTCGTTCTTTTGTCGTATCGCGTGGTGGAACAGGTATTAAAGCCGGCCTGCCATCCTTTAACGTACCTTTTATTCCATTTAATATGGAAACATTGACATTTATAACTCCCTATGCATTAATCCTTGCCATGATTGGTTTAATTGAGTCATTAATGACCCTAACGCTTGTTGATGAGCTTACCGAAACACGAGGTAGTGGTAATCGCGAGTGTGTGGCACAGGGCATAGCCAATATTACAAATGGATTTTTTGGCGGTATGGGAGGTTGTGCCATGATTGGTCAAAGTATCATTAATATTAAATCCGGAGGAAGAGGACGTTTATCGGGCATTGTTGCTGCTTGGGCGCTACTAACATTTATTTTATTTGGTTCTGATTATATCGAAATGATTCCTATTGCCGCATTGGTAGGTGTTATGTTTATGGTGGTGATAGGTACTTTTGCGTGGAGTACTTTTAAAATAATTAATAAAATTCCTGTGGCAGATGTTATTGTTATCGTATTGGTAACTATACTTACTGTAATCTTTGATTTAGCTATCGCAGTGGCTGTCGGAGTAGTTGTTTCAGCAATGGTTTTTGCCTGGGAGAATGCAGTTAAAATACGTGTGTCGAACGTAACAGACGAACAAGGAGTAAAACACTATATCGTTCATGGTCCCCTATTTTTTGCAGCAACCACTTCTTTTATCTCCAACTTTGATGTCAAAAACGACCCCAAAGAGGTGATCATCAGCTTTGAGGAATCCAGAATTATGGATCAGTCAGCTATTGAAGCGATCAATAAACTGGCAGAAAAATATCAATTAATTGGCACTAACGTACACTTAAGGTATTTAAGTCGTGATTGCGTAAAGCTAATTAACAAAGCAGAAAAAATTTGTGATGTAAACGTATTAAAAGATCCAGACTATCATGTAGCCATAAACAACTACCGCAAAAAAGCAGAAGCATTAAAAGCATAATATAAACAAAGGAGTGATGGTCATCCCTCACTCCTATTTTTCTTCATAAAAAAAGCTGTTAGGCCACTTTAACCTGGGTATCTTAATGGCTTTTTACATTTACTGAATGGCTTATATATTTTACTCACTATCTACAACATCCACATACTCCGTTTCAAAAGCCATTTTACATTCCCTTTTTGTACAATAAAATAAATTACTTGCTTCTCTATCCATATCTTCTCTGCAACTACATATCAATCAACAGTGTGTACAAATCATCCTTTCTCTCATCTCCTATAGCAAAAGCGAACAAAATATGTTTATAAATAAAATTGCTATATTCTTTAAACCTTTTTTATTTTGTTATGTTTAAATGATAATTAAAACAAATACAAAATGAACAAGACTAATTTAAAAGTAACTTTTGCCGGTAACCCGGTAACCATATTAGGAAATGAAATTAAAGTAGGCGACAAAGCACCTGATTTTACAGCTTTAAACGGAAAACTAGAACCCGTTAAACTATCGGATTATGATGGAAAAGTAAAGATTATTGTTGTTTACCCATCAATTGATACAGGTGTTTGCGCAGCCCAAAACCGCAGATTTAATGTAGAAGCCAACAACCTTAAGGATGTGGTTGTTCTTTCTGTATCAGTAGATTTACCCTTTGCGCAATCACGCTTTTGCGGAGCTGAAGGACTGGATAATATCATCACCCTTTCAGACCATAAAGATCTTGATTTTGGATCGAAATATGGTTTTGTAATTGATGAATTAAGATTATTAACCAGAGGAACTGTGATCGTTGATAAAGAAGGATTAGTAAAGTATGTAGAGCACGTACCTGAAATAACCAATGATCCTGATTATGAAAAGGCATTAGAAGTTACCAAGACCTTACTATAGGAAATGTCCACCCCGTATATACAAAGCTGCTTACTATAAAGAGTAAGCGGCTTTTTTTATGCCTCACAACCATTCAAAATAAAGCGAATAGTTGATCAAGAAAATATGTGAAGCATGTAATACCATTTTGAACATGAAATGAACCTTTTAAAATGTTGGTATAATGCCGATAGCCTATTCCTAAGAATTTTGGGATAATAAGTATGAAGCTTTTCCTGTGAAACACGATTAAGCTCATTTCATTATACAATCGCTATCACTCCTGCGCCGCTCAAACAACATCCTTTTATCACTCATTATTGCAACTATGGGTCCCCGTCTGTTTTGCTGAGTCCGAAGTATACAAACTCAGGGTTTTTCCCCTTTCTTCTTTAACCTTTACTCCCTTTAACCTTCAATTCTTTCTCCATGAATTCCTTTAACATCAAAACTATTCTCTGTATGCAAATAGCTTAAGCACTCAAAACAGGTAAATAATGAGATGCTAGCATACAAAAGCCGCTTGCAATAAAATACAAGCGGCTTAATATTTTAAGACCCTAAGATGATTTTGTCAGCTGTTTTTTCAAAACCTTTAACAGCTAAATCAGCCTAAGCTTCCTGAAGACTTTTCTTTGCTCTGCGATAGGTGTAGCTGCTAAAGATATTTCTTTTTCCAAAACGCATTAGATTATCTGCATTTTGCAATTTTAGAAACATACTTTTTGTAACGCCAAAATACTCATAACAAGAGCCATCAGTAAAAGTGATTTCCAATAGCTGTCCCTTATGTCTATAGTCATCAATGCTACATTCGTTGATCGTTTCCATATAATCATCGAGGTTAGATGCTTTTGTTTCCTCAGAAATGCTCACTAAGAAGTGATAGCCATCAATAATCTCTTTGCTTTTTATCTGAGCCTCTTCATATAAAGGATCATCTTCCTGAAACTTATCCGGATGCCATTCCTTAACTAAATTCCTATAGGTCTTTTTTAATGATCCAAGCTCTATACTTTGCTCTACATTAAATAATTTCTTGTACTGATTAATTCTCTTCATCTATATAATTTACTATTATCCCTGCACTAATTAACTTACAATTAATATAATGTCTTATTTTTTCAGCCCACAAAAGTACAGTATTTTAAAGTAGGTATTTTCATTTTACGTTTTTTTCACATTTTTAATGGAAAGAAACTGTTTTTTAAGGATATGTTGCTACCAAAAACAGCTTTAGTTAAGCGATTGACAAAGGAGTTTATAGCGTTCCTTCGACCTTAAGAAGAAGAATTGTCACTTATGAGATAAATAACCATGCCAGCCTTCATTATTCATCCTATTTATTTTTAAGCTCTAATCCTTACTGGCGTACTCATCAATAATCACCGAAACGGTAGCATCTCCGGTTACATTTACAGTAGTACGTACCATATCCAATATTCTGTCGACAGGCAATATAATGGCAATCCAGGCAGGATTCAGTCCTACTGAGTTAAGCACTACCATTAACATAACCACTCCTGCACTAGGAATGGCAGCAGAACCAACACTGGCCAGTGTGGCAGTGAGTACCACTGTGAGTTGCTGGCCCAATGATAAATTGATCATATGCATTTGAGCCAGAAACACTACTGCAACAGCTTGATAAAGGCTTGTACCATCCATATTTACCGTTGCCCCTATAGGTAGTACAAATCCTGCTATTTTTTTATCTACCTTCAGATTTTCCTCTACACACTCAAAGGTAACTGGTAAGGTTGCTGCGCTTGAACTGGTTGAAAATGCCAATGCCTGTGCGGGACTAATACCTCTGAGGAAATCAAAAAACTTACGCTTGGGAACCAGTAACTTAAGTACGCTTGGATAAATAACAAAGGCCATCAACAGCAAACCGACCAATACAGTTAAAGCATACCATCCCAACCCTTTAAATATTTCAATAATCTTAGCCGGATCATCACCGGCAATATCATTCACAACACCAGCCATTAGAGCAAAAACAAAGAAAGGAGCTCCTTTCATGATAATATCCACCATCTTGATAAAAACATCAGTAGCCCCATCAAAAAACAGAATTAATGTTTTTGATTTCTCAGGGGGAATATACAATAATGTGATACCAAAAAAGATAGAAAAGAAAATAATTTGTAACATAGTACCATTCCCACTCAAGGAGTTAAAAATATTGGTTGGTACCAGCTCTATTAAAGACTGAAGGGGTCCCCTTTTTAAATCCGACGAATCCTCGTTTACCTTTTTGCTCGATGGCAGATCGTCCATCTGCATTTTTTTATCCTCAACTATCAACGCATTCTCCGGCATGTCAGATAAGCGAATATCATCCTTAATTATTTCGCCATTTTGTTTTGCCCATAACTCATAAGTAATACGATTCTCCTTACGAACATCCTTGGATAAAAATTTTCCAGGAGCTATGGTATTCACCAATATAAGTCCTAAAAATACTGCCAAAACGGTAGTAATCAGGTAAATAGCTAAGGTTCGAACCCCTAATTTACCCAGATCTTTAGGATTTCCCAAACTTACAATCCCACTAATAATAGAAAATAGAATTAAAGGAATGGCGATAAGTTTTAGCAGATTAATAAAAATCTTACCAAAAGGATCAATCCAGTCTCTGGTAAAATCCTGCCAACCAAGCCAACCCGATAAAACAGCCCAGGTAGCACCTAAAATAATTCCAATAATAATCTGTATATAAAGTGGGATATTTTTCATTATAATAAATATAAAAAGCAAAGATGAAAGTATCAAAACAAAAGATAAACTAAACACCTATCCTTCATATACTTTAAACCTTTATATAACTACTACATTAACTCAAAAATCGTTTTGCGACAGACTCTTAGCTTAAATCTATTTCACTTAAATTAACAGCTAAATGGCAACTCCTAACAGTGAACTAACGATACATCTTATTCAAATAAATCATATCAACCATAACCATAGCAGCCATTGCTTCAACAATAGGTACAGCACGGGGTAATACACAAGGGTCATGACGGCCTTTCACGGTAGAAACAATCTCTTCGCCCTGTTTATTTACTGTATTTTGTTCTTTAAGGATGGTAGCAATAGGTTTAAAGGCCACATTCATATAAATATCTTCTCCATTAGTAATACCTCCTTGCACACCCCCTGAACGGTTTGTTTTGGTTCGAACTTTATCCTCATTCATGTAAAATTCATCATTGTGTTCTGAACCTTTCATTTCAGAAGCCTTAAAGCCCATGCCATATTCAAAACCCTTAACGGCATTAATTCCTAACATGGCTTTACCCATTTGTGCATGAAACTTATCAAAAACAGGCTCACCAAGTGCCACTGGGGCATTTTTTACTACGCAGGTAATCACTCCTCCTACAGAATCCTTATCCTGACGCACCTGATCAATATATTCGATCATTTTCTCAGCCACTTCAGCATCGGGGCAACGAACAATATTATCTTCTGCTTTAGATAAATCCATTTCGGCATATGATTTCTCCAGCTTAATAGAACCTACCTGTGAAGTATACGCATTTATCTCTACACCATAGTTTTTTAAAATCAATTTAGCTATAGCTCCCGCCACTACTCTGGCAATAGTTTCGCGTGCCGAAGAACGACCACCTCCCCTATGATCTCGAATTCCATATTTTTGCTGATAGGTATAATCGGCATGTGAAGGACGGTATACATCTTTAATGTTACCATAATCTTTTGAACGCTGATCGGCATTCCAAATTAAAAAACCTATTGGTGTTCCTGTTGCCTTTCCTTCCAATACACCGGATAAAATCTCCACCTTATCTTTTTCATCGCGAGGTGTAGTAATGGCACTTTGACCAGGACGACGACGATTTAGTTCGTGCTGTATAAAATCCAAATCGATATCAATACCCGGCATAACCCCTTCTATAACGCCCCCCACAGCCTTACCATGAGATTCTCCAAAAGAAGTGAGTTTAAAAAATTGTCCAAAAGAATTACCTGCCATTTTTTTTAAATTATTAGTCAAAAGACAAAGACAAAAGGTTTTAGTTTTAAAACAGCGTTTATCTTCAGTCCTAATCTCTAAAGTTAATTACATGATTGATATCACAAAAATAGAAAAGATATTGAATTATACCCTTTCTTAGAAGGTAGTATTCATAAAAAAGCCCGTTTTCGTATGAAAACAGGCTTTTAAAATATTTTATAGTAAAAAAACGTATAGTAAACTAAAAAACTAGTCCTTTCATTAAGCAACGTTTCTCAATTAGCAATCAAAAAAATCTTAGCTGTATTTAGAAACAGCCAATATTCAGCTGCTACCCTATAACGTTAACAACTAATTATGAACATCCACAACCGCCAGAACCTGAACCATCAGATCCACAAGCGCCACTGCTACAACCTGTTTCTTCACCAGAACCACAGCCACAGCTAGAACCACAACCTCCGCCTACAACAGCCATTATCTCTTCTTCAGTTGCTTCACGTACATCATTAATAGTACCAGCAAAGAAAAGATCATCACCTGCCAATGGGTGGTTAAAATCCATATTTACATGTTCGTCAGTAATATCTAAAACGATTCCATTTAGGCGATTTCCCTGAGCATCTTGCATAGGAACCATATTTCCTACTTTAATCAACTCCTCATCCATCTTACCGTCTACCTCAAAAATATTTTTGGGGATATTCACTTTTGCTTCTTCATTAATTTGACCGTAAGCCTCATCAGCTTTTAACTCAAATTTGAATTCTTCTCCAGCTTTTAATCCTTCAAGTTTTTCTTCAAACATCTGAAGCATACGTCCTGTGCCGAAAATAAACTCCAATGGGCTATCCTCTGAAGTTTCCTCAACAATCTCCCCTTCAAATCCTTTCAAACGTAACACATAAGAAAGTGTTATAAATTTATTTCTTGAAATTTCCATATGTATTTCTTTTAATAATTTCTGTATCAAAATATTTATGCAAAGAAAGCGAGTTTTTTAAAATATCCAAAACTCCATATGATAAAAAAGACTAATTTATCTGAAATATCGCTTATTTCTTTACTCCGCAACCCATAACATTCTCTAATATTTAACTCATATACAATCATTAAATA
>JBFHKL010000075.1:0-15881 GCA_041595375.1 Saccharicrinis sp.
ATGCGTGGTTCTCTTTTTAAGAATGGTGTATGAGGTTTGTCACTGAATATATGTAATTTCTCTTTGTTCATTGTTAGGTGATGTTTTGAATGCCTAAAAATATATAAACCGAATGATTGCTACCAAAAATAATTAATAATTGCGGGTTTTGAATTAATAGTTGTTTCATAAGCATGGCTGTAAATGTTTTTGTAATTAACGTAATACAAAAAACAATACAAACAACAAATGCTATATGGTTAACAAAATCGGTGATGCTGTTTTTATGTTGCGTGCGTAGGCTTGGTGCAGACTGGTTTTAGTTTCATTTATTAAATGATTAAAAATCCTACGGTTTTCTGCGTTTCTGTTTGGTCGTCTTCCCCCCTTATCTAGGTGCTGTTTCATACTCAAAATGTAATCAGCGCTAAAAATAATTGCTTATTCAATCTGTTTTAAGAAAGGTGATGATGCTTGAGTCTATTTTTTGGCCTTCTTTAAATGATAAAATGACAATATGTCGTTATCTATGTGATGAATACGGACAATATGACATGTATATTTTGTTTTTTGTGCCTTCTTGACCTAAAAAAGATGATGGTACGGCATTTGAAATAAAGGTGTCGTAATTAATTAGTAAAAAATTAAAAATTTAAATAGGAGGATTTATTATGACATTAGTAAGAAGAGCAAACGGAAATTTTGATTCATTGTTAAATGATTTTATTGGAGGCGATTTTTTTATGAACCAAAGCGGACTTTATTCCGGAAATAAATCGCTACCCGCAGTAAATATCTTTGAAGATGATGATCAGTATCAGATTGAGTTAGCTGCTGCCGGATTAAATAAAGAAGATTTTAGGATTGAGTTTGAGAATGGAAAGTTAACTGTATCATCACTAGAGTCTGAAGAGAAGGAAAGTAAAAATTATAAGCAACGTGAGTTTAATTATGCTGGTTTTTCAAGAACTTTTGTGGTTCCCAAACAAAAGGTTGATGAGAGAAATATCTCTGCTGCATACGAAAATGGGGTATTAAGTATTCTGCTTCCAAAAAGAGAAGAGGTAAAACCAAAGCCAGCCAGAGTAGTTGAAATTGCTTAAAGTAGGTTTAATGTAGTTTGTTAAGAAAAAAGGAGTCCGGATTATCCGGGACTCCTTTTTTTTAAAATATACTTCTTCGTTTTCTTTTGTATTTGCTACTGCTGGTGCTCGATAGTGGATTGGCTGTTTTAGAGCACGGAAGGGCGGGGCGTTTTCCATTTAAGCGAAGGTTAACCTTTTGATTAAATTCATAGATTAACGATAGTTCATGTGCTCCTTGTGAATTCCATCCTAATCCGGATATAGAAACGTCGTAGCTGTAACCAACTCTGAAAGGTCCGTAATTATAGGATAATAAGGCTACTATAGCATCCTGATTAATGCTTGAAGCATCATCTGTTGATACCACGGGTAGGCCTCTGTACCATACTCCTATTTCAATGGGGTCGTTGTACCAGTATACACCCACGTCGACCTGTGTGTTTTCTTCCTGGTGTTGCAAACGGTAGCTCAACGAGAAGGAGCGGGAAACGCTTCTGGATCTGCTCTTCTCATTCCATATATTCATTCCTCCAAAAAGTACGGTTTTAAGACCCAGCGTCATCTCTTCGTCAAGGAAGGAGTAATTGGGTTCGGCCAGGTGGTCAATGGTGATGCCTACCCAGTATTTCGAACTGTACAAGAATGCCGATGCTGCAAAATCAATATAATTTGTCGATTCGTTATTTAGACGCGACCAAGAGCCTGAAGAGCCCGATCCTATCATTTCATCGCCAAAGGTCAGCTTGCTAAAATCAATGGATTTACTGCCGTAGGTAAACTGTATACCCGGAACAACCTGCCATTGGTCATTAATAATAAGGTTGTAGCTGTATTGAAAGGCAAATTGGTTCGTTGTTAGGTTTGCACTTCCAGCAACGTCCTGAACAAGTAAAAAGCCTATGCCACTATTTATTGATGAAAAGAAATTGTCGAATGATACAGAATAGGTTTCGTATCCATTTTCTACTCCGGGCCATTGGTTTCTGTAGTTTGTAACCAATCGTCCTCCATCAGTAGATCCTGCCAGTGAAGGACTCATGTATAGCGGGTTGACATAAAATTGAGAAAAGTGTGGATCCTGGGCTTGTACCATTCCTACGGTAATACAAAGGCCTAATGCTGCGAATATTTGCTTTAAGTATCTTATCATGGCCTTTTATCTTAGTAGGGTTACGTCGCCGGTATACACTTTTACCTGTCCTGTTCCAAATCTGCAACTTACTTTCCAAATATAAACTCCTTGAGCACAGAGTTTTCCATTGTGATAGCCATTCCAGCCAATGGATATGTCGTTGCTCTCAAAAAGTAACTGTCCCCACCGGCTAAATATCTGTAGTTTGTATTCAGCAATTCCTTCTTGGACAGCCGGATAAAAAACATAATTGTTTTTATTACCATAATCGTATTCTCCTGTTCCAGAACTTGAGGTGTTGGGAGTAAAGGCATTGGGGAATGCTATAGAGCCGCCTTCTTCAGCTATAATTGATTCGTTAAGTTTATACCAGTCGGAGCAGCCATATTCGTTAGTGGCCTGCAGCGAAACAGTGTAGCTTCCTTCTTCCTTATATTCGTAAATAGGATTCTCTTCGCTTGAACTATAGCCATCTCCAAAATCCCAAGTGTAGGTATCGGCATTCACAGAGGTATTGACAAAAGTAACGCTTTCTCCGGGTATGGTTACTAATTTTGGGTAAGCCTCAAAAAGGGCTGTTGGTTCCGGGTAAACGTTAATGATTAAATCATCTTTAATAGTCTGACCTCCGGGTCCTGTTACGGTGAGTGTAACCGTATATTCACCTGAAGAATAGTAAGTGTGTGTAGGATTGGGTTCGGCAGATATATTGCCATCGCCAAATTCCCATAAATACGATTCTACATCTGTTGTTTGGCTGTAAAACTCTACGGTTAATGAGGGGCATCCTTCTGAAGAAGGGCCATAGGAAACAGTAGGAATATTTGGATCGATCAGGATTACCTGTTCAGTGGAATTTTCGCAATAATCACTGTATGCTCTTAGTGTGATGGTATATTCTCCTGAATTTTGATAAGTATGCTCCACTGGTTGTGTCTCGGTGGAGGTGTTTTCATCGTCAAAGTCCCATTCGTAATTCCATAGCTCACCGGCTGTGGTATTTACTAACTCTACGGTTGATTCAGGCATTTGCTGATAGGTAGGCGTTACTGTAAATGTAGGATCGGGGGTGGCGAGTATTTTTACCGTAGTATAGCTTGTATCGTTGCAGCCATAAATGGATTTAGCAATAAGAGATACTTGATATTCCACATCCTCGTTGGTGTCGTTATAAAAAATATTGTATCCTAAATAATTTGACGAGTTGTTTCCGTCGCCATAATTCCATGTAAAACTGCTTCCTCCAACAGATTCGTTCCCCAGACTGAGTTCAAGAGGGGCACAGCCTTCGCCACTTCCCGATATAACTGCCGTTACATTTGGATTTACACTCGTGTATCCATCCATGGAATCTTTACATCCAAAGCTGTTCTCGGTAATAAGTCTGATTCGGTAATCTAATGGGGTATATAAATCGTTGATGTAGGTATGAACAACAGGGTCGTTCCCATCTGTAGTTGTTAGTGAGCCATCGCCAAAACTCCAGTATGATGTCGTAATGTTTTCGGTGTAGTTGGTAAAAGTAACCTCTTTAGGTGAACAAACCGAAAAATCATTGGGCTCAAAATACGCTGTGGGAGAAGGAAGTACTGTTGCTTCGGTATAGGCAGTATCGCTGCAGCCATATACCGAATTGGCAATCATCCTTACGGTAAAGAGCTCCGCTTGGTTACTTGTGTTAACATAACTATTCTGACCAATGATACTGCTGGATGTATTGCCATCGCCAAATTCCCAGTAATATGAGTTAGCGCCTATTGAAGCATTGAAAAAAGTAGCTTCCAGAGGAGAACAGCTGGTGGTATCGCCTGATATAACTGCTGTTACAGCGGGGTTAACGCTGGAGAATCCATCCATGGAATCTGTACATCCAAAGCTATTTTCTGTTATCAGTTGAATTTTGTAATTCAAAGGAACCAGACTATTGTTGGTGTAGGTGTGAGATACTTGTTCACTTCCGGAAATAGTTTGTTCTGTTCCATCGCCAAAATCCCAATAGGACGTTTCTATATTCGTTGTGTTGTTTGTAAATAATACTTCTTTGGGTGAGCATATGGCAACATCATTGGGTTCAAAACTGGTTGTTGGTGATGGTAAAACAGTTAGGGTTATTTCTGCAGTATCCTGACATCCATAGATGGATGTGGTGTAAAGACTCACGGTGTGTGTTTCTTTGTTGTTGGACGTGTTGGTAAATACCTGCGTATTTATATAGCTTCCTTGGTCGATACTGCCATCTCCAATATCCCAATTATAAATATAAGCGCCGGCATCGGCCACTAAACTAACATTTAATGGTGAGCAACCACTGTCCGGCGAAGCGGTCAGGTTGAAGTCCTGTTTGGGATATACTGAGGTGTACATTTTTGATGTGTCGGAGCAACTATATGAATTTGTGGTGACCAACATAATTTTATAGGACTTTACGTAGTTTTCGTTATTGACAAAGGTATGTGAGTTGTCCTCTGTTGTATCTGAGGCGGAACCATCGTCAAAGATCCATTCGTAGCTGTCTCCTCCTTGTGATTGGTTGGTAAGTGTTGTGGTGAGTGGACTACAGCCTACCGAATTATTCATGCTAAAGTAAGAAATAGGAGATGGAGCCACCTTGATAGATGTTTCTATAGTGTCCGAACAGCCTTCGTTTGTTTGTGTGATCAGTGTGATTGTATAATCCACTGCTGACTGAGTATTGTTGATAAATGTTTGTGTAGGGTTTTGTTCATAGGAGGTGTTTCCGTTGTCAAAATCCCAATGATAGGTGTCGGTATTTGTGGAGGTGTTTTCAAAGGTGATTGCGTAAGGTGTACAACTTACAGCATCGGGAGGTGTTAGATTTGCTGTAGGGGTCTGATAAAAGTGAATTGTTGCTTCGTCGTAAGCGCTACATCCTCCATTGACTTCGGTATAACGAAAGGTATAAGCACCAGCTGTATCCACACTCACCTGTGTGGTGTCGTTGGATAGATCATTAAAAAATGCATTCCCGGGTCCTGCGGACATTGACCAGCTGCCGGTTCCTACATGGGGAAAGGCAATGAGCTCCATGGAAAAACCACAGGTGTCCTTGTCTTGCATAACAGAGGGGGCAGGTGTTTGGGTAAAGTTAATGCTAAGTGCAGCAGTGTCTTTACATGAGTTATTGTCTTCTATCCAACGTAGAGTGTAAGTTCCGTAGCTATCAGCAGTAACTTGTGGATTGCTGGTGTTAAAATCATCAAAATAAAGTGTTCCCGGTCCGCTAATAACTTCCCATGTTCCATTGCCAACACTGGGGGTGGCATTTAGTGTTGTTTGTAAGCTGCACTCTTCAATATTTATCCCTGCATTGGCTATTGGTTGTTCGTGCACAATAATGGTGAGAGTAGTTGAGTTTTCACACCCATAGTCATCTCTTACGGTGTAGTCGTAATCAAAAGTTCCCACTTCATTGGCATTAAACCATGGGTCTTGAATACTGGTGTCCGATAGCTTGTTGGTTTGACTTCCTGTCCATTGATGATAAACAAAATTTCCTGAGCCTCCCGTAGGGCTCGGATCAAGTTGAAGGGTAGAGCCTAAGCAGGTTTCTAAGGTATCGTTGATAAAAGAGATGTTGATCTCATCAATATCAATTGTTAGGGTATCTTCGTCGTAGCAGTTATTGGCATCTTCCACACGGTAAATCAGTTCATAAGTGCCGGTCGTTATGGTTGAAAAATCAGGATTCACAATGCCGGTATCGTCCAAGCCAGAGGTGTCTCCTTTCCAAAGATGTGTATATGGGCTTTGTCCCATGCTTGGGTTTCCATCCAGGGTGATGGTGACGCCTGGGCACAGACTGGCATGATCGCCCTGAGCAATGTCGGCTATAGGGCTTTCCAGTACTTCTATGTTGATGGTTCCGGTGTCGTCACATCCGTTAGTGTCGGTTATTGAATAGGTAATGGTGTGTATGCCTGGACCTGCTGATGCTGGATCGAACATACCACTGGTGGATGAAGTTATGCCTGGTCCACTCCATGTTCCGCCTCCATCTGTAGCAATCAATAAAAAAGGATCTTCTGATTCGCAAACCGAAGCAACCGGTTGAATGGTGGCATCGGGTAAGGCTACGATAATGGCCATTGCGGTGGTTGTTACCGGATCGTAATCTCCATTGATTAAATCGGTAGGTGTGCCGGCAATGTCTGGGTCATCGTATGGATTACAGGTGTTCCAGTTGCGCAAGGTAACCTCAAAAAAATCACCTACGTTATAATAGTCCGGAATGTAAATATCCAAAGAGGTATTGTAAGGTGATGTAGGACCTTCTATGGGTCCTGCGATATAATTAATATCTCCCGAGTAAGGGTAAGATCTGATTACTCCATCTACCTGAGCATCTGCAATGGTAGTTCCCCCTGTTCCGTATATCCATTGAATCCATCTGTCTTCGTTGTTTACGTCATCCTCTTCGTCAGGAGGGGTGCAGTTCCATAGACTGTTGTCTGTGAAATTAAAAAGGGCATCGTTACCTAAGCAAATAGGTTTGGGATCAGGTGTGATGGCCAGGTATCCTCCGTTTTGGTCATCGGTATCCCAAACGGTTACAATTTGTTCCTGCGTTGAGCTGGTACAGGTTACGCCATTGATAATTAGGGTAGCACGGGGATGGTAGTTACACTGGTTACCTGTATTGGGATAAGTGTGACTAAGTGTTGTGCTCCATTCTTTTAAAGTAGCGTTGGTTAATGTGGCAGTTTCTGTTTCCACAGCATTGCCATCGTCCCAATCGTATTGAATTTGGACGTTACCAGTTCCTAGATCATCTACATCTCTGTATGTTACTTCCCATACGACTCCAACGGGTGCACATTTCCCATCCGGAATAATGTCATTGGCTTTCCCGTTGTATGAGCAATCCTGTGAAAAGGAGAAGCAAGGATACAATAATGCTAATAATAAAAGAACCAAGTGTTGTGTTGTGTTGTGTTGATTGATCACCTTGGTTGTTTTTATGTACGTTATTTAACGAAGAAATTTTAAAATAGTTTTGATTAACGGCTATTTTTTTCGGACGAAAAGTTTGTTTTTGTGTTTGAGTAGCTAAAATGAATGCCGTGTTTGGAAGCTAAATAAGGCGTGATGGGGAAATATGATCATTAAAAAGGGTTCTTGTATAGGCTATTTATGATAAATAAAAAGATTTATTGTAAAAGGATATATCTTCTGTAAATAATTAAAATATGGCTGAAGACTTTAAAGGGATGGGAAAAATATGATTTATATCAGAATTGCAGGTTTAGTAGGTCTTTTGTGAGATTAGTCATTTTTTTTATCTGCATAATAAGAGAATTTTACAAAGTGAATCAGGTATTAATTTTTGAATTGGTGAGCATCAGTGTTAATGTTTTGTTAGTTACTTAATGTATGAATATGATAAATAAGGCGATTGCTACTGTTATACCGTATTTTCCCAAAAAGTTTGTTTGGGTTTTTTCAAAGAGATATATCGCAGGAGAAACGATAGACGAGGCTATTCATGCTTCAAGAAGCTTAAATGAGCATGGGGTGATGGTAACGGTGGATTTATTGGGTGAGTTTATTACCAATATGGAACAAGCCAATGTAAATCGCGATCAGTATTTACAAATTATCGAGTTGTTTGAAAAGGCTGGTGTAAGAGGGAATTATTCCTTAAAACCAACAAGCTTTGGCTTGCTAATTGATCCTGAAAAATGCTATCAGAATATCAGGAGCATTGTAGCTCTGGCCCAACAGTACAATAATTTTGTACGCATCGATATGGAAGATTCGGAGTGTGTTGATCTGGAGTTGACCTTATATAAACGTCTGAAAAATGAGTATCCTAAGAGTGTAGGTATTGTATTGCAGGCTTATTTGCATAGAACAGAGAAGGATATTGAAAATTTATTGAAGGTGCATTCTGCTGAGTCACCGTTAAATTTCAGGTTGTGTAAAGGTATTTATGTTGAATCGGAGAAAGTAGCTATTAAAGATCCTAAAAAAATAAATAAGAATTATTTAAAATTGTTGGAAAAGCTATTGAGTACTGGTGTTTATGTGGGTATTGCAACCCATGATAAAGAGTTAATTAAAGGTGCTTATCATTTAATAGATAAGTATCGTGTTTCGAAAGATAAATATGAATTTCAAATGCTGTATGGCGTTACGCCAGAATTAAGAAACAGCATAGTGGGTAATGGGCATAAGATGAGAGTCTATGTTCCATATGGTGAAGATTGGTTTGGTTATTCAACGCGCCGTTTAAAGGAAAATCCTAAAATGGCTCAACACATCATTAAATCTATTTTTGTAAAAGGTTAGTTAATATATTGGTTATGTTTATGAGACGGGTAAAGTGGGGGAACGCTTTACCCGTTTTTTTTGGATAATCCTCTTTTCTTTATTCTTGGGTCAGTAGGTATTTAATTCTTTTGTTAACGATTAATATGAGTTTTTTGGACTTGAATTACAGTTGGCATCATATATCATTTTGAACAGGAAATGAGCCTTTTAATAATATTTGTGGATTAACTTAGCATACACTGCTCTTTTAGCCAGGATGGTTTGGGATACACTTCGTGAAAACATAAATAATAGCATTCCCAGCCATAGGGCATGAACGCCTAATGTTTTTTGTAACAGGTAATAGGGTACAAAAAAGAAAAAGATAGAAGATATAAGCATGGTATTACGCATGGCTTTTGAGGCTGTAGCGCCAATATAAATACCATCCCATATAAATGAAGCAAAGCTGGCGATGGGAATAAAGATAAGCCAGATTAGATATTGGGATGCTTCTTCAAGCACATTTGCTTTATTGGTAAACAGAAGTAAAAAATGATCGCCCCAAAAATAATAGGACAGGGTAAAGGCTCCTCCAAATAATATGCCCCAGATAAATAATTTTTTAGAGGCTTCGATTAATCGTTTTTTGTTGTTAGCTCCATAGTATTTGCCAACAATTGCTTCTGCAGCATAGGCAAAGCCATCTAAAAAATAGGAGAATAAAAACAGAAATTGTAAAAGAGCACTATTGGCCGCAAGGGTTACGTCGCCAAATCCGGCCGATTGCGAAGTAAAAAAAGTAAAGACGGCAATTACGCACCATGTTCTGATAAAAATATCGCCGCTTATGTGCAAAAAGCCTTTTAATTCACTCATGATGGCAATGGCTCTTACTTGAAAATATTGAAATACCCAGCTGTATTTTTTTAAGAAGAGGATTAGAGCCAGAACAAGGCCTGTGTATTGTGCAATCACGGAGCCCAGGGCTACTCCGCGTTCTTCCATGCCAAATTCTTTTACAAAGAGAAAACTACATCCAATATTTACAATATTAATCAATACTGAAATCAGCATGGGATAAAAGGCATTTTGCATACCTAGAAACCATCCATTAATAACCATAAGCGATAGGGCAGCAGGAGCAGCCCATATGCGTATATAAAAATAGTTACTGGCTAATGTTTTAACTTCTGTAGAGCCTTCCAGTAACCAAAAGCTTAGTCTTTCCAGTCCCGACTGACACAGCAGCAGTAGTAAGCTTCCTACAATGGCAATCAGCATTCCTCGGTACAGCACCATAGCCGACTCGCTGTAGTTCTTTCTTCCGTATGTTTGAGCTGCAATGCCACTTATACTCATTCGCAGAAAAGCGAAACCCCAGTAAACAAAATTAAAAATTACACCGCCTAAAGCTACCGCTCCCATAAATAATTCAGAATTTAGGTAGCCCATTAAATGCAAATCGACCATGCTTAATAAGGGCACTGTTAGGTTAGTTAATATGTTAGGAATGGATAGTTTAAGTATGTCTTTATGCACTACGTTGTTGTTTTTTATTTGTGGGCGAAGATAAATATTTTACTTCTGCTTTAAACAATTTATTTATTGTGCTGTTTAACTTTTGAATTTTATAATAAAGAGAAAAAGATAAAAAAATCTGTTATAATAATTTTGAATTGATCTAAATAAAAAATAGATTTGTAACAGATTCAATTAACCATTCTAAAAAATAAAAATATGGCATTTGAATTACCAAAATTAGCTTACGCATACGATGCATTAGAACCAAATATTGACGCCCGTACTATGGAGATTCATCATACAAAACACCATGCGGGATACACCAATAATCTGAATGCGGCTATTGATGGAACTGCATTAGCGAGTCAGTCGATAGAAGATATTTTAGCTGGTATTTCTGCTCATTCAGCAGCAGTGAGAAATAACGGCGGAGGTTTTTATAATCACGATTTATTTTGGAAGGTGATGTCGCCTAATGGAGGTGGACTGCCAACGGGAGCTGTATTGCAAGCGATAGAAAAGAACTTTGGATCTTTTGATACGTTTAAAGATCAGTTTTCAAAAGCTGCTGCTACACGATTTGGTTCAGGTTGGGCCTGGTTAGTTCAAAAAAACGATGGTAGCCTGGTGGTTAGTTCAACCCCAAATCAGGATAACCCTTTGATGGATGTTGCCGATGTAAAAGGAACTCCTGTTTTAGGTTTAGATGTATGGGAGCATGCGTATTATTTAAAATATCAAAATTTACGTCCCGATTATATTAGTGCATTCTGGAATGTTATTAACTGGGATGAAGTTGCATCACGATTGAAATGATTTTCATTAAAATATAAATAGGTTAGTTTGTTTATTTTGTCTGGGTAATGTGGGGTGATCGTCTTTAAAGATGATCACCTCATTTTTTTTATACCAGCTATTCGAATCTACTTATGGGTAGTGTTTGTTTCGCGCTCTATATTAGCCATAAAGAGCGAGCACAATGCTGTATAAAAATCAAAGATTTTTATACAGGTTTTAAAAGATAACTAAGGTTTAGGCGTGTTTGTTTTTTGGGTATTTTTTTTGTGCTAAACTTACCAATCTACTTTTTTTCTTCTCACCGGCATAGTCATACAACGTGCTCCACCGCCACCACGGGCTAGTTCTGCACCACTGATAGAGATGACGCATTTTTTGTAGTCGTCGATATTTATTTTACCTGCAATAATATCGTTTGCATTGATTATCTCGAAACCGTTATTGTTCATTTCTTCAAGAGTATAAACATTACGGGCATAGCCAATGACTTTACCTGGTGCTACGGCAAAGAAGTTGGCGCCGCTATGCCATTGTTCTCTTTCTTGTGTCCATATATCTTTTTTACCACCGCAATAAACAGGTTTTAGGGGCATCCCTAGTTTATTTAAGCAGTCAACCAGGTTTATCTGCTTTTCAATTTTCTCCACCTTACCATTGTCAATAGAAATTAGTATAGTTTGGTATTTATTGGGTTGCATAATAATAGGATCGTACACCATGCACATATCCTTATCGAGCAAGGTAAATACCATATCGAGGTGAATAAAGCTTTCTGGTTTAGAAGGTAGTTGTTGCACAACAATGCTTTGTTTACCTTTTGCTTTGCGTATTTTATCAATTATAAAATCTATTCCCTGAGTAGATGTTCTTATTCCTGTTCCAATCAATAATATATCCTCCCGGGCCACTAAAAAGTCTCCTCCTTCAATATTTATTTCGTCTTTTAAATGTTTGCTGGAAGAAGGGTTGATGGTTTTGGTTTCAAAGTGAGGAGAATAATTAAAGATTGCTTCCATAACGGTGGCTTCTCTTTCTCTCACCTTGTTAGCCATTTTGCCAATCAGTACGTTATCGTATATAGTCATGGAGGCATCTCGGGTAAAGAAAAAGTTGTGCAATGGACGTAAGGCATTTCTTTCGTCAGATAAAAAACCAGTTAGGGTATTTTTATCAAGGGGTACTCCTTCAATAATATGATTAGCTAATTTTTTTGGACTCAGTTTATTTAGTGAGGATTTGATGGATTTAACATGTTCTGATTTACATATTTTATTGATCAGCTTTTCTTTCACCTCAGGTATTTCCAGTATTTCGGTGAGCAAGTCTTTTACTTGAAACGTTTGTGTTATCTTCGATAAAACCTGGCTCAGCTGTTTGTATTCTTTTTCAGCCACTGAAAGATTCAATATATCGCTATACAATGCTCTCTCGGCATTTTTGGGCGTCATATTCTCCACTTCACTTCCTGGTGTATGCAGTATGATTCCTTCAATTTCGCCTATCTCAGAATGTACACTTGTTTTTATCATATTGCTCATATTTTTATGTTTATAAAAGAATGTACTAAAATAGTTATTTTGCCGAAAATAAAAACTGATTATCTACAGTGGTATTTTTTCGTGTATGGTCGATAGGTTCCATTGTTCCATTAATGCCTTTTGATACATTTTGGCACGTTCTTTATCATTTTTCATTAACAGAGCCACCAGTGTACCCTTTTTAAAATACAGATGTCTGATCACCTTATACTTCTCTTCGCTGATCAGCTCAAGGTTATTTTCATGGGGAGGAACAGCAAAATAAAATTCATTAAAAACTTCAGTTTTCATCCTGAAGGGAAGAAGCGTTAGTTTTGTTTGAATACCAAGGCTATTTTTTCCTGCTATAAAACCTTGTTCTTCGGCTGCATGCCAAAGGCCTGTAATCAGTCCGTTGCTATGTTCGGCTACATCGCCTGCGGCATAAATATCAGGAGTCGAGGTCTGTAAATATTCATTCACTAATATTCCTTTGTTGCATGCAATATGGCCATCGCGGGCTAATTGAGTATTAGGGGTGTAACCTATTGAAGAGATGATGGTGTCAAATTCAAATTCTTCTTGGTTAATAATTATTTTAGAACGCTTATTTGCCTCTCCCTGATAGGATAATTGTTGGACATTAAGGATTAATTTCACATTGGCCTGTTCTAATGTGTTCTTCATTAAATCAGAGAAGTAAGGTGTAAAGAAGCGGCTCAATAGTCTGTTGGAACTATCAATCAGTACAACTTCCTTATTTAATTTTATTAATTGTTCTGCCGTTTCCACTCCCTCAACACCTGCACCTATAATCAGGTATTTTTTTGAGTGGGCGGTAGATCGTATAATATTCTCAGCCTGATGGGCAGTATAAACAGGTAGTATCTTATCCCTATCAAGGCCTTCTATTTTTAGCTGATTGGGGGTATTGCCGGTTGCTAAAATAAGTTTTTTATACCTTAAATTTCCTCGGTGTTGGAAAGTAAGCTCATGATGTTCTGGATTAATAGATTGAACATGATCATATAATAATTCTATATGGTTGTTTATCAGCCAATTGTTATCGATAAGAGCAAAGTCTTCTTTCTCAAATCCAGCACCTATCCCTTTGTTTATTTTAGTTCGTTTGTAGGGAAGGCGGTCTTCGTTGGTAATCCATAATATAGAAGTTGTTTGATGGCTTTCTCTGATGGCTTTTATGGCAGACAGACCTGCAATGCTACCTCCAATGATTACGAAATCTTTTGTGGTCATAATGATTTTTTGTAGTTAAATGATTGTGATGATTATTAAAGGAATATTGAGCCTTTTTGTTTTTGCAATACCTTGCTTTATTAAACATATGTAGGGCGTATGATTGTGTATTTGACTTCTTATTGAATAAGCTTTATCCGTCTATAAGGGATCGCTGCAAATACAAAGGTGATGAAAGCCCTAAGGTGTTCAAAAAACATGATTTTGATATGTAAAAGAGCGGCCATAAGTATTTGTCTGAATGCTTTTTTATGCAAGGTATCATCATATTTTACCCATTGTTTTATTATATGACCACTTATCCTGAAAAACATACCACTCGGTAATCTCTTTTTCCTGATTTGTGTTTTCGTTGGCACCTTTGAATGGTCATTTAAAACTAAAGATACAAATTATGAAAACGCTATCAGCTATTTTATGTATACTATCCCTCTCGTGCATTATTATTGCCCAAACAACTGTTTCGGGTAAAGTTACTGATAAAAAAGGTTCTCCGCTTGTTGGGGTGAATGTTTATTTTAAGAATACATACGATGGGACCATAAGCGACCTAAAGGGCGAATTTAAGGCTGTTAGTGATCAGGATAGTTTGTCTGTGATGATATTTAGTTTTATAGGTTATGAATCTTTAGAATATGTAATTGACTCTTCGTCGTCCTCATATCTTACCATACGGCTAATGGAAAGCTCACAATCCATTGATGCAGTAACTATTACTGCTGGTTGTTTCGCTGCTGGCGATGAGCAAAAGGCTACGGTACTCAGTTCCTTGGATATTTATACTACGGCGGGTTCGGTGGGTGATGTTTTTGGTGCGCTGACTACCTTGCCCGGAACGCAGAGGGCAAATGATGATGGGCGATTGTTGGTGCGAGGGGGAGAGGCTTATGAAACCAAGACAATGATTGATGGATTGCTGGCAGGAAAACCCTATTATTCTAAAGTGCCTGATGTAGCTACCCGAGGGCGCTTTTCTCCTTCTTTGTTTTCGGGAACTCTATTTAATACCGGCGGTTATTCTGCAGCATATGGTCAGGCTATGTCCTCTGTGCTGGAATTGAATACTAAGGGGATAGCGACGCAGGATTTACTTTCTTTATCCTTGATGTCGATAGGAGCAGGGGCTGATTTTACTCAATGCGGTAAAAACTCTTCCCTTTCGATTATGGGGCAATACATCAATATGGATCCCTATTATGGGATGGTGAATAACGAGTATGATTGGGTAAAACCATCTGAGTCCTTGTCGGGAAGTGCTATTTATCGATATAAAAATAAGGATGGAGGCTTGTTGAAAGCTTATATAACGGGTGATACAGGAGAGACTGCTTTCAAGAGAGATGACGGTGTGAACCCAGAGAAATACCTGACAAAGGTGAATAGTAGTAATTATTATGGAAATGTAACTTTTAATCATCCTTTAGGAGAAAAAGCCCTGGTAAAGACGGGTGCTTCAGTAACTATTGATCGGCCTGATGTTGTTTATGGAGATCAGCAAATAAGCACCAGAGAAACAAATGCCGAGGCTCGTGTTATGTTGGTACATGATTTAAAGGATGTAAAGCTTAGTTATGGGCTTAGTAATACATTTACTGCCTACGACCAGGATTATAGTGAGCATCCCGATTCTGCTTTGTATCATTTGACCTATACCGATTATTTAACAGGTGCATTTGCCGAAGCGGAGATTATGTTTTCAAGTCATTTGGCTTTTAGGCCGGGGCTTAGGTATGAGTATTCGTCTGTTCTCAATAGGTTTAATTTGGCTCCACGGCTCGCGTTGGCTTTAAGTACAGGAAAAGAAAGTCAGTTGTCGGCTTCTTATGGCCATTTTTATCAAAATCCACAGAGCGACATCCTCAAATTTTCTTCTGATTTAAATTATGAGCGGGCAGAGCATTACATACTAGGTTTTCAAAGTGGAAGAGCAAGTAAACGATTGTTTCGTTTAGAATCGTACTACAAAAAGTACAGGCATTTGGTACGTTATGATGAGGCTGAGTTTTACGATGCTGATTATTATAATAATAGTGGATATGGAGAAGCTTTGGGTCTTGATGTGTTTTGGAAGGATACCAAGAGTATAAAGCATCTGGAGTATTGGTTTTCGTATTCTTACATTAATACCCACCGCAAGTATCAGGATTTTGATTTTAGTGCACAGCCTGATTTTATATCTGATCACAGCTTTTCTGTGGTATCAAAGTATTTTGTGTCTTCTATTCGCTGTCTTTTGGGAGCCACTTATTGGTGGGCCAGTGGTCGAAATTGGTACGAGGAGACAAAGGAAGGTAAAAATAGCCATCAGGGAACGGCTAC
>JBFHKL010000076.1:0-15837 GCA_041595375.1 Saccharicrinis sp.
CCTGTATATCAGGATAATATTATCACTTTTTGTTATAGACAATCTTTTCAAGAGCCCAAAAATAAGTAAATTTTATTAAACCACTTTTTAAACCCTGTGTTACTTTCTGTTTTAACTATTTTTTAACGCTAAGCGGGTCTTTATATTTATGCGCCATTTCATTAAGTCTCTGCAAAGTCTCAGCTTCCTCCTGAGCATATTTATTCATGCCTACTCCCAAATACTCTACCGAAGATTGATAAAAAAAATAGTTTTGGCTTGTTATTTCGATGTAATAATTTAATTGCAGTAAAGCTTCGTTAAACAATTGGGTCTTAAACAATAAGTCTATCCACTCAAGAGCCTGCTTGCTTTCATCATATTCTCCTACCGGGAATATCCGGTTATATTTTAGCATCACCTCCTGTGCTTCATTGATTTGGTCGTTCTTGATTAATTGTTTTGCCAATGACATGCAACTCTCCCTAATACCAGAAGATTTAAGTACGTTAATGCAGGTAGCATCGAGCCAGCTCTGATTATAAATCGGCAAATGAATATCTTTCATAAATATTTTTGCTTGCCCTGTTAGCCCTAAATCTTTTCCATTCAATACCAGCTCTTTCAATAATCCTCTTTGTTTAAAATATTTTCCAAAACCAGGCACCTCCGACACAGGAGTCACATTGGTAACATATACAGGCCGGTCATGACAATTGGATACAATCAAGTCGACCAGAGCCAATTCTCCCTTCATATAATATCTCTTATTCAGCTCAATAGTCATTGTAGAATCATTATGCAGGACAAAACACGACGTAGACAGATAATCGAGCTGCTTATCACCCAATGCCACAATTTTCGAATCCTCTTTCACATTCCCCAAGTCTTGTAAAGCCATCGTTATTAACTGAGGATGCTTATTGGCAGTATTTACCATCACATAATCCAACCCTCCCTTTTGATACCGTTCTATAGGAATAGTAAATCGAACTGGTTTAGACAAGCCATTCGAATAGGTTTGCTGCCTAATATACCAATCGACCGAGAGCAAACCCCCATTTATCACTCGGACATCAGGCCTGATTCCCTCTACCGACTGGACATACCACAATGGATAAGTATCATTATCGCCATAGGTAACAAGGATAGCATTAGGTTCACAACTATTCAGATACGACACAGCCATATCTCTGGCCAGGGTTCTGCTATGCCTGTTATGGTCATCGAAATTAGTAAACATCAATAAACCTGGTAAAGCTATAAATAATAAAAGCATAAGAAGATATGGCGTTAAACCCAAGGAATAATATTTTTTAAAAGACTTTAATACGGCAAAAATCCCAAAGGCAATAAAAAAACCAAAGGCATAAAAACTACCCATAAAAATATAATCCCTTTCTCGAGGCTCAAAAGGCGGCTGGTTTAAATATAGGACTATTAAAGGCCCCATCATTATAAACAAAAGCCCGAGTATGCTTAAAATATTTTTATGAGCGCCAAGCAAAAATCCAAAGCCAAACAAACCAAAAACAAGAGGAATTAAATAATACACATTCCTTGATGCACTTAGCAGCTCCTTCGCATTCAAATTCGTTCTACTCCCCAAAAAATAGCTATCGACAAACCAAAGTCCCGTTAAGAAATTTCCCTGCAAAAAGTCACCATATCCCTGGTAATGGTTTTGTCTTCCTGAGAAATTCCACATAAAATACCTGAAATACATATGTCCCAATTGGTATTTAGCAAAATATTTTAACTCATCACAAAATGCAGGCTTCTCAGCATTTTGTATACCACTCCAAAACTCATAACCTTCTATGCTCTGATAATCGGCGTTATACATACGTGAGAAATACAGCAGATCTTCATCATCATATATCGCCTGCTCTCCCTTCTCGTATAATTCATATTTACCATCCTTGTTAAACCGATAGCCTGTATTGAGCTGATAAGATATAGGTTTTGCCCCAAACCACGGACCCTTCACTAATGGTCTTACCCCATATTGCTCCCTATTCATATATGCCTCCAACATGAAACAATCTTTAGGTTCATTCAGGTTAAGAAAGGGCTTAACATTAGATCGAATCAGAATGGTGGCATAAGACGAGTACCCAATAAAAAACAATAGCAATGAGCTAAATAAAAAGCGTATCACGGGCTTCTCTTTACTCACAAATATCATAACAAATATAAACAGCAGAAACAAGACAACAAATCCCACCAAACCGCTATGCTGAGGCGCACCAAAATGATTGACTAAAAATAGCTCCATCCTCTGAGCAATATATAAGCCATTTTCAATCATCATAAACCACACTACAAACAACAACAAAACACCAACAGCAAAACCAATTATAAGACTAAGAACACTAAAGCCCTTAATCCGGATATAAACAACAACCGATATAACAGGAATTAAAAGAAGGTTTAGTAAATGAACCCCGACCGATAAACCCAATAAAAAAACGACCAAAAGCAACCACCTGAAAGCATCAACAGAAGGGTATTGATGATCCCATTTTAAAGTAGCCCAGAAAGTAAGTGCGGTAAAGCAAAGCGAGAGTGCATACACCTCTGACTCAACAGCAGAGCTCCAAAAGGTATCTGTAACAGCAAAAGTAAGTGCTCCTATTAAGGAAGCTGCAATACTCATTGTTTTGGGCGCAGCAGCATCTACTTTATGAATAAGCAAATAAATGGAGTTATACAGTACCGAGATGGTTAGCGCCGATGCACATACGGAAACTAAATTAATGCTAAAAGCCACCTTTTCAGGAGAAGCGAATACCGCAAATACACGAGCAAGAAGCAAATACAGAGGTGCTCCGGGAGCATGCCCTACTCCCAAATGATTGGCACAGGCAATAAATTCTCCACAATCCCAAAAATTTACCGTAGGCGACATGGTATAAGCATACAATCCAAACGAAAACAAAAAGGTCAAGAAACCAATTGTATTTAGCCAATGAGGGCTGTGGAATTTAAATATGCGCATTATAGAATGATTTTTCAAGAACAATATTACCCAATTATCTTTAAAACCGAAGCACAAACCAAAGCCAAATCCTAGCTTTAAAAAATTATTTTTCGTCACCCATCCCTTTAAAACAATGGATTAGAGATGAATATATCAAGTCAAGAAATGGAGCGAGTATTTTTTTATAAAAAAAACGAAAAAAATATTTGCACGTATTAAAAAAAGCTGTACTTTTGCATCGCTTTCAAAAAGAAAGATACAAGGATTGTCCCATGGTGTAATTGGCAACACGTCTGGTTTTGGTCCAGAAGAGTTTAGGTTCGAGCCCTAATGGGACAACAAAAAGCGCTGATATTCAGCGCTTTTTTTGTTTATTGACAACGCATTTGACAACGCTGCATTGATTCTTCAATAGAAACTATAGCATTTTTTTTATCAGGTTCTATTATTTACCTGACTTCAGCGATATTCTTCTCTGTATTCATTAAGCTAGCATTTCAAAAATGCCTATTAACCTCGTTAATTAATTTATATGGACGATTAAATGCCTCCTGAGATAATTTAAAATGATCTGCTAACTTTCTTATAGTTGCTTTAGAAAGTCCTTTATGGCAGTTTAATATCTTTGATACGGTTCCTTTAGATAAACCAATAATATCAGATAATTCTTTAGCCTTAAGGTTATGCTCCGCCATTAAGACCTTCAATAACTCAATCGGATTTAGGTCGTTAAATGCATTATGTTCTTCATCCCACTTTTCAATGAGTAAAGTTAATAGCTCAACCTCATCCTGAACCATAAGCTCATCCAAGATTAAAAGCTCCTCCAACATATCACAGTACTTATTGTACTGTTCTTTAGATTTTATTACTGTGTACTTTAAAGTTTCCATATCCCTAATCAATATGCATTAATTTCATACTGCTTTCTTTCATTGCAAAGCTTTGTATACTCTGCATGTGTTCCAATCCACTTAATAAAAAGATGGGCTTTTACATTTCCAAAATGATATTTACATATCATCCGACAATTATTACCTTCAATATTAAAAACAATCCTATCCGAACCATTACCTAGAACATCTGCACTATTAAATGATGCGATAATATCATTAGGCTCACTCCATTCTACTCGTTTTATTATAGACAACCAAATTTCAAAAGAAGCTTTACCTCTTGCATTCTTATGAACGTAATCTACAATGGATTGCTCCTTAATTAAATGTACTTTCATTTATCTACTTGCAAAGTTAGAAAAAGTTTCACAAAAGGAAACTTTATTAACTATTTATTCATTATAACATTAAACACTTATACCACTTTCAAAAAACCGCCCTGTTTATTCCAATGATCCATCAACAACTATTAATACCCTATTTAGTAAAAGATAGAGCAATGTTTTATTTTTTTTAGTTGTTATTTAGATAATCCTAATGCGACAACAAAAAAGGTTGAAATCAATGATTTCAACCTTTTTTTGTTTCTAATAAATATTTGATTTTTTCTGTGCGGGAAAAAAAGAACCCAATTACAGAAATACACTCACCTGATTCGAATATACATTACTTGTGTTTCAATTTAACCACAATAGGCGTTTCATTTTTAAGGTTATCAGAAACAGGGCAACGATCACAAACTACTTCTTTCCATTTTTCCAGAGTAATTTCATCTACGTCGCAATCGGGAGTCATTATCAATTCAATAGATTTATAACCGGCCCTCTCCTCAAACGACTGCCCAAACAAACGAGCAGGATTTAAAGTTCCTGAAATATTAATTGACATCCCACGCAATTCAAAACCCATTTCTTTAGCTACTATATGAGCCATCACATTAATACATCCTGAATAAGCTGCCAGAATATATTCTACCGGATTAGGACCTTCATTAGTACCTCCCAAATCAGCAGGCTCATCAATAATCATTTCAAAACCTCTTGCTTTTACAACTGTCTTGGTAGCATTTTCACTATGTGCATTTACTCTGAATTTTATATCTCCCATTGCATTAAATTTTAAATTAATATTAATGTAATATACATATAAATTCTTACCAAAGAATATTTATACTTTTTCTAAAGCCTTAGCTTTATTTCATTTCAGAAAAGATATAAATAACTAAAGCTATCGTTCTAAATATTGACACAACAGGCCTAATTCAAGTGTCACTGAGGTTCCTCTATTTGGCTGTGAGACAAATTTAATATTCCAACCCAGTTTATTCACAATAAGCTTCACAATGCTCAGGCCTATGCCCATTCCTCTGTATTGCTCTTTCACTTCTTTTGTCCGACTAAAGGCCTTTACATACTGAGCTATTTCTTCAGTTGTCATACCAATCCCCTGATCACAAACCGTCAGTCTCAAATGAGTATCCCTACTCAAACTAACAGAAACTCCTCCTTCTGAAAATTTAAGTGCATTATTGACCAGTTCGTTCACCACCATACGCAAATAATAAACATCAATAGGAATCTGTGAATAATCATCATCTTGAATATAACTATTTAACACAATATGCCTATTTCTGAACTCAAAATTTAATTTCCTTACCACCTGCTCTAGTTCCATAAACACAATTTGTATGGGTTGTTCTTGAATAGAAAAGGAAGCAGCGCCCGATTCCAGATCTGATATAAGCAAAAGGTTATCCAATTTATTGGTTAGCTCCAATGAATTTTTCCAGATAATACTGGTTAATTCCCTGGTATTCTCATTACTATCAAGCAGTTGTAAGCCTGCATCAATCAAGCCAACAATACCATTAAGGGGCGTTCTGATCTCATGACTTATATTATTAATAATAGCCCGAGTAAATCGTTCCCTAGTATCTATTCCAAGCATCTCCTTTTTATAGGACTCCATAATCTCCTTCATCCGTATAGAAAACAATGGAATATCTCTGTTTACCTTTTCAAACAAGCTCTTATCCTCCTTCCTTGGAAAAACCAGAACACAACCTATTACCACTTCATCGTGTTTAAGCCCTATAAAATGAATGTTTTGGATATTAAAAACAGACTCTATTAACTGACATATCCACTCCGGAACCAGACCATCAGCAAGCTGATACAAATTACCATTAAACGATTGAAGTAAATGGGAAGAATAAAAATATTTGGCTCCGTAGGGTGAATTTTTAAATCTTTTACCCACGGGATTTAACCCAAGAATACGAATTAATTTGTTAAACAGAGGCCTATGCAAGCCTATTAAATCATACACATAAGCCTCATTGTGCTTGTCATCTAACTGCAGTAATATACATACCGATTCCTTTAGAGTACTTTGCAAATATTCAGACAACAAGGCATATACATCATTAATACTAGATGCAAGAGTTAATTTGGCGGCTATAGCATTCATTACAGACTGTACATAATAACATGCTAAATTTACATTAATTAATCTTATATCCAAAAAACACTAAAAACTAAATGCCATTCGAAAACTGAATAAATTATCCTCTTCGGTAAAGGAATAATAGGGTTGCAGGACAAACATTTCCAACACATCAAACCAAAGACCAATAGTTTTACTATTGTGCCATTTATCAGAATGTTCATTTTCTTCCCAAACCCTACCAATATCAAATCCACCTATAACTCCCAAATCAAGAGGCACATAATGATTATCCCAATCATAAAGATGAAAGCGCAAATCAACATTCTCATAAAAAGCTGTTTCACCCCTAAAACGATTCTTTCTATATCCTCTCAGGTTTGTAAGATTGCCTATGTTTGGCGTTTGGTAAAACTGGGCTTTTCCTTCGATCGTTTCAAAACCAATATTATTCGCTAAAACTATTTTAGGATAATTACTCAGTGTAAAATAAACCCGCGAATAGGTATTGAACCTGATTAAATCATCCTCATTAGTGAGGTTATATTGATAGATCAGGCCTGCATAGAGAAGAAAGCCATTGGAAGGGTTATATTCTTTATCAATAGACTTCATGGTAAAATGCGCCTCTGCTCCTGCAAAATGCTTACGTTGCATCTCAGCCAAGGTAAAGCCAATAATACTGTCACTCGACACTCTATCTTCCCTGCCTTGAATTTCCAGGGTTTGATAGGTCGGTCCAAAATCAAAAATAAAATGTTCATTTTCGCTCTGAAGCGACAGCAAAGGTTTGATTTTAGCACCCGTTAAAGTAACCCAGTTATACTCCTTTTTTAAACCATAATTTACCGACTCATTACCGTAGCCAAAATAATTTTCTAAACTAGGATAATCAACATAAAAAGAAGGATGCAAATCTACTCTTCCTATAACATCAGGAAAATGTCCATCGTATCCAAATTTAAAGGCATCCTGACTACCCGGAGCCACCTCAAAGTAAGCACTTTGTTTAGCTTTATATGGATCGGTGCGCCATCCATTGATGGTGTTTAAAGTAGACAAACCCAACCAAATCCCATCATCTTTTGTATATCCTCCACGAAAAAACGGAATATTTGTATTGTATTTGAATCCCTTTCTATCATAATCATTAATATACACATCTTCATCTGATGTTTTATTACGAATTCCCTTACCTTTAATCTTTATCCCATCCTTTACATCATAAGCATAAACATTACTCCCTGATGTTTCATTTTTAATTTTATCGTCATCCTCACCTCCAATAATTCTGACTTTGATTTTGCTTTGCTTAGCCCCTTGAATCACAAAGGTATCCTTACCTCTTAATCCATAGAGCCGTATTTCTTGTGTTTCTGAGGGATAAAAGGTTCTGCTATATTTTAGCAAATCATCCTTTTTATCTCTCTTTATAAAGTACTGTATGAGGGTACTCCCATCTTCTTTTCTATCAATAATAAATTTCTCATCATTATCTGTTCCGGTCACTTCCACCTCTTTGGCAAGGAAACGATATAATTTATGCGCAATTTCAAGCATATGATCCCGTCGGCATTTAAGCAATTCAGGAATTTCACTGTTCAGGTCTTTCACTTCAGACGGCAAGGCATTCAGCGATGCCTCCAACACCTGATCACTTAGTTGCGCCTGTTGCTGCTTAATTATAAACTCCCAGTCTTTCCATTCCAAGGCGTTCAGAAAGTAACGATCAAAATACCGGGCATTAAACGAATGATTCTTCACATCCTTCAAATTTCCTTTCATGGTTTTAAATTTCTTTACCAAAAAGGTAGATACATACCAGGGTATAAGTCCTTTGAATTTATAAAAAACCTGATCTCTATCGCGCGGAATAGGTCGATATACTGTACTATCTTCATATTCAAAGGATGCCCATCGCCACTGGTCATCATGCCTGTCCCAATCGTGAACCAGGAGATCAAATATTCTTGATTTAAGCACCCATTCCTGATCTATAAAATGAGTCTTCTTCTCTCGCAGTTTTTCAAGCAAGTCGGTATACCCAATAATTTCCTTTGAGTTACCAAACTGAGAGGCATCGCTCCAATCGTCACTGGGTCGTTGCTCCAGGAGATATAATTCCTCAGGAAATAGTTCGTTATAATTCTCCAACTGCTTTTGATGTTTCAGATAAACCAACCTGGGACTGGTATAGTAAATACCTGCCGCCTGCGATAAAGACGGCAACATCAATGCGCCATAGGGATGACTGGCACTATTTTGGTCTTTCATAATTTCCATCAGCTCCAACCGACTAAACTTACTATCAACCAGCTTAGTGTAATCCTTATTAATAGAGCGAAGAATGTATTGTTTACCACTAAGCGCCTCCATTCGCAAGGAGTTTGAGGACATACCACCACCTTTTTTTATAGGCGTTAAACCACCAAACTCTTCCTCCAAATCAATAAACGGCACCTTTACTTCTGTGGTCCAGATATCACGATATTGATCACCCAACCAAAACGTTTTCATCCGACCAGCCACAAAGCTACTGTTGGCAGCAACCACAGTATCCTGTTTAGAGATAGCAGGATATTCTTTCTTAGTTTCAATGGTACCTGCTCTGGGAGTCCTGATTTGAGTGCGAAATTCCAAATGAGGCTCAGCTTCAAAGCCCTGAACAGTATAATATTCTAACCAAGTCTCCGTATCTTCATAAAAAAGCACCTTGGCATATCCTCTGGCCTCACGCACAAAATCAGCTTCTCTGCCGGCCTGGGCAAATGAATGCTTACTCCCTGAACCACTAATAATATGCTTAACCTTATCTCTGTCAAAATATTGCAAGCTATGTTCATGCCCAGAAGCAAATATAACATGCACATCCAGATCGATTGCAATTTGATTGATACCCTGAGTTAATTCTTGATATTTACGATTACTTAAATCCTGAACCGAACCACTCGTTTCTCTTACCACAGGATAGAGAGAGCCTACAAGGGGCAATGGAATCCACAAATAACTCTTCAGGGTACGAAGCGGAAACAAATGATCACTAAAAGAAAAATGACCGCCATGATTTCCGTTACTATAAACAGGATGATGCATCAACAAAACAATCTGATCATTTTTATGCTCCACAAATATTTCTTCGATACGGGTTAATAAATCCCCTCTCGACTTAATATCACACCCTTTATTTATTTTTTTATTCCTTTCCCAATTCTCCAACCACCACTGGCTATCAATAAAAACAAACACAAGATCTTTGTTTATTTTTTTCACTTTCGGATCGCCACAGCCATCTCCGGGATACATTTTTACATCATATTCAAAATCCTTATCAAAATAATCCTCAATAAAATCTTCTTGTCTCTTAATGGCTTTTACTCTATTTTTTTTTCGTTCACTCCAATCGTGGTTACCTGGAATAAAATAAGTATTACCCTTGCAATATTTGGCCAGCTCAAGCTGTGCCTTCAAAATCAATTCACTTTTAGCTCGCGCTTCATTGTCTTTAGAAGGAAGCCCAGAGGGGTAAATATTATCGCCCAAAAATACCAACGTAGAAGCACTTTGGGTTTTCTCAAGATCAGTCCTCACAGCATCCAATACATAGTTTGTTCCCAGATGGCCGTTATCAAGTTTGCCTGCATCACCCACCAAAAACAAAGAATGAATCAATGACTTATCCGATGTTTTTATATGATTTACCCACTCCGTATTTTCCGGAGAATAATAAGGCGCTTTTATTGTACTGCAAGCTACGATCATGAGCCCAATAAAAAAGGATATAAAATACTTCATAATTTATTACAGTTTCTACAAGTCAAACAATACTGATCTACAACGGCTTAAAAACAAACAATTTGGCTCTATTGTTTTTACCTTCAGTACTTATATATACATTATTCTTATTATCAAAACATATACCCTCGGGCTGAGGTACACTTTGCGGCTTAAAGAAAAACAGGGTCTTTAATTGATGTTTGGCATCATACACTATCATCATACTTCCTCGCGCCGAAAGAATATAAATATCTCCATTATTGGGATGAACAGCTATCGCCGAAGGGGAAAATACCTTTGCACGATTTAACAACAGCGCTTTTTGCACCTTCTTCATTTGACCAAAATGCTCATTAATATAGTCACTAAACTGGCTATGATGAATACTTAACACCGGTTTTTTATGGAGCTTTTCTTTACGGATATCATATTCATATATCGCTTTGGTGCTTTTTTTATCTTTCTTATTTAAAGATACTCCCTTACAAGCAATTAAAAGTTTTGTCTTGTCATGATTAAAACATAAGCCCTCTGTGTTATTATGCGAAGAGAGCGGAGTATTCAATTCCAAGACTCTTTCACCCTCTTTTCCTACCTTATATAACTTACCATTACTCTTCAAAATCCAAATATACACGTTATGGGCAGCTATTCCTTCATAGTCTCCTTTATCCTCAAACCTAGTCTTATTCTGCACTTCACCTGTCTCTCTATCGACAAAATAAATAATTCCTTTTTCGTCGTTGATTGCAACTAAATAATCACTACTGCCGTCAAGAGCCAGTCCCGAAATTTCCCTGAGCGATTCATCAAGAAACCACACCTGATCCGCATCATCAAAATTATATTTAACCTCAACGCTCCTGTGATCCATATTCAATTCTGAAGTCAGAATGGCATTGCTTTTTTTTGCGCGCGGGTAATGACATTGCAACATAAAGCATGAAATAAAGACAATAGCAAGAAGTGATTTATCCATTTTATCTTTCATTGACGAATGTGAGAATTGACACAAAGATAATATGATAAAATACAGAGGGACACGAAAAATAGCCTCAAGCGACATAAAGTATGATTTAAACATTCACTTATCCGGTCTAATCTTTTGCCTAAACTGTTTATAACTGGTTGATAACTATCGCATACACCTCGGCTTATCATTGAAAATTATTTGTTAAATTTAACAAGGTATACTTAGTGCTAATCAATGATCATGAACTATTCCTATATTGTCCTATTCTTCTTTTTACTGACCGTAGAAAGTTGCCAAACACCTCCTCGGGATGCACTAGCACCACCCGGCAATCATTCTTTACAAGAAACCGACTCTACCATTGTATCCAGTCTTATTAGGCAATCGGAAAATCATTATACCCCTCATAAGATTTCAGAGACCGTGTTTGATGACTATTTAAAACAGGCAGAGGAAATTGCATTAAAAGATGACTTCAAACAACAACTGGCTACTATCTATAACAGTGTAGGCATTAGATATCGTAACCGATCAGATTACACCCAGGCATTACAATATGCACGAAAGGCAACACAACTTGCTCGCGAAATTAACAATCCGGCTCTTTTAGCAGAAAGCACAAACATGCTTGCCGTCATTTACCGTCGCATTGATGAAAATAAACACGCCCTGGACCTGCATATGGAAGCGATGCAGATAGCCGAAAGCATTCAGGATACTTTTCAAAAAAATGTGCTTTAAATGGCTTAGGAAACGTATATCTAAACCTGAAGCGATACCATGCGAGCATCGAATACTTTAAAAAATCATATAACATAGCCAAAGAAAGAGGAAATATTTTAGGCCTGGCTATTAACGCAAACAATATAGGTGAATCACTTAAAGAGTTAGGACAAACCGATTCGGCCCTGATTTATTTCAACAGGTCGCTAGACTATAATACACAAATTGGATCATCTGTCGGAAAAGCGATTTGCTACAATAGCCTGGGAGATATCTACCGGATAAAAAAGCAATACACCCTGGCAATACAATATCTAAATCAGGCACTGATACACAATATTCAATCGAGCGACAAGATAAATATATCAACAAGCTATTCCATATTGGGGGAAACCTATATGGAGATTAAGGACTACAAAAATGCCATCGCTCACTTAAGCAAAGGACTTAATATAGCTGAGGAAATTGGCTCTAAATATCAGATTGAAGTTTGCTCGCGCCTACTGTCAAAAACATACGAAAACAATAACGATTTAAAAAATTCACTTCAATACCTGAAGTTGGCCAGCCAATACAAAGACAGTATTCTCAATGAAGAAAACCTTCGTCACCTAGCCACTACAGAGGCAATACATGAGATAAGCAGTTCAAAAAACCAGATTTCAATACTTAACAACGAAACTACATTGCAAAAGGAGCTGATCAGCCAACAAAAGAAAACCATCCTTAGCGTTATATTTACCTGTATCCTATTGCTCATCATAGGCACATCAATAGTTTGGCATGTAAAGTTGCGATCGCAATACAACAGCATAGTCATGCAACAAAGGCTATTGCGCACACAAATGAATCCCCATTTTATTTTTAATGCCCTAAGTGCTATTCAGGTATATATTTTGGAAAACGACACGAAAAAATCGTCTTCCTTCTTATCCAATTTTGCCACATTAATGCGACAGGTGTTACGTAGTTCGCAATACGAATATGTTACAATAGCTGAGGAAATAAAAATGCTTGGATACTACCTAGAGCTTCAGCAGCTTCGCTTTATCGAACCTTTTTCTTTTCAAATAGAAACCGATCCTAAGCTCGACGAAAATTACGTATTGATACCTCCTATGATTACGCAGCCATTTATAGAGAACGCCATTGAACACGGAATCAGATCACGGGGAGAAAAAGGTCAGGTTCAGGTACGTTTTATTAATCACAATGATCGTCTTGGCATAGAGATTGAGGATAACGGCATCGGATGGAAGCCTTCAAAAGAGAATGGTGACATGGATAAAAAGCATGAGTCAATGGCCATAAAAATCACCCATGAGCGACTTGAAGTGATTAAAAAGGTAACCAAAAAGAAAACTCATCTTGAGATTATAGACCTGCAGGAAAAAATGCCTGATAAAACCGGAGTACTGGTAAGAATGGAGATCCCCATTATTAACCTATCTCATAAAATAAAGAAGACCAAAAACAGACAAAATTAACGATAAGCCATGAACAAGATAAAAGTACTCCTTGCTGATGATGATTGTAAGATAAGAGCTGCTATAGAGAAAATTCTCATGCAAAATTTTAATCAGATTGAAATTATTGCCAAAACATCCTCTGTTCAGGAAACTATAGATGCGCTTTGCGAATTTAAACCCGAGATAGCCATCTTAGACATACATCTGCTTGGTGGAACTGCCATTGAAGTTGTAAAACACACAACGGACTTAAATTACAAAGTGATTTTTATGTCAGCCTATCAGGAATTTTCCTTAGACGACATCAAATTCGCATCCATCGACTTTATTTACAAACCCATAGATATCAGCGAATTACTATTGACATTCGATAATGTCATCCTTTCATTAAAAGACGATGATTACCAGAGGAAGATGCAAACTTTCTTTGAGAACACTGTTGAAGAAGAAAAACAAATTGTATTTAGAACTCCTCAAAAAATACTATCTGTAGCTATTAAGGATATTATTTACGGAGAGTCAAATTATGCAGTATCCCATTTTTACACCACAAAGGGCGAAGCAATTGAAATCAACCAGCCATTACGCCATTACGAATCTATGCTGCATGCCTATCTATTTGTCAGATGCCACCCCCACATCCTGGTTAACCTAAAACATGTCAAGCGCATTGACTACGAGACCTCAATTCTATTGTTAAGCAATAAAGAAAGAATACCATTCGAGATGAGAAGATTACAGCACATAGAGCAGCACATTAACCATTGGGAGAAAAATGACAATCCCGATAAAACAACATTATACGCTGGTAAAAAATCGGAATAATTTATTACCCCATATCTCACCAGCATAATCAACGCCTATACGTTTAGAATTTTGAATGGTAATATTTTCAGTAAAACCCTCATCTACCCAAATACGGTTGGAAGAAAATATGTCCTCACCATAAAATGATCGATCCAACTTCAACACCTTACCCACACGCCCGGGACCTGATACATCCTTAAGCCCTCTTATTAAAACTGCCTGCGGATCACCCTTTTCGCCACAAACAAAATTAAGCATCCAATAGATGCCATAAATTAAATATACATACACCTTTCCTCCGGCATGATACATAACCTCAGTACGCTTAGTTCGTCCCTTACTGGCATGACAGGCCAAATCCTCTTCCCCACAATAAGCTTCCACTTCAGTAATAATAAATCTCTCGATACGACCATCATCAAATTGTCGAACAAGCTCCTTACCCAACAACAACGGAGCAAGCGTTAAAGCATCGCTGGTAAAAAAATCCTTGCCTAATCGCATAAAAAAACAGCTACGCCAAATGAATAGTTAATATCTAATTTTACCTACAAAACTACCAGAAAAACAAGAGACAGCAGTCTTTACAAAAAAACAAGTCGTACCTTGTTCATAATAGTTGCTCCTAGTGAATCATGTATAATTAAGCAAATGCAACTAATATTCTTCCCTATCATCTTTTTCTTCCCATAATTTAAAAGCCTTTAACGCCTCTGCATTCATCATTTGCACAGACACTAATTGCCTTTCATGCACAGGCTTATCTATTTCCTTGTAAATAAAATCATCACTAAAGCCAATGCTATCGGCATCTTTTTTGGTGTTACCAAAATACATCTTATCAATCTTAGCCCAGTATATGGCAGCTAAACACATTGGGCAGGGTTCACACGATGTATAAATAGTACAACCACTCAAATCAAAGGTATCCAGTGTACGTGCAGCATTTCTTATAGCCGTAACTTCGGCATGAGCCGTTGGGTCATTGTTTTTAGTAACCATATTAAAACCCTCAGCAATTATTTCCTCCCCTTTGGTAATCACGGCACCAAAAGGACCACCTCCGTTCTTCACATTATCCTCGGAGAGCTGAATAGCCCTGGCCATAAATTCATTTTTTTTATCCATATATTCATTAAAAAATTAGCAAACAGAAAGTAAAATTACAAAAAAATCAATGCATACTTATTCCTCAACAGTTATTGTTTGTTAATATGCCAGACGAATCGCGAAGAAATATATTTCATCATAAACATCTCTTCAAATAGTAATTGATCAAACCATTGTCGACAAAAGACCATAAACTATCACTACATACAGCCTCTTTACACCTTTCAAAATAAAATAAACAGCTAAAGGATTTCTTAGCCCTGGTAATTCGTACCAGAGACTGAAGACTATTGCTTAATGATGATCAGCCAATAAGACAGCACCGAATCCTTAACTATAAGATATAGAGCTCACTTAAAAATGGAATACAAGGTGATTTTGCTTGATATTTTTTATAATTTGTTGGTTTAAAAGAAAAATAAACTGTACTTTTGCGGCCGATTATTATTCGTGCCGAACAGTTTAAGATAATATAACTGAGTAGTTTATATGCTTTTAGGAATGGGACCCTGGAAAGTTATAATCTTGTAGGTTAGGTTATTACGCTGTTTGAAACTGTTATTTTGTAATAACTTTAGTTTAATTTTTTAACAAAGAAGACTGTGAATACTTTAAGTTACAAAACAGTATCGGCAAACAAAGCAACCGCCAATAAAGAGTGGGTTGTTGTAGATGCAA
>JBFHKL010000077.1:0-15602 GCA_041595375.1 Saccharicrinis sp.
GAAGTGGTTGAGAGTGTGAAACGTATTATATCGGCTGGTATTCCGGTTATGGGGCACTTAGGCTTAACGCCTCAGTCTATTCATAAGTTCGGAACTTATACTGTTCGGGCAAAGCATGAGGAAGAGGCGAAGAAGTTAATAGAAGATGCTTATTTACTGCAGGAAGCAGGATGTTTTGCCATTGTGCTGGAAAAAATACCAGCAGAATTAGCCGAAAGGGTTGCTGCGGAGTTGGTTATTCCGGTCATTGGTATTGGGGCAGGTTCAGGTGTGGATGGACAGGTGTTGGTATTACATGATATGTTGGGTATCAATCAAGAGTTTTCACCCAGATTTTTACGCCGATATCATAACTTATTTGCCGAGATAACAGGAGCAGTAGGTAGTTATATTCAAGATGTTAAATCAGTTGATTTCCCTAGTGAGAGGGAACAGTATTAATAGTCATTAGTTAAATTGGTTAATCGTCATTTATAAATAGAATGACTATTGTCTGTTTATTGTCTAATGTACAATGACCAAAAAAAATGGAAGTATTATACGAGGATAATCATATTATTGCTGTCAATAAGTCGAACTCCGAAATTGTTCAGGGCGATAAAACAGGAGATGAAGCTTTATGTGATAAGGTGAAAGCTTATATTAAAAAGAAATACAATAAGCCC
The DNA here is from genome assembly GCA_041595375.1 of Saccharicrinis sp. Taxonomy (GTDB): domain Bacteria; phylum Bacteroidota; class Bacteroidia; order Bacteroidales; family Marinilabiliaceae; genus Saccharicrinis. The sequence continues at coordinate 666 of JBFHKL010000077.1, forward strand.
GGGGATGTGTATCTTGGCGTAGTTCATCGTATCGATAGGCCGGTAAGTGGGGTGGTTATCTTTGCTCGTACCAGTAAAGCAGCCGTTCGTCTGAGCAAGATGTTTCTTGATAAAGAGATGAAGAAAACATATTGGGCAGTGGTTAAAAAATTACCTGCTGAAGATGAGGGACGCTTGGTGCATTATATGATAAAAAATCAGGAGAAGAACAGATCCAGTGCATACGATTCAAAGAAAAAGAATGCCAAAGAGGCTATTCTGAATTATAAGCTGGTATCCAGCTCTGCGAACTATCATTTGTTGGAGATTGACCTGGAAACGGGACGTCATCACCAAATACGTTGTCAGCTGGCAAAAATAGGATGCCCTATTCGTGGTGATTTAAAATATGGAGCATCCCGTTCCTTAAAGGGAGGTGGCATTAACCTTCACGCTCGTAAGATTGAATTTATGCATCCGATTAAAAAAGAACCATTGGTTATCGTGGCTAATGTTCCAAAAGAAGAAAGCCTTTGGAATGAGTTTGATAATGTGATGCGTGGTATAAAATAACAAATATTTGGCTGGCAACTATCAGTAAACAGCTATTGTTTTACTGATGGTTGTAGGCTGATGTCGCTCCGTTGTTCTATTCAGTATTTGAGAAATCTTTGTTTGAGGAATAGCTAAATCTGTTCAGTATTCTTTGATCCGAATGATATTACCATACTCACCTTTTAAGTTACTAACGTCAAGGGTAAGTATTATTTATGGAGTTTGAAAATTTAGTGGAATTGTCTATTGTATAGTACAAGTGCTACCCAACTTATTGGTATGTATATAGGATTTTGCTAGTGAGATGGATGATATGCGTGCTAAATCATTTGAAAAATGAGGTCTTAATGGCAGTATATATTTTTCTGTAGAATGCTGTCTCTCAATAGTGAAACTTTATTTAATAAATCTCAGCAGTTCTTCATTTAAGAACTGCTTGTTCACTGTCCGTTATTGATCATTTTCTAATCTTTTATATATCTACTTTAAGCTCTTGCTATCGAAAGAAAGCGGTAATAAACTGGCTGCATTTTCAACGGATAGGATTGAATCCTGGCCATCTAAAAATATTTTTATTTTGGTATTGTATCGGGTTTCTGATTCAATCATAACCTGACGACAAGCACCACACGGAGCTAGTGGGGTTTGGGCTAACTGTCCATTCTTTTTAGCGGTGATGGCCATTTTTACTATTGCACTATTGGGGTATTGTGAGTTGGCCCAGAAAATAGCAGTCCGCTCTGCACAAAGACCTGATGGGTAAGCTGCATTTTCCTGATTGGTTCCCGTAATGATTTTTCCATTATCGAGTAATAAGGCAGCTCCTACTTTAAAGTTTGAGTAAGGTGAATAAGAATTTTTAGTGACTTCTCTGGCTGCTAGAATAAGTTTTTGATCCTCCTCGGGAAGCTCATTTATCTGATCGTATTGAGTAAGTGAACTAATAATTTCTAGTTTCTTCATGTAAGAATATTTTTGTCAAAAATAGTATAATGTTTCAGCTTTTCAATACTACATTACCATTGAAAGCATTTATTTAAGCAATAAAATGGTATAAATTGCAGTTTAAATGAAGAAGATATACGAAAGTTTTGTAATTCCAAATGTTTATATTTGTCGATATCTCATGCTTAATATAATTCAATTCAACAAATGAAGTACATTCAAATATGCTTAGTTTTAGCCGGTGTCATGTTATTTACCCAGATGCAGGCTCAACATTATACACGAAAAGAATACATTAGTAATTATAGCGATTTAGCTGTAAAGGAAATGAAACGTGTAGGTATTCCGGCAAGTATTACTCTGGCTCAGGGCATGCTTGAGTCAGGAAATGGTAATTCTACTTTGGCGCGTAAATCGAATAATCATTTTGGTATAAAATGTCATAACGATTGGAATGGAAAACGTGTTTATCATGATGATGACAAAAAAGGGGAGTGTTTCAGGAAATATAAAACAGTTTATGAGTCCTATATCGACCATTCAGATTTTTTATACAGTAAGCAACGTTATGCTTCATTGTTTAAATTAAAACTAACCGATTACAAAGGCTGGGCTTATGGACTAAAAAGAGCAGGTTATGCTACTGATCCTAAATATTCCAAGCGTTTGATTACTATTATTGAAGAAAATAATCTCCAGCAATTTGATAGGGGAGACTTTACGGTAAGTAACGATAAATCCATTTCGTCGGCAAATGCCAGCACTGATGTAGATCATTTTACGGTGGATGCCTTTGCTACTCATCAGGTGAAGTTAAATAATGGGGTGAAGTATGTTAACGTAGAAGATGGGGATTCTTTTGAGTCAATATGTGATGAGTTTGGACTGAAGAAATGGGAAATTTATAGTTATAATGATTTAGCTGTTGATGCAAATATTCAAGAGTATAAATACCTGTATGTGCAACCAAAGCGTAATAAAGCACATCGTAAGCATTCGGTTTACATGCTTAAAGAAGGACAAACATTAGATTATGTATCGCAAAAATTTGGTGTTAAAATGAGCAGGCTTTATAGATATAATAATCTGGAAAAAGGAGATAAGGTTCAAAAAGGGCAAATCATACAGCTAAGGAGAAAACGTAAGGATTAGTCAATGATGAAGAAAGCCGTATTTCTTGTTCTTTTGCTTAGTGTAGTTGGAAGCACTTTATTTAGTCAGCATTTTACACCTCGGCAAAAGGCCTGGTTGTATCGGATTGTAAGTAAATCGGCCTGCCTGAAAAAGAACTGGGATTCGTATTTTGTGTATACTGGAGGTTTTGCTGAAAATAAGGATTATGGTAAGTATAAAGTAAGTAATCGTTGGCAAAGCAATACATCACTTTGGGATTCTATAGAACAGAGTATTGTGTTGAATCCCGAATTGCTGCAAGTGAACTGGGAGGCTATAGCCGAAACATCGCCAGGATTAATAGCTGATGCATCGGTTAAGTTAAGTCTTTGGGAGTTGTACTCGAATCTAAAACAAGGTTTTGTAGATTCTTTAGGCTTTGTAAGTAACCAAACGGCTCAATATTTTTATACCCAGATGATTGCTGTATTGCCTTCGGGCATGCGAAAAGGAGCGGAGGTGAAGAAAAAGTATAGGCAAGTACTGTATGATGTTTTAAATCCCAGTCTGAATATTGGAACTAAAACAGCCTCGTTAAATCAATTAAATAAGGTAAGTGTCCAGTCAAGAAAAGAGGTGTTTGATAGGTGGAATAGGCTGGTTAATCAATATGTAGATAAGCAATCAAAGCAGTATTTTCAAATGCTCTGTAGCGAGGAAGTGTATTTTCAGGGTTATTTGCTTGCCGCAGGTGAAGGAAGTGGTTCTTCAGGTTTACTCAAAGAATTTGAAGAAAGGGAAGGAGAAGGTATACATACGGGTACAGGTAAGGGTATAGGTCTATTTACTTATCGTATGTCTGTGAAAAAGGATGTATTGGTGCCTGATTTTCAAACCGAAACTCAGGTCATGGAACTCGCAGGTGAGCCAACCTTATTGCACCTTACATTATGGGGAATGGATTGGTCCAAGAAACCATTGGTTGTGATTGAAAAGGGAGCTAAGAGTTATCTTTTATTTGGGAGTGAAAATTTTTCTCCAGATCCTCATGATACTGAAGGGACTTCATTTGTGGATAAGATACAGGAGTTTGAAGAAAAAAAAATTACTAAGTTTTTTGAGGACCTGAATAGTGATGGCGGTCTTTTATCCATATACAAAAGGGAAGAGAATCTGAGAGATAAGATACAAGCGCAAATTGAATGGAATAATCTTGAAACAGATTCTTTACGTAAACAGAAAGATGTTAGCGAAGCAGCTATACAACAGCGCCTAAGACGTAATGATGTTCATCTCAGTAACTTGTCGGATAAGGACAAGAAATTAAGTGCTATTCAAAAAAAAATTAGTGTAGTCTATCAACATATTGATGCTGCCGAAAGGGAGTTGAGAGCGATGGAGGCTCAATTAGGTCCCAATATTCAGGAATGGCAAAAGCATGATTCTTTATATCGTTTTGCCGATGGTACAACCTTTAATGCGCATACTCAGGATCTTGTTTTTTATGGTCGTAGTGAAAAAATAGAACAGATTAAGGTGACCCTTTTGCCCGCTTCGTATTCCATCTATAGTCAGGATAAGGATGAGGTTCAGTTGTATGTGAATGTAACTGGAGGTGTTAATATTAGGCATCGAGTGAATGAAAAGGAAATAGAACTTCCGGTGTTATGTGATACCATTTTAAAGAAAACTTTATTTTTTGCACCGAACGCCCATGTTGTGACTTCTTGTTTTTCTGAAGAGGAAAAGATTAGGCTTGGGGATATGGTAGCTCATATAAGGAGTGGAGAAATGGAATTGAATACAGCCTGTTGGGCATTGGGAGTTGACACTCTGAATCATCCATCTATTGCCAGGGATATGCAGAACTATAGTCTCAAAAAGGATTTGGCTAGGTTTAAAGCATCCAGAAGGGTTGATATGAAGTTATTGAAAACAGGAGAGAAATATAGCTTGGAGATTGCTGCCTATGCTGATGCGGGTAATACCACATTGTCTTCTTGTGCTAGAAGTGTAGATTCAGCGTTATTTACACTTAAAAATGATGAGCAGAGTCTCAATCCTGCCTTAAGTGTCTTAAGGGTAATGGGTGTTATAAGAGAGATAGAACTTATCACCAATCTGGACTTTAAAGGGCAGAAGATTAGGGTAGTTCCTATAAATGAAGAGTGGGTAATCAGGGAATAGTATTTTTGGCTATAGATGAGTAGAAGCAAAGAAATATGAATATACCCTGTGGTTGAATCATATCTCATTAACCACAGAGTACGTAATATTTATGTCTAAAACAGAGAAAGTATTAAATGATTTTGCAAACCGAAATTTGTTTAAAACCATTGAGTAATTCCTTCGCAGTCATCCGTTTTTTTCCCGCCAGCTGGAGTGTATTGATCTTTAATGCTCCTTCCTTACAACCAATATAAATAGCACTTTTGCCGTCGGTTTGTATTTGAGAGGGGGATAGGTTGATCTCCTGATCAATTTCTGTATCATATATTTTAAGTCCCATCTTTTTGCCTTTGTCGTCTGTTATTTCGGTCCAGGCAGCGGGATAGGGGCTTAGCCCACGTATTTTATCGTAAACTTGTTTCACCTGATTGTTCCAATCTATTTTGCAATCGTCTTTAAATATTTTTGGTGCTGGATTTAAGATGGTTTTTCCATCCAGTAGTTCATCTTGCACACGAGTAGATACTGTGCCGGCACAAATTTTTTCTACGGTTTCTAAAACCAATTCAGCACCGAGTATCATCATTTTATCGTGCACCGTTCCGGCCGTATCCTTGTGTTCAATAGGCATTCTTTTCTGATCGATAATATTTCCCGTGTCAATCTCATGTTTTAAAAAGAAAGTGCTTACACCTGTTTCTTTATCGCCATTGATAACAGCCCAGTTGATGGGCGCCGCTCCTCTGTATTGTGGTAATAATGAACCATGCAGGTTAAACGAACCTAAGGGCGGCATATTCCATACTTGTTCAGGCAACATCCTGAATGCGACAATAATTTGTAAATCCGCCTGTAGACTTTTAAGTTCCTCTAAAAAATCCTCAGCTTTAAGTTTCTCAGGTTGGAGTACTTTAATTTTCGCCTCTATGGCATAGTCCTTTACTGGCGAAGTCTTTATCTTTTGTCCTCGGCCTGCAGGTTTGTCGGGTACGGTAACTACACCAACCACATTATATTCGTTTTCTACTAATGTTTTAAGGCTCTCCACCGCAAACTCAGGTGTGCCCATAAATACTATTCTAAGGTCTTTTTTATTTATAGCAGTCATTTTTTTATCCTTATTCTAAATTAGTATTCCCTTTTTGGTGTTTTGGAAAATACGGACAGTTTTTGCATCCGTTACCGCAACAATACCCTCTTTCGGTCAGATATTTTCGGGTCATCACCCTAAATCCACGAGGATCCATTTCAAAATCTATGCCTTCCTCAAGAGGTTCTTGTGAATAGTAATCATCAATGTATTCCATTTATTCTGTTTTGTACAAATATAGGAATTTAGTAAATAGTCAACAGCTATTTGTTAAAAGACCTTAGTTGAAATTCATAGCTTTCTCATCTAATTTAGGGGCTATATAAGTGAAGTTGAAAGTAGTTAAATAACAGTTGGGGATAAGCTATTTGGGTACAGGACAGCTCTATGAAGTAAATAGTTAACACTAACTACTCTTTGAGGTTGAAGAGTAGCTTAAACGGCAACAGCTGCTGACTGCTTGAAAAGTATTTTCCACAAGCAGTCAACAAGGCTATCGAATATCTTCATCAACTACTTCTCTGAATAGTGTTTCATAAACTGAATTCTTAAATAGCCAGCTGGGTTAATGGATCTCGACTGGCTTAACATTCCTGTGATTTGTTGAATATTGACAAAATCCTTTCTATCCATCCAGTTTTTTAATTCATTTAGCATTAGTTGTATATGCGCAAAACCGTTTTTGTAAAGAGTAGAGGCAACCTGAACGGCAGAGGCTCCGGCCAGTATCATTTTAATAAGCGTTTTGCCATCATGTACTCCGGTAGATGCTGCTAGATCGCAATTTACTCTTTCCGACATGATAGAAATCCATCTTAGTGTCTGAACGTACTCGTTGGAGGAGCTGTATAAAGGTGCAGGTATAATTTCAAAGTTTTCTATATCAATATCAGGAGAATAATAACGATTAAATAAAACTATGCCATCAACGCCAGTATTTGATATCTGGCTGATTATACCAGCCAAATTTGAAAAATAGCTACTTATTTTAACTGCAATAGGAATACTAACCTCGTGTTTTACTGCTTTTATAATATCAAATAATACTTTTTCATTCTCCAAGCTTGAAGCCTCTGGATCGGAGGGTAGTATGTTGATGTTTAGTTCCAGACCATCGGCACCTGCTTCTTCAAGCGACTTGGCAAAATAGGGCCAGTTATGCGAGCTGATACAGTTAATACTTGCTATAATTGGAATTTTTACTTGCTGTTTGCATTCGTGTATTAGTTTTAAATATTCAGTCAAGGTATCTTCTACATCATAGTTTTCATAAAACTCCATGGTCTCTGGATACAGGTAGTTTTCTGTATGCATTTTTTTGAGCTCATGCTCCATCTCGGTTACTATTTCTTCCTCGAAAAGAGATTTTAGTACGATTGCTCCTGCTCCGTGTTTTTCTAATTCAATGATATTATGTAATGAATTGGTAAGCCCTGAACTAGAGGCAATGATTGGACTTTTTAACTTAAGTCCCATGTAAGTAGTAGATAAATCGGGCATAATTGTATATTTGACTTGAATTAATTAATGTTTTCCTAATGTATAAATATTTTATAACATGTAATAATATATAATTTTTTTATTTAGGTTAACTGAAGTAAGCAAATTTGTTATGTCAGATAAAAAATACACCGTTGTTGGTGTCATGAGTGGGACTTCTCTCGATGGACTTGACTTGGTACTCTGTGAATTTAAAAAAGATGATTTAAACTGGAGTTTCGAAGTAGTTAAAGGTGCTACGGTTGAATATACTTCTGAATGGAAAGAAAAACTGGCTAGTGCCCAACAGTTGTCTGCCTATGATTTTGTGAAATTACATCGGGCATATGGTTCCTTGATTGGACGAGAAGTGAATCGATTTTTAGCAGATCTTAGGGTAGATTTTATAGCTTCACATGGTCATACCGTCTTTCATGAACCTCAGAATCATGTTACCTTTCAATTAGGATGTGGAGCCTATTTAGCGGCTGCTTGTGCACATAAAACAATCAGTGATTTCAGAACCTTAGATATTGCTTTGCAGGGGCAAGGTGCTCCGCTGGTTCCTATTGGCGATCAATTGCTTTTTAACGATTACGATGCATGCATTAATCTGGGTGGCTTTGCCAATATTTCTTTTGATGATGAACAGAGTCAGCGTGTGGCTTTTGATATTTGCCCCGTGAATATTGTACTGAATCAACTGATGGAAATGAATTATCAGCTTTCGTTTGACAGAAATGGAGAAAAGGGAAGAGGGGGGAGAGTAAATCAGGAATTACTTTTATTGTTCAATAAGCTGGATTTTTATAAACAAACCGGGCCAAAATCATTAGGTCGTGAATGGGTTGAAACGATCTTTAATCCCTTATTTCTTCGTGTTAAAAATATCAGTCCCCAAGATTTATTAACCACTTGTTATCATCATTTTGCTAAACAAATAGCCGATGTGATTAGTTCCTGCAGGTTGAAAAATGTATTATTCACAGGGGGAGGAACCTATAATGGCTTCTTAATGGAGCTTGTTGGCCATATGTGCGATGCGCATATAGTGATACCGGAAAAGGGTATTATTGATTATAAGGAGGCGATTATCTTTGCTTTTCTGGGTGTTTTAAAGGTGGAGGGTGAAGTAAATTGCCTGGCAACAGTTACCGGAGCCAGGCAGAATAATATTGGAGGGGCTGAAGTTTTGATGTAAAAAAAAGCGGCTATATAGCCGCTTCTCGTTATTTAGTTTTATTTCTCTCGTATTTAAAAAACTGCAAATTATGGCCCATTCTTTCCTTTTTGGTAAGCATATAAAACTGGTTATATGGGTTAGGTTCTACTTCAATGGGTATGTTTTCAACAATTTCCAGTCCATATCCTTCAAGACCAATTCGTTTTACAGGGTTGTTAGTCATTAATCTCATTTTAGATACGCCTAGCTCTCGTAGTATTTGTGCACCTACACCGTAATCTCTTTCGTCAGCATCAAAACCCAGTTCAATGTTCGCATCAACGGTATCCATTCCTTCCTCCTGAAGTTTGTAGGCTTTTATCTTATTCATCAAACCAATGCCGCGTCCTTCCTGGTTCATATAAATCACAACACCTTTGCCTTCCTTCTCAACAGCGCGCATGGCTTTGTGCAGTTGTTCTCCACACTCGCATCTTTTGGAATGGAAAATATCTCCTGTTGCACAAGAAGAATGTACACGAACAAGAATAGGCTCATCTGGTTTCCACTCTCCTTTTATCAGAGCCATATGTTCCAGCCCATTTGATTTTTGTTTAAAAGGGATAAACTGGAAATCGCCATATTCTGTAGGCATGTGCACTTGCACTCCTTTAACTACCAGGCTCTCTTTTTTTAGTCGGTAGGCAATAAGGTCTTTTATAGTGATGATCTTCAGATTAAATCTTTCGGCAATTTTTACCAATTCGGGCAAACGAGCCATGGTGCCATCTTCATTCATAATTTCTACCAAAACACCCACGGGTGCTAAATCCGCTAGTCGGGCTAGGTCAACGGCAGCTTCTGTATGTCCAGCTCTTCTTAATACTCCACGATCTTTTGCCTTAAGTGGAAATATATGGCCAGGTCGTCCTAAGTCTTCCGGCTCTGTTCTCTTATTACATAGGGCTAAAATAGTTTTTGCCCGGTCTGCTGCAGAAATTCCAGTACTACACCCTTGTCCTATTAAATCAACAGATACGGTGAAGGGAGTGGCATGAAGGGCAGTGTTTTTACCTACCATTAATTCAAGCTCTAGATCGTCACATCTTTTTTCTGTGATTGGGGCGCAAATTAATCCTCTTCCGTAGGTAGCCATAAAATTTACCTTTTCAGGAGTGATTAATTCTCCTGCAGCAATAAAATCGCCTTCGTTTTCTCTGTCTTCATCGTCAATTACAATAATTAACTCGCCTTTCCTAATGGATTCAATGGCTTCTTCAATAGTGTTTAATGTATATGAATGATTGCTCATGGCATTATATAATGTTATTTAGACTAAATTCATTTAGGCTCGCAAAGATAAATAAATATTTAACCTTCAACAATGAAAACTGTCAAGCTATGATTTTGTCTTTTTATTTTCCTTGCCTTTTTTTATTTTCTTGAATAATTTCTGGAAGAATATAATATAAGCATCTGCATTCAATATGGTTGAATCGGTAGAGGCTTTGTAAGATAAAAATACACCTATGGGGAATAAAACAAAGGAGGATAGCCAGATGCCAAAGTGAGGAGGCCATACTTCTTTTTTGCTTACGTTTAAGCCAAAGGTATCGATGATATAGTAGATGATAAAAAATAATACGGATATAACCACAGGCATGCCTAATCCCCCCTTACGGATGATGGCTCCCAATGGTGCTCCAATAAAAAAGAAAACCAGACAGGCAAAGGATAAGGTGAATTTTCTGTGCCATTCTATTTTATGACGAATGATTTGATAATTAATCTTTTGCATAGAGTTTAGCTGGTTGTCGATATTTGTTTTGGCATCGCGGGCTCTTCTTACTGCTCCGTTTAGGACCATCACTTTTTTGTCGGACTTGAAGCTGCTGAAAGCACTGTCGATATTCATTATTTGATAGGAATCTATTTTACGGATAGGTTCTTGTTTGGTACTGTCTGCTTGCTCTGGTTTTTTAGGACTTTCATTTGGTTTATGAACAAAATAAGAATTAGCAATCTTAGGCTTAAGCTTGTCGATTTTATTTACTCTTAGTTCTTCAAGGGAGTCGGTATCGTACTGTATTTGTTCCAGATTTTTCATTTTACCATTTCCCGAGAGTAAGGATTCATCCATTCTGCTAAACTCCATATTTTGCAAGGGAATCATAGCGACTTGTGTTTTGAAGTGATCCTCACGGAACTGCATTTTTTCTTTGCGTTTTTTCTTCTCTCCTGTAGCTGGGTTTTCATCGTAAGTTACTCCATCGTATAGTGTTAACTTAAGATATCTGCTGTCTTGGGTAAACTGCAATCTACCAGAGTCGGCTACAGTAACATTTGAATTACCTAAAGTTTCATTGCGATGATCATAAATCATAATGTCATAAAGCATCTCCCCATTTTTGGATTTATTTTCGATTTTGATGCTAAATCCATCTAAACCATCGTAAAATACTTTTTCTTTGATATCAATCTCTGGTCTGGCTTGCCTAATAGAATACATTAAGGTGGTGAATTTAAGGTTGGCCACCGGTAGTATATTATTGGAAAACTTAAAGGCTCCAAAGGCTAGGAAAATAGAGAAGATTATGAGAGGGCTCATGATGCGAGGTAGCGAGATGCCAGCAGACTTTAATGCGGTCAATTCATAGTTTTCGCCCATGTTTCCAAACGACATTAAAGAGGCTAATAAAATAGCCAAAGGAAGTGCCATGGGAATTACCTGTAGGGAAGCATAAAAAAGTAATTCAACTAACACAGATATTTCCAGACCTTTACCTACTAGGTCATCAACGTATCTCCATAAAACCTGCATTACCAAAATAAAGAGTGAAATAAAAAAGGTCATAACTAAAGGGCCTAAGTAGCTCTTTAAAATGAATATATGAAGTTTTTTCATCTGTGATATATTATTTTAGAGTTCTTGAAATTAAATGGGGGTGTGCTTGATCCAACTTATTTTCAATGGCTCAACATCTTAAAAAAAAGGTGATGTTTTTTTGTGATTTAAAGGTTTAAATTTCTTCTGTTTATAAAGTTACGGTAATCCACAATTATCGTGCTTGATTTTGTTTTTGTATAGCATATTGTTAGTATACCTTCATTTGTAAGCAAAAAAAATGCATTCGCGAATCCATGTGATTCGCAGAATGCAAAGTTATATTAATATTTTATTTACGGAACAGTTATACAGATCCAAGGCAGTGTTTTAATTGATCCACTTGCTGGTTCCATAGTTCTATTGAATCTTCCTTGTCATCTTGATCTGCAAAATCAATAATCATCAAGGCTGTTTCGCCGGTTAACTCATCAACATTTATGTTGAATTCAAAAAAAGAGTCTTCCTCTTCATCATCGAGCCATTTAAAACGGATACTTTTATTATCCTTCTTAGCTATAAGCTCAGCTTGTTGTTCCGCTCCATCCCAAATAAAGGTGTAAATGCTGCCCTTAACATTCACATCATCAGAAAACCACTCAGATAATCCGCTAGGACTGGAGAGCCTGTTATATAGAATCGAAGGAGAAGTTCGTATGATGAATTCTAGTTCAATTTGTTCTTTAGTTTTTGACATCGCGTAAAATTATATTAAATTCTAATTCATAGAGGTTCACAATATAATGTTTTATCTTAATTATTTCAAAATTTGAATAATTGTGAACTAGATTGAAAATGATTTAAAAGGTTTTTCCATATTGTTTATCATGTTTAGTTGCCTCCTTAAAGGTATTTTACTTTGAGTACCTGTCTTGTCATCCTTGTTTGGCTATTGGTTTGGATTTTAGTTTCATGCTGGGTGATGTGTGTTGTTTTCGGTAATAGTATCCTTTCGATTATTTAAATTTTAAAGGCTATTTAATCAATTAACTAATAATTAATGATGATGTCAAGTTTTTAAGGCTTTTGTTTTTTTATAAATGATTAAATGTAATTTAGCAACAAGAATATTGTATCGTGATGGAGATATGATAAGCCTATTTCATCCTTTTTTACGGCTAACAATACAAGGTTCTGTTTTAAATACTCTGTTTGGGGAAAAGTAAGTATTTGCCGACGTCAATAGTAGCTAATCGTATTCGGTTTATAAAGCTTAAAGAGGTATGCTCTTGCATAATCCTGCAGAACTTGGTTGGTCCGAATCGGATTCGGTATCTTACTTAATTAAAGAGTTCTCTGCCTATGTCGTACCGACATGTGGCCATAAGGAGTTAAATTTTATGCGCATGAAAGAAAGTAAAAAAAAGTTGTATATAGTTGTGTTGGTTGCCTTGTTGATTGTTGGAAGCTCATGTGTATTTCCCTTGTACTTAATGGCAGGAACCAGTTTTTTTTGGTCGTATTTATGGTTGGGTGTAACACATTTAGGGGATGCTTTTGCTGTTCTTATTCTTGTAGTCGTCTTGAGCGTTTTTATTGCCTTGAGAATAAAAGGATTAAGACGAAGATGGTTGTCGGGTGTTTTTCTGGGTTTATTTTTGATCATGACGCTAGGAGCCTTAGCTCTTGCAAATGAACATTTGATAAAAGAGAAAATAAAAATGTACCGACCAAGTTTACTGTTGTTGCATCAAAGTGTCGATTTTGATGTGGATGCTTGTTATGCTTTAGCAGGTAAAAAAGAGAGACGTCAGTTTGTGGAGGACTTTTTAAATAGTATACCTGATAAAAAAGTTACCTATCAGCAAAAAGAAGTACAAAGGCATATTATTGATTTATGGAAGTATGAAACCGCTTATTCTTTTCCATCAGGACATGCTGTAAACGCCTTTTTATTGGCATTTATTAGTTCGTATTTGATGCAGTGGTTTTTTCCGGATAAGTATCAGTTTAAAACGTCAATGATTTATTTGCTGGCCACGGCTATTTCATTGTCAAGGGTTTTATTGGGTGTTCATACTCCTTTGGATATAACTTTTGGGGCTTTATGGGGTAGTTTTCTGGGAATGCTGATTGTATACTCAGGAGTATTAAAAGTGGTAATTTATAGAAATAGTACCCGAAAAATAGGGGTATAAAAAAAGGACAGATTGAAAAATCTGCCCTTTCCCCTTAATTCAGCTAACTAAATCCAAGTTTTATGAAAAATCCCTACTGCAAATATGCCTATTAAATCCAAAATTCAGGTAATCATATGTGTTAATAAAATTTAAAAATTGTTATGTGCCAGCAAATGCTATTGACAAATGATAAACTAAGGTTTAAGGTAATGAAACAGGGATTTGCAATATCTCGTTAAATTTTTTTCTTTTCCTCTTTAATAACAGATTCTGTATTGAGCTTCTTTTGTAATACATAATAGATAATCAGACCAAGTCCTCCAAATAAAAACATCATAGATAAGTAGGCTACAGTTTCGTTCATTCCAAATAAATAAACCAAAAAATCTCCTAATAAAAGTCCGATGCCTAAGCCAAAAAACAGCATACCAAACTTTAAGGTCTGGTGAATAGTCGATTTTGTATTTTCTTCTTTAAAAATAGAGGCTTCTTTGCCTGATGCAATAAGCGCGGTGCGTTCAATACGCCTGTTTTTAAAATAGGCAAGTGATATAACGATAGCTGTGATCGAACCAAAAACAATTGCCGGTACTAAAATTCCTTCCATGACTTTACATTTTATGTTTCTATAGAATTAGACAACGATAACACGTTGTTGGTTACATTTTTTTAAAAAAAATAGGAGAAGCGCTGAGGAAAAACTAATCTCTTCACTGGGAATTGAATACTTTTGTACTATGATAGTAGAAAAAGCAAAGCATATTCTGAAGGATGTTTTTGGTTATAGTAGCTTTCGACCCTTGCAAGAGAAAGTCATTAGTACGGTGATGAAGGGTGAAGATAGTTTGGTTCTGATGCCTACAGGGGGTGGGAAATCTATTTGTTTTCAAATACCTGCTTTGGCTCAGGAAGGGCTTGCTATTGTTGTATCTCCTTTGATTGCCTTAATGAAAGATCAGGTAGAATCACTTCAGGTGAATGGGGTGAGTGCAGAGTTTTTGAATAGTTCAATATCAGAATCTGCACAATCGGAAATTATAAAGAAAGCGATCGAAGGGGGCATAAAGCTTTTGTATGTTTCTCCTGAGAAAATTAATTCGGAGCATTTTTATTATACCTTGTTGCAGCTCAAAATTAGTCTAATAGCCATAGATGAAGCGCATTGCATTTCGAGCTGGGGTCATGATTTTAGGCCTGATTACAAAAGGTTGGGGTATTTGAAAAAACAATTTAAAAGCGTGCCTATTATGGCTTTAACGGCTACTGCAGATCCGTTAACTCAAGGTGATATCCTCGCCCAGTTAAATCTACCCAAAGCAAAGATCTTTAAAGATTCTTTTAGTCGCCCCAATATATTTATTGAAGCAAGGCCTGCATATAAAAGAAAGGAAGCGATTCTGGAATTTATTCAAAAAAGGGCAGATGAATCGGGAATTATTTA